>CAZMQG010000050.1:0-1523 GCA_964568625.1 uncultured Pseudomonadota bacterium | reverse complement strand
CACGGCCTCGAAAGGGCCGCATTCTTGACCGGACTAGACTAACGGGGCCTAACAAACCATTTTTATAAATGCTTATAAAACTTTTGGTTATCTATTTTAGATATTTATCTGGACTTTGGTCAAATACTTTTTTACAGCCTGGTGCACAGAAGTAATATGTTTTGCCTTTGTAATCACTCTTAAACTTTGCAGTTTTTTCATCAACTGTCATTTTACAAACAGGATCAATCGCCAAAATATCACCTCTCAATTTTTTTAGGATTAAACTTTTTCAACATTAATGATAAAGTTACGACTGTCACTGAACTCATTGCCATGGCAAAACCTGCGAATTCTGGCCTTAGTGAAATGCCAAACGATGGGTATAAAATACCTGCGGCAACTGGAATAAGTGCAGTATTGTATGCAAAAGCCCAGAAAATGTTTTGTTTTATTCTTTGCATAACCTTTTTACTTAATTCAATAGCTGAAACAACATCCATTATATCACTTTTTACGAGAACTATGTCCCCACTTTCCATCGCAACATCTGTTCCACTTCCAATTGCAATCCCTACATCTGCCTGGGCAAGAGCTGGTGCATCATTTATTCCATCACCTACAAATGCAACAACTTCTCCGTTCTTTTGAAGTCTCTTAACTTCATTAGCTTTATCTTCAGGTAGCACTTCTGCAATAATATTTTTTATCCCCAAAATATCTCCAATTGCAGAGGCCGTTCTTTTATTATCTCCCGTTATCATGTATACTTTTAGGCCATTTTTCATTAATTGTTTTATTGAATCTTTAGAAGTTTCTTTCAATGTATCAGAAATACCAACTATGCCTAATAATTTCTTGTCGGAGGCTATAAGAATTGTAGTTTTTCCTTCGTTTTCTAGTTTAGTTATTTTTATATCTATATCCTTTCCAATATTTATTTTCCTCTCGTTTAAAAGTGCCCTATTTCCTATTATAATTTCCTTTCCAGAAATATTTGCTTTAACTCCTTTTCCCCCAAAAGTGTCAAAATCTGAACTGTTGGTAAGCTCAACTTTTAACTCTTCAGATTTTCTTACTATTGCATTTGCCAGAGGATGATCTGAATTTTTTTCAACACTTCCGGCTATTCTAATAAGTTCTTTTTCAGAAACTCCAAATGGAATTATTTCTGTAACTTCTGGTGTACCCTTTGTCAAAGTTCCAGTTTTGTCGAATAAAACAGCTGTTAGTTTTTCAGATATTTGTAGAGCATCGCCGTTCTTAATAAGTATACCAAGATCTGCACCTTTTCCTATTCCTACGGTCACAGCAGTTGGCGTTGCAAGTCCCAATGCACAAGGACACGCTATTACAAGAATCGATATCAAGCTTGTGATAGCAAAAAGGAAAGTACTACCGAATATAAAATACCATGATATAAATGAGATTGCAGCAATTGCTAGCACTGTTGGTATAAAATAACTTACCGCCTTATCAGCTATCTTTTGTATTTCGGGTTTTGATCCTTGAGCCTCTTCAACGAGTTTTATAATTTGAGATAA
>CAZMQG010000049.1:0-1815 GCA_964568625.1 uncultured Pseudomonadota bacterium | reverse complement strand
CCAATTGTCGCATTGCAGTTGGTTTGATGTTTTTTAAGTTGAGTTTGTTGTCTATGTCCTTTTTCATTATACTAACTTTAACAATCTCGGTTTGTTCAAAGCTTAAATGTAACAATTATGCACCTGTGCGTAGGCAGAATTGCAGCTCTTTTTCAAGCCTTTGGTTTGGGCGTTGGCTTGTGGGGGCTTGGAAATGTGCTGCAAGGTGGATGGGGTTTCTTTTTTGCGGAGGAAGAAAAAAACAAAATAAATTTCCATCAAATTTGCACTGTCTTATCATAAAGCTAAATCCACTGATATATCATTTTTTATAATTATCATTTCAGGTTGTCGTTGTGTCTTTTTCACTTGCCCCTAACGTTTGATGGTATGGTGTCGTGCGGGATTACGAAGCGATTTTCTATCAGTTTACACCGACTTTTTTTACGAGCTACAAACCTTATAAAACCTCTGAAACCCGCATGCACTATACCATCTGTTAGCGCCTGGCCTTTTTTATTTTTTGTCTTATTATCAGTCAAATATAATCAATCTTTTAAATCGAAGTACCGCCGTTACAATGTGAATTGGGGTGTGATGGGCTGGAAGGCTCTTGCCGCAAACTTTGGTTAGGAGGGATTGTCTGTGAGGGTTGCAAATGTGCCATACGACAGAAAGGGAAGTAGCGTCGGATTTGTAGTTCATTCTCTTATTCTTTATTAATATCTCGTAACCGACAAAAATATTCGTCATCTGGAGATTTTATTTTTAGAATAATATCTTTCCCATCGAAACTACTCATTAAGTCAAATATGTTAATCGTATCAGATAGCATTGGTAAACATTTATCTTCTATTCTAAAGGTATCTTCAACCCAAAGATTACCTGCATCTGTGTAGATATTGATTAAATATTGTTCTGTATTTAATTTCTTTTTTATATAGACCCAAACTCCACCATCTGCTCCACCAAGCCAATTTGCTTCATTAGGCACTAAATCCGGTTTTTTAGGAATTGAATTGCTTTTACAAGTAATAACTAAAATGCAAAATACTGATAGAAAGTATAAAATAATTTTTTTCATTGTTTTTAATTTTAATTATTTACCTGAACCATACCAAAGCTTTTGCCAACAATTTTGAGATGTAGTAGTTTTATTAGTATTTTGATTGTATTGTACGGTTTTTTCCGGATAGTTTACCGTAGTACCTACACCGGGAGTGTATGTAACATTGTAGTCGCTCGTAGTTTTATATTGTTCTATCAATCCTGTCGGCCTGGGGTCCTCTATTAAAGGAGTTTTTATATTTTCATCTTTCTTTAATACATCAGTAGCAAAATCGCCACAGTTATTTGACATTGTAGAATATTTTTTTCTGTCTGGATTAGTATTCTCATTTAAACGACTTTTGGCATAATCATTCATTTCTTTAAATTTATCGCTTTCAAAATAAGCACCAGTCATTTCATATGTTTTGCCATGGGTCGTTCCACTTTTCTCTGTAATGGTTTTAAATACTGCATTCATGGATTCAACTGTTGGTCTACCATCACTACCTAATTTTACATCCTTTATTGCATAACTTCTAACAATGCCATAGTTTTTATCATCGTATCTACCATATTCGTAATATTTTGTGTATCCTGTTTTGTTATCAATCAGAAGTACACCAGCATGTCCAGTTAATGGATAACCTCCCGCAGGATAATTTTTCCAAACAACTAAAATTGCATCTCTACCATCTGGGTCAACGAGTAAAATTGGATTATTCATACAAAACACATAAGGAGAAAACTGTGGATATTTAGCCGCCAAAGGGTCAGGGGATAGCCAAC
>CAZMQG010000048.1:0-2236 GCA_964568625.1 uncultured Pseudomonadota bacterium | reverse complement strand
GCTATGCGGACAATCTTCAAGTAAGAGCCTTTGCTCCATTAATTTATCAGGCAACGGCACAAGCAAAAACAGAACAAAATATTGAGAAAGCATTTAATCTTGCTGACTTTTCTTATGATCTCGTTCGAATTGTTGCGGGCGGTGTGAGACTCATGTTCTTGACAATAAATAATCCAGAAATCGCTGCTCGTGGAATTGCCAGTGGTTTAAAAACAACATGTAATACTCAGCATTGGGGTGATGTGGGTATGGGACTTTTAAAATCATTTGTTCTCTTGGCTGATGAAGATGGCCGGCAAGATTCACTAGCTAACTCGTGTTTAGCTTCAGCTGTTTTAGGAACTCAGGATTCATTTTTAAAAAAATGTGATGATTACGTAAAACATTCCGACGTACAGATGCAGGCAATTCGACAAGAATTTCATGAAACATCAGAAAAACTTAAAAAGATGTCAGATGAAGAGTTAATTGAATGTGTCTTCAGTTTTGGAACAACATTTTTCCTCGATGGAGTAATACTAAAAGCTGGTACGTTAGCTGCAACAGTTGAAGGTCGTGCTCTTTTAAGTCAATGGGCTGAAGCATTAAACTCGCCTTTTGCAAAAGAATATATTCTGAATGCAGCTGGAATTGGGAAACTTACGCTTGAGGAAGGCGCTGATATTGCCGATATGGCGATTGAGGTTGTGGAGAAAAATCCAAAACTTATCCAGACAGAAGGCAGTTTTGTAGGGGCGGTTAAAAAAGTAGCAAACGCTGCTAATGAACGAGGCAAAGCGTTTGAAAATTTTTTAGAAAAACAACTTGGTGGAAGTGGTAGCTTTAAAGTTAAGGGCAAGTATAATTCTCGCGAGTTTGATGGTGCCATTGGAAATGTATGGTATGAGGCTAAGTCAGGAAGATATTGGGAAAGAACAATGTCTTTTAAGCAGAACATAAATGATTTTAAAGCGGATATTATAAGAGGATTAGATATAGCCAAAGAAAATGGTGCGATATATGAATTGTATTCAGAATTGCCTATACCAAAAGAAATACAGGATTGGTTAACTAAGCAAGGTGTTAAATTTAAGGAATTCGAAGAATTTACTAAAATTTGGGAGGGGAAATAAATATCTCTAGATCTTCAATTCATTAGAGGGTGGTAGATGTTAATTCTGGATCTGCGATTTCTCCAGTTTTCTCATCTCAGATTTGATTAACTAAAATAATATTAATAAAGGAGTTTTAAATATGTCAGTTTCAGCATCAATTGTTGTTGCTTTAACAAAAACAATATCACCTGTTGAAGTAATAAAAATTCTTACCGGATTTGGATGGAATCTTATAAATGAAGAAGGATATATAAATTACTTACCAATTGGGGATAAAGATAACTTTGCTTGGCAAGCAGAAAAAAATATGTCTTTTGATACATTAGCAAAAATATTAAATGCAAAAGAAAAAGCTGACGAAATTATTGGGGTTATTTTGACATGGAAAGACACAAATATTGGGGGAACTTTTTTATTTCAACCAAAGGGAAGCCTAGACACTTTTTCAATGCATATAAGTATAGAGCGTCAAAAAGCTCTTATAGCAGAAGAATATGATATAACAGATTTTCAGTGGTATCTATCAAAGTTGCTTCCTCCATTAAATAAAGAGTGGACGGTTGAATATTTTTCATGTGAACAGCACATTTAAAATCTAATTTGCGTTTTAAAAATTAGAATGGATCTTTGACATTTTCTTCCCCAAAACTGGATAATACATCGGCAAAAGTCTTTAGCAACTGCTATGGCACGGCTCTTGATAAACAGTTACACGAAGAGCTTTGTGATACACGAATAACAATGATGGATTTGCAGTCAAGCTATGCGGACAATCTTCAAGTAAGAGCCTTTGCTCCATTAATTTATCAGGCAACGGCACAAGCAAAAACAGAACAAAATATAGAGAAAGCATTTAATCTTTCTGACTTTTCTTATGATCTCGTTCGAATTGTTGCAGGCGGTGTGAGGCTCATGGTGCTGGCAATAAATGATCCATCGATAGCGGCATGTGGAATTGCCAGTGGTTGAAAAACAACATGTAATACTCAGCATTGGGTTGATGTGGGTAGTGGACTTTTAAAATCATTCGTTCTTTTGGCGGATGAAGATGGGAGGCAAGATTCACTATCTAACTCATGTTTAGCTGCAGCTGTTTTAGGAACTCAGGATTCATTTCTAAAAGAATGTGATGATTACGCAAA
>CAZMQG010000047.1:0-2511 GCA_964568625.1 uncultured Pseudomonadota bacterium | reverse complement strand
TTTGCTACCAGGCATAACAAATTCGAAACAAAAAAAATAACCATCAAAACAATGTGATAGGCTTTTAATTCATTAATATGGTCCATTTCATTTCCCTCAAATTTCTTCTCCCTCTTGAATTATCATTTCTCCCACACATTCTACAATTCCGTTGTACACCAAATTACCAATAAAAATGTGTTAGCATGCATCAGAGTTTTGGAATAAATCCTTTGTGCATCAAACATAAAAAAAACAATACGACGGGACTGGACCCTTTAGAAAGCTCAGAAGAAAGTTTTTTTCGAGCATCGCAATATTTTTTTATAAGCAATGCAAAGCAGCCCCATGCACCTAATGTCGATAAGACATGGACTATTTTAAGCGGTGCACCTGTAACTCCCATATATTTTCTCCATATTTTTACACCATCTCCACCGTGGTATGGGGTGCATCCATAGAATAGCTCAAAAATAAATATAAAACATATCACAAGCGTTGCATTAATTAAAAATCGTTTTTGTTTAATAGATAAGTTTTTTGTATTCAAAATGTAAGAAAATGGACTAGCTCCATTGATGAAGCTTTTCAAGGTTACTTCGGATAGTTTTTTATTATCACAGTAAGCGCAGTATCCTGTTATTGCTGACAGAAAAATATATAGCATGGTTGCCGCTGATAATCCTCCGGAAGCCGCGCGAATCAATGAATCGATGTTTCTGTAAATCTCGCGATTTTTTTTTATTGATACCTCCATCGACTTTGTTAATCCATTTCTCCATGGTATTGTTTTATAAAAATGCATATTTCCTAATGAAAAAAGCAAAGGGTTTTCTTCTGGAGTTCTCGTTCCTATGTGAATCTGAACAGGATCATGCACATCGAATAAAGCATTCAGAGTAATCGCATGGCCCAATTCATGAGTTATAGTAGCTGTGGAAAAAATGAAAAAATCCAGTAATTCTATCTGTGCAACATCGATAAAAAACTCTTTACATAATTCAGTTAAGTCATTGTTTATATGTAAATCTTGGGCTTGAATATTATCAGTATCTATGCATAAAGTTTCGGCAATAATTTTTGAGTTTTCAATTGATTCTTTTGAATCATCAGATTGCTGTGCAACCGCCGAAACAAAAGTTATTAATAACAAACAATATTTTAATACATTTAACATGAAGCAGGTTCCTATTTTGATGGTGTATGACTGTAAATTCTCAGCTCTCCTAAAATGTTTCAATTTCTAAAAGATTCATATTGCATCTTGTTCGAACATTTCCATCGTTGAGGGATAGATACATTGGAATGGAATTCATAAGTTGCACTATTCACTTTAGTTATATCTAATCCCTAAAATTATTTCGTTTGCATCAAAATATTCCCAAACATATTAATCTCAACAATTACTCATTTATTATTTCGAAATAGTATGACAAGCAATTAATAAAAAATTTATTTCTTGTATAGTCGAGCTTTTTAAAAATACTTTGTACATGATTTTCGATAATCTTATAATCAAAATATTTTGATACAATGGCATATCTTACATAAAAGTAATCATCTTTCTTAAATTTTGTTTGAATCCAAAGGGGTGATACAGCAAAAAATCTAAATTTATAAGACTTTTTTGAGGTTTTATCTGTCAAATTTAAATAAATCTCTTTATTAAAATTTATCCAATCATCCTCCTCATTCAACACCTTGGGATAATCAATCAAAAAATCCCATTGAGCATTTTCATGGATATATTTGCAATCTACATTATCAAAATATAACCATTCCTCAGATTCATATTCAAAACATCTCGTCAAACAATCAAAAGCAGACTTATTGCTTAAATTGCATCTTTGAATTTGTTTTTCAATAAAATGTTTTATCAATTTTTCGTCTAAATTCTTAAGTATCAGCGAGTGTTTTAAAAAAATGTTATCTTCCTCATTTGAAATGAAAGCCAAAAACCACTCCAATCCTATAATATCAAGGGAAAAGCTTAAAGATCCTTTATCATCTGAATTTCCCACATCAATAACAACTTTTTCAATAAAATTTTTCAAATTACATATACTTGATGATTCATTTGTAAGCCAAGAGCTTTTTAAAAAAAACATAAAATCCTCTATTTTATAATCAAATGTCCATTTTTAACTTCTTGCCACGGACAATTAGAATTAACCCGAATCCGTTCTTGAAAATTTGCAATAATTTTTCCTTTATGAATTCCATTTGATTTAGCCGTTGGAAATCTAAATGTTCTTTGTAAAATATAATCAGGAGTCATGATCTCACTAACTATTCCTTCCCCATTACTAATTAATTTAGCGCCATCACCAACCCAACCATTTCCAAGTCTTCGAGCCTCCTCACTCGTAACTTCAAAACTAAATGTAAAATTATTCGAACCACTCTTTAACTCGCTTGAAAATCTGGAACAATTTTTAATAATCTGAGATAAATTACTAGTTTCTGTAAATAACTCAGGATTTTTCTCCACAACCTCAATCGCCATGTTGGCAATATCAGCCCCTTCCTCAA
>CAZMQG010000046.1:0-2757 GCA_964568625.1 uncultured Pseudomonadota bacterium | reverse complement strand
TGCAAATATTTGGTGTTAATTATGTTGTAAATACATCACCCCAAGCCATCTCTAACTCAATTATTTTTGGAAATTCGGCCTTAGGTCCAAATTATGATCTAAATGTAAGAGTACTATCAGATGCAAATGTTAATGTAGATGGAATATTAAATTATAACAATATAAGTTAACGAAAAAAAAAGAGAAAGATGTAAATGAGAATTACACAAAAAAAATTTTTAATCTTTTTAATAAGTTCTATCTTTTTTATAAAAAATTTATCATGCACACTTTTATTTAGCAATAAAACGGCAATTATCAATCTTCAAAATTCCAACTCTGATTTTATCATCGGACCATCATCTCTTAACTTAGATGCATCTTTTAAAAACGGTTTTAACATTCCGGCAGGACAAACAATTGTTTTAAATACCAGAGTTCCAGTATCCGGACTTCTCGATCTTTCAGGAACTTTAAGCTTAAACAGCGATTTATATTTTGATTCCGGTCTGACATACTCAGGAATTGGTCGAATTGCAGGCAATGGGAACGCTTTACATCTCGGCGGAAATCTAACAATTCCAAATTCAAATTTTTTCCATATCGACACTGACACAATAATCGAAGGCCACGGCAATTCAATAAATTTATCTGACAATGCCGAAATTTTTGTTGACGACAACGTAACTTTAACGCTGCGAAATATTGTAATTAATAACTCAAGAAATGGCATCGAAAACCCTGCAATCAAACTTACATCAAACAGAAGTAAACTTGCTCTTGATAACACAATTTTAAATATGGCAAATGATTTTTATGTCAGTCGCGGACAACTCTTTATTCACAATGACGTAAGCTTTACCGGTACCAATGCTCTTGTTTATCGTTCACCAATGCCAAGCTTTATAACATCCAAATCAACTTTAAATTTTGATTTAAACTCAATTTTTGATTTCAGGCCAAGCACCACCGGAACACCTCAACTTTTGGCAAAAGATTTATTATTTATGCAAGATGCAACTTCGCAAATTCATTTAGACGGGGGAACCCTAAGAACCACCACAACCGGCTTACGTTTAACCAAAGGCCAAATTATTTTTGATAACAAAGTTACGTTAACAAGTAATTCTGAAAACTACTTTACAGAATTTTATAATTCAGGTAACCCTATTGCTTCAACTGTAAGTTATGGAAACTCAATCATTAATACACAATGGAGCCCTGACGGGAAATATATAGCAATTAGCGGTAATAACAGCCCTGCAACAATCAATGTCTACTATTTTTCAGGAACCAGCCTAACCCAAACTGCAACTTCAGATAGTTATGGAAGTCATATAAGAGCTCTTGCATGGAATCCAGATGGGAAATACATTGCAGTTGGCGGATCGACACCATACACAGTTAAAATATATCTTTTTTCAGGAAATAACTTAACTCAAGTTATGACACCGGTTGTATATGGTGGAACAATTCGCGGTTTATCCTGGAGTCCTGATGGTAAATATCTTGCCGTTGGCGGAGATACAGCTCAAACCGTAAAAGTATACAAATTTACAGGAAACAGTTTAACTCTTAATTCTACATCCGCCAGCTACGGTGGAAGTATTTATGCTTTATCATGGAGTCCTGACGGCAACTACATCGCTGCTGGCGGAGCTACAACACAAACACTTAATATATACAGGTTTTCTGGTAATAACTTAACTCTAGTTGCACAATCAGGAAATTACGGAGGAATTATAAACCGTATGTCATGGAGCCCTGATGGAAAACACGTTGCAATAAGCGGATCAATTACAAATGCACTTTATATATATTATTTTAGCGGAAATAGCTTAAGCTTGGTCAAAACAGCAAATTTTGCTGGATCCATTGGATTTGTAACATGCTGGAGTCCTGATGGGAAATATGTAATTCTTAGCGAAAGTAGTACTACAAAAATCAACGTCTATTATTTTTCGGGAAACAATTTAACTTTAATTAATCAATCAGATGCCAATACAATCCTTTCATCTTTTAGCCCGGACGGGAAATTCATAAGTACCTCCAATTATCAAAATGCTCTAACAGTTTATTCACTTCGTTACACAAACTCATCATCCCAAATACTTTCCAATTCAATTATTTTTGGCAACTCGGCTTTGGGCTCAAATTATGATTTAAATGTTAGAGGATTATCAGGTGCACAAATTGAAATTGATGGGTTAGTAAATTATGATAATGTCAGTTAATTAAAACTAAAAAGAGAACACATAATGAAAAAATTTAAAAAAATAATAACTGTTTTTTGTATACATTTATTTTTGCTATCCAGCAACTTAAAACCGGATATTACTTTTGATAATTTAACATCAACCTTTCAAGCCCAAAACTCTAACTCAAAGATCTATTTTAATAATTCATCAACAACAACATTCTCATCAAATTTTAAAAATGGATTTCAAATTCCTGCAGGTAAAACAGTACTACTAAATACAACACTTCCAGTATCAGGACTACTCGATCTTTCGGGAACTTTAAGTCTAGGCAGTGATCTTTATCTTGATACAGACCTAACATATTCAGGCATTGGAAGAATATTCGGTAATGGACATTCATTACATCTTGGCGGAAATTTAAAAATCCCAACTTCAAATTCTTTTCACATCGGTTCAAATAGCATTATCGAAGGCCATGGAAATTCCATCAATCTTTCTGATAATGCAGAAATTCTTGTTGACGACAATGTAACTTTAACGCTAAGAAATGTTATTATAAATAGCTCAAAAAATGGCG
>CAZMQG010000045.1:0-3862 GCA_964568625.1 uncultured Pseudomonadota bacterium | reverse complement strand
TAGGATTTTATTTCGAATAAGCTTATACCAAACGAGTTTGATTTTTTGTAAATCTTCCACTTTTGTCCCACGATGTGTTGGCCGCCACGTGGCGAATTTAAGAATTTAATTATTTCATCGAGATAATTCGTGCTTAGGCTAAATGCTAATTTTTCTTGAATTAACCAGTGTAACACAACTCGTCTTGCAAGAACCGGATGTAAAAGTTTGAATTTTTTGAGATTGCCCAGCCAGTGATTTGAGTTACTTGGTTGTGGATTGGAATTTGTTAATGGCGTTTTTAATTTGACTAATTCTGTTTTTGAATTTATTTGTTGTTCGAAGATATCTTTAAATGCTTGTGTTGCAAGTGTATTTAAAAAATCATCTTCGAGTTTCAACTGTTCAAGTGTACTTTGAAATTTATTATTAAAGCGCTTATCGCATTGTTCAAGGGCAGGAATAACGTTGGATCTGATTCTGTTGCGAAGATAATCAGGACTGACATTTGTTGGGTCAATTAGATATTCAATATGGGTTGATCTCGCTTCGCGATTTCTACTTGAATCTAAATATTCAAGAATATCTTTTTTATTTATTCCAAGTAATGGTCTGATATAATTCCCATCAATCTCTTGCATGCAGCAGAGACCACTTAAACTTGATCCACGTAATAATCGAATAAAAAATGTTTCTTGTTGGTCTTGCAGATGGTGTGCAAGTGCAATAAAATCGGCATTTTTTTCTTTTAAAACTTGATTGAAAAGAGTTCGACGCATTTTTCGACCAAGCTCTTCTTTGGAGCCATTAAATTTAACTTCTAAATTAAGCTCACTGGCTTTGCGTGCAATAAATTCAATTCCCAAGTTTTTACATAAGTTTGAACAAAATTCTACGTCACGCCAAGACTCTGTTCTCCATTGATGATCGAGATGTGTTGCAATAAGCTTGATTTGTTGATTTTGCTTTTGTATTTGATTTAGTACGTGTAACAAAAATACCGAATCAGGGCCTCCGGATAGGCCTACGATAATGGTTGTATTGGTAGATTTTTCGGCACAGTGTGCAGTGTTAATTAAATCTTTTGTTTTTTCTACACATGAGTCAAAAAAAGTTTTTGAGTTTAAAAGAAAATTGTTTTTGTGGAAATTTTTCATGCTAAAAGTTTCATACTTTTGATAACGCTAATAGATAAGCTTGTATAAATTGCATTATTTCGCCATCAAGGACTTTTTCAGGTTGAGATGATTCTAAATCAGTTCGATGATCTTTAACCATTTTATACGGATGAAGAACATATGATCTGATTTGAGATCCCCATTCAATTTTTTTCTTCTCAACACTATCTGCTTTTGCTCGTTTTTCTTCTTCCTGTTTTTCTACCAATTTTGCACGCAACATCTTCATTGCCGTTTGTCTATTTTGTATCTGGGAGCGTTCGATTTGGCATTGAACTACTATTCCGGAAGGGATGTGGGTAATTCTGATTGCAGATTCTGTTTTGTTAACATGCTGTCCGCCTGCTCCGCCCGAACGGTAAGTATCAACTCTTAGATCGTCATCTTTAATTTCTATTGCTGCGTCTTCAACTTCAGGTGTTATGCTAACGGCGGCAAAAGAGGTATGGCGACGTTTGTTTGCATCAAATGGTGATATTCTAACCAGCCTATGTACCCCGGCTTCGCCTTTTAGAAAACCATAAGCATTTTTACCTTTGATATAGAGGGTGCATGATTTTATGCCGGCCTCTTCTCCCGATTGAGAATCAAGTGTTTCAACTTTAAATCCTTCGCGTTCACAAAAACGTAGGTACATACGTAAAAGCATGTATGTCCAGTCTTGGGATTCTGTTCCTCCGGCCCCTGCGTTTATACTCAAGTAGCATGGGCGTGCATCTTCTGGATTATTTAGTAAAAGTTCGATTTTAAAATTTGCAACTTTACGACAGAGTGGAAAAATTTCATCTTTTATACTTAGTAACTGTTCTTCGTTGTCGCTGAACATTTCAATAAGTTCAATATTCTCTTGGTAATTTTTGAAAATTTCTTCGTAACCTTCGATAAGAGGTTTTAGTTTGCGGTGCTCGTCTAGTATTTTTTCTTTATCTGGATTTTGCCAGAAATTTTCTTCATTAATTTTTGCATCAAGTTCTTTGAACCTGTCTTCAATTTTGGATTGGATCCAATAGGATTTAATTGTATTGATATCGGGTTCGATGCTTTTTAAAGTTTCTCTTAAATCATCAATTAGCATAATTTTACCAAAATGGTTTTGTTCTATTTTTAAAATTAATTAAGTCCGGTTAGATATACTATTTTACGCAAGTTTTGCTTTCAGGCAAGCCTTTTCCAGGCGAACATTTTTCATGCGAGCCTTGTAATACATTGTTCAATATTTGTACTGCGTTCAAGAGGTGTTGGATGAGTAATATGATTGTAAATTTGGTTGGTGTAATTTTCGATGAATTCATATTTTTGGCTTATCTCTTGTTCCTCTTCTTCGCCCATATATTCGGATAAATTTGAACATGCTTTGTACATTTTTTCATAAATAAGAAGAAATTCTTTTTCTGTCATGCCAATTTTGGGATTCAGGGAGTACTTAAGAGCGTCCTGGAAGACTTTATTTACGACATATCCAAATTTTTTGTGTGTTGAACATACACCCAAATCTCCAAGCTCTGGCATCTGGTTAACCATGGAATTTACAATGATTCTAATAATCTGGTGTACATCTCCAAGATTTAACCTTAAAAAGTCTGCATTCCCGGTTAAAATGTTATACATGTGACTTGCAAGGGTAATCATATCAATTGCTTGAGTCAAATTGTTTGCATCGGTTTTGCCGAGAAATTCTACTGCTTTTGAATCTGCAAAAAATTCGCATTTTTTTGATTCTTGCTTGTTTGTATCACACATATGCCCAATTTCATGTCCAATAATTGCGGCCAAGAGCTTATTACCATAGTTTTTCCATAATAAAAGTTTTATTAGGCCTTCTCCAATTACAAGTTTATGTAGTTTCTCTGTAGATTGATCAACAATGGTTTCAACTCGCTTATTGTGAAAATTCCGTGTGGTTTTGGTATAAGTTGAGATTTTGGTATTGGCACTTGCGTTGTAGGTTGTATTGTCATTACCTACATATATAGAGAGCTTGGGTATTTCGATTTTTGCCATTAATGTAAATTTTTCAACAATATCTTTTATTATTTTATAAAGAGTAGGGCTGTTAAGTTTATTGTCATCAAGGCTAATTTCATTAAATTTAATACTGGCTGTTTGTTTAAGTGTTGTGATTTCACGTTCAATTGTAGAATAATGCGTGTTTATCGGTCTTAACTCAAGCATGGGCTGAATTGGTGCAGTAAGTGGGAGATGAACATTTTTGTTTACATTAATTTGATCAAATGATTGTTGCGCTTGTAGGGTGGCGTTTATCAATAGCAAACCTGTTATTATTAGGTGTGTAAACCAAGTACTTTTTTTCGAATCTAAGTTCATAATATTTGTGTTTTTCATAATCCTTAAATCCCTAATTTTTTAACTATTAAATGACATTACTTCTATTTGTCAATTATTTAATGTTTTTATATTTTATAACTTTCTAAAACACAATGGTTATGGCTCTTAGTAGACTTTTGCTTTTTAGTATATCATAAGTATGATACCCTTTTTCCATAAGTGTCAAAATAAAATCTGGAATTCTTTTGTTTTATTTATTAAAATAGAATAATCGAGGTATTTTGGGGTGTACTTCTAATTTTTAGGGTTGGAACATTTTTTGTTGCATAGCCTAAATTATAAAAAATAAGTATTGTTGAGCTCATAAAAGCTTAAATCTTAACAAAAATTAACTATTTAAGGTGGGTAAGAGATATGAA
>CAZMQG010000044.1:0-3878 GCA_964568625.1 uncultured Pseudomonadota bacterium | reverse complement strand
AATCAGAGTTTGGCAATATGGAATTTTCAATAAGAGATCCATTTGGAGCGACACTTATTTTTGCTGAGCCACTTACTAAAGGTAGTCACCAATCATTTGATGTTTTTGGTATAGCAGTTGATAAAGAAGCTCTGAAATCTAAGAATTCTGCATATATAAAAGCAACGTCTGACAAAGTTATTAGTACCCTGAAGGAATTTGGGATTTTGCGTCGTGCATCCAAAAAATTTGCGAAAGCAAAGTTGAAAGAGTTATCAAAAGCGCTGAAATGATTCAGCTTAAATTGTTTTAAAAAGGGCAGATTTAAATCTGCCCTTTTTAAGTGGATCAAAATAACGTTTTTATCAAATTATATTTTATCAAATTCAGTTTTGAGTAAATTATAAACTTTTTTTATATCAGAGCTTAAAACTTTTACGTTTCCAATTGTTTCACAGAAATTGGTGTCACCTACCCAGCGAGGTAAAACGTGGACATGTAGGTGCGATGGGATTCCTCCTCCCCCTGCTATTCCCATGTTAATTCCAATATTAAAACCTTTTGCATTTAAACCTTTTTCAAGAATTGTAGTTGTAAGCGATGTTGTGTCAAAAATTTCAGATCTTGTTTTTTTACTAATATCGCGAATATCGCCCTTGTGTTCGTTTGGAAGGATCATTAAATGCCCAATATTATAGGGATACATATTCATCATTACGAAACAGTTATCAAAACGTTTTAAAATAAGGTATTTTGCATCTTGATCTAATGCGAGTTGATGGCAAAAAACACAATCGTTTTTCATTTTATTTTTATCTTTTTCTTTGCGATTTTTATTTATATAATCATGCCTCCATGGGGCATATAAAAGATCTTTTTTCACAATTGTCTCCTAAATATAGTATAAGATGCTGGATTGCTTATGGGTTAAGAATAAACAAGTAAATGATGAATTTCAATAAACCGGGAAACGATATGTTTTTTATGTTGGATGAACTCGAATCTTTTATCAAAATTCTTGTCAAAATTCTTGACCTTCTGGTTACATTTGGTAGCCTATTGCTAGATGATTTCATTGAAATTACAAATTAGTGCCGAAGTGGCGGAACTGGTAGACGCACGGGACTCAAAATCCCGCGGTAGCGATATCGTGTCGGTTCGACTCCGACCTTCGGCACCATCCTGCGCTTTACATGGCTATTAATAGCAGGTCGTGGCTGTGGATGGCAGGCACTTCTTCAGGTCTATCTTAGGGCGATGGATGTATAGGTACAATGGTAAGTAGCCTTCAGAAATCAAATCAACATAACCTTATATCATTTTTCAAAAAAAGGGACTTTCATGTTAGATTCTTCATGTATTTTCTGTAAAATTATTCAAGGATCTATTCCCAGTGTAGTTATTAAAGAAAATGAGTATGTTACAGTAATTAAAAACATCAATCCCAAAGCGCCGGTTCATTATTTAATAATTCCTAAAAAACATTTAACAGATGTTGCTGCATTATCAGAGGGGGACCAACAATTTGGTTGGCATATACTAAAGATTGCAAGCGATATTTCAAAAGAACAAAATCTATCGAGTTTTAATCTTGTATCAAATAATGGGGCTGGGGCAGGGCAAAGTGTGTTTCATTTACATTTTCATTTTATTTCAGGTAAAAATCTTTATTCAGGTGGATTTACATTGTGAAGAAATTTAGTTTTAAGAAAAAAATTATTATATCGATTGTTATTTTAGTTTCGATAACTTTTGTGGTTTTAGGTCTAGCGTATCACATGATGTATATGCTTTTGTATGCAAGTGATAGTGTTTATTATGGTAAAAAACAGTCTGTTTTAGCTCAAGAAATTCGTGAAGAGTTGTTTAAGTTTAATGAAATAAAAAACGTAAAGTTTAAAACAGTTGATAATATTACGCTTTCAGGAATAGTTATCAAAAGACCTAAAGCAAAAGCAAATTTATTGTTGTGTCATGGGTATAGATCAAGCAAAGAGCTTATGTATGGATATATTGATTTGTTTCCTGATTTTAACATCATGCTTTTTGATTTTAGAGCTCATGGACAAAGTGAAGGTAAGATAATTTCTATTGGATGCCATGAATTTAAAGATGTTTCTGCTTCTGCTGGATTTATGAAAGAGTTTGTCCGTGGTCAGAACAATGAGCAATTACCGCTTATAGTTTTGGGGATTTCAATGGGTGCTGCATCCATGATTAAGGCTGCGAGTTTGGAACCCAATCTTTGTGATGCGCTTATAATAGATTCAACGTTTTCGGATTTACACAAAATTCTGATTAAGGGCTTTTCGATTAAAGCGGGTCTTCCTTATTATCCGTTTTTCCCAATTATTCGACGCATTTTTGAAATTGTGGCAGATTGCAAGGTTTGCGAAATGAATCCTGCGAAATGCGTTGAGAAGATTACAAAGCCTATTCTTTTTATTCATTCATGCAATGATAATTTTATTTCTCCAAAACATGGTCTGAGACTTTACGAACACGCAAGTCTTTCTAGATATGCAGATATTTGGATTGCTCCAAAGTGTCGCCATGGTTGGTTGCATTCTTATTATTCAGATAGGTACAAGAGGAAGGTTAATAGCTTTTTGCGTAAATCGATAAACTTAGACGTTTAGAAGAAAATAATCAATAACGTTAAAAGCTAAATTGGCCATAGTGTTTTAAGAGCTAAAGTCAAAAAATTCAGTATAATTGGAAAATTATAAGTTTAAATTAGAGGGTTTATTTAATGATTTACGATGTTGCAGTCATAGGGTCAGGGCCTGCTGGTCTTACAGCTGGAATTTACATGTCGCGTGCAAAGTTTAGTACGGTTATTTTTGAGGGATTGCAACCTGGTGGACAGTTGACCACTACAACCTCTATTGAGAATTGGCCTGGAAATGTTTCAATCTTGGGATTGGATTTAATGATGAATATGCGTAGTCATGCGGAACATTATGGCTGTAAACTTGAAATGAATCAGGTTGTTAAAGTTGATTTTGAAAATAAACCTTACATTTTACATCTTGATAATGGTCAAAATGTACAGGCGCGCAGCGTGATTATTGCAACAGGAGCTTCCCATAGAAAATTGGGGTGTATTGGGGAAAATGAGTATTTTGCCAAAGGAGTTTCGGTTTGTGCTACATGTGATGCTCCATTTTTTAAAGATAAGCATGTTGTGGTTGTTGGTGGGGGTGATTCAGCCGTTACAGAAGCCGAGCATTTGACGCACTTTACCAAAAAATTGACGCTCGTACATATTCTCGATGAGTTAACAGCAAAAGATCCAATAAAGTATAAAGTAATTAAACATCCAAATGTTGAGATAATCTACAACTCTGCGGTAAAAGAGATTAAAGGGGATGGTCAAAAAATGACTTCAGTCATTATTGAAAATCAAAAAGATAAATCATTAAAAGAAATTTCAGCTGATGGGCTTTTTGTGGCAATTGGGATGATTCCAAATACTGCTATATTCAAAGATCAGGTAGAATTAGACAAATACGGTTATATAGTTGTAAAAAATCAGACCCAAACAAATAAAGAGGGTGTTTTTGTTGCCGGCGATGTGGCTGATTACAAATACCGACAAGCAATTACTGCCGCAGGCAGTGGATGCATGGCTGCTCTTGATTGTCAGACATATTTAAACAAGATTAAATAATTTTTATTTTTATATAGGTTTAAGTGGATTACAATGAATATAAAAGTTTTTATAAGCTTATTCCTAGTGTTTTTAGGAATAAATTTTTGTGTTTTACCAAAGAGTATTATTTTACTAAATGGAACAACCTGTTCTGGCAAATCAACTATAGCACAGACATTGGCTAAATCGTTACGTAGCCAGGGAAAGCGCGTTGAAATTGTTAGTATAAATGATTATGTGTGGG
>CAZMQG010000043.1:0-3895 GCA_964568625.1 uncultured Pseudomonadota bacterium | reverse complement strand
GATAGTGTGGAAATTCGGATCCGCGAAGTTTTGAGTCAGATAATCGGGGTCGAGCTTCTCCCGGTAGGGGTACAGTCCGTTATACTACGGTTACTCAAATCCATATTAAAAAAATCGTGAATGCTTACAAAATATACACATCCATTCAAAAACTTGTTAATGATATCATTCAAGGCAAAAAAAAAAAGTCAATTCATTTAGAACGCAAACATATAAAATTCCTTAACAGGTTTAAAAAAAGGTATTCATTTGATAACTCACAATTTTGCTATAGCGCAGCAAAGGCTCAATTTTCAAAAAAGCGAGGATTAGATATAAATAAAAAGGAAATCTCAGATCATTTCGATTTCCAAAACATTAAAAATATGAAAGATATGATGGAAAAAATAAAAACAATGGATTCAAATCAATTGCTTTTTCTTTGTAATCAACCAATCGTATATGATATTGAAAAATCAATTTTAGCACCTAATGATATTCAATTATCAGAATTAATAATTGAACAAAAACATTTGAAGGATGATGATATCCAAAATATTATGGATTTTGCTGAAATTGTTAATCCCGCGCTAAATTATGTAAGTTATTCAGAAAACTTCAAGATGAAAGCTTTATCATTAAACCCAGAAGAAATAATCACATTTCTCGAAAATAATAAGATCACCCAAAACGAAATTAAACAATTACTATTACTCTGGTATATCGAAATACTGAAAATGAACAAAGTATTCGAGAATATGAATGATTCCCAAATTATCGAATTGATAAAACTAAAACCAAATGAATTTTTTATGTATAAAAACATAAGCAAATTATCAAAAATTGATACTAACAATATTAGTGTGATTAATCTTAATTCTGATCTGGCTAACGATGCCAGGAAACTTGCAAATGAAATTGATCTGACTCTTGATACTCAAAGAGAAAATACTATATTGAGTGAAATTAAACAAATAACAAAATTATCCGATTTAGCTCCATCATTAATGCGATTTTTCAAATCTTTAGTATTTGTTGCAAATAAAATCAATCAAGGTAATTTACTAAATGGAAAAGCGGAGAATGGAGCAAACATACTTACTCAATTGAATAAATATATCAAAATAGTTCCAGATTATCACGCTACAAAAGAACAATTAAAATCAATTTCAAGTCGAATTGATTCAATGGAAATCCCAACTACCACACGTGAAGACCCAACACGTGAAGAATCTTCAATTATATCTTCATTGATTAAAAATATAGATCTATATTTGGATATCTTGTCAGAAGAGCAAGCTGCAAAGAACGAAAACAAAGACATGTCTATGATAAAATATAAAAATCGCTTGGAAAAATGGACAGATCCAACTCGAGATATTGAAGAAATGTTACGTGAGATTGACCTTAATCATAAAAATGATTTTAAAATTAAGATGGATAACTTTCACTTAAAAGCAAAATCCGGTTATGCTTTCGTTAATTCACTAATTAACGAATTATGGAATAAAATTGAATCCACATCAATTGAAATCTACGATATTGCATTTCAGCGATATTTTTTCAAAAAAAAATATTATTCTTGTCCGTTTATTGAAGCGAATGCGTTCAATCGCATCAATTGCTCGATGATAAAATTAATTAAAATAAATATAAATAATGAAATAGAGAATAGAATTGTATTAGCCAATGTATGCGAAATTAATAATAGATTTGTTATTTCCGCAACTCAAATTGCTCAAACTCATCAAGACTATAAAGAATTGAAGGAAATTTTAGAACATTGTGTTGATAATTGTTATATTATGGGAATGAATTATAAAATGACACCTGCTATTGATTACATACGATTTTTAAATTTTGTTAATACCATTGTCAATTATATTCCAGATGAAAAAAACTTATTCAATAAACCTAAGGCATACTTTGTGTGTTATCCGATTGAAACAGAAATCAATAAATTAAATTTTATTATTAATTCGATAAATAAAAATAAAAAGAAACCATATCCCATATTTGATTTTGAGTCTATTAATAAAAACATCGATGTTTTCATAAAAAAATGCAAAAAAATACTTGACAATATAGGAGATGCGCAAGTTAAAGAAAGTTTTGAAAATCAATATAAACTAATTGTGTGTATCTTGGCAATAAAAATAATATTCAGTATCTCAGTTAAGAGTAAATCGGAGAAACAGACTACAAAGAAAAGTCAAAAAAGTGAGAAAGAAGAGATTATGAAAGAATCGCTTATTGATCGATTAAAAAAAATCTTAAGAAATAAAGATGAAAATCTTCATCTGTTTACACAACAAAGTTATACTTTTAAAAATAGAGATCAAACTAAATTGGTAGATGCACTCGATATTATCATAAAAAATTCGCCTTATATTAGATGCTTTGGAAATATAACATCATATCATGCAGGACCAAAAATCAATATAGACAATGTAGGCAATATCTGGGGTCACTGGCCCTTAATGTTCAATACGTATACCCCAACTTTGGAATATGAAGCGCGATCAATAACCGGTGTTGATAGGGGTCTTGTTGAAGGCGCGACAGTATGCAAGATTATCAATAATGATCGAACTAATCCGATAATTCCGGATCAATCAAGATCGAGCAGAAACCAATTATTAGGATCCAAGAATATTTTCTCGTATTCGCTTCCCAATAATTTAAGCGGATCGGATAAATTACAATTGAGAATTCTAAAATATGGAAAAAATTTAAAAATTAAAAGCAAAAAGCAGAGAATAAAACAATTGAGATTAGGAAAGGAACAATCAATTGTTCATAAATTTTCACATCCAAAGCGATTATTTAATGTAGCAAAATCGAACAAAATTCATAAGCGCTGGGGGCCGACGGAACAAGTTGGCCGGCAGAAAAATAAAATGAAGCGATTCGGTCGCAATTTAGTTCACACACTAACAAAGGGAGTTATTGAATACGCTGAAGACCCATTACCTCAAGAAAAATCAATATTTCAAGATACGGAGATAATTAAGAATGGAAAACTGGATCCTCGCTATATACAAATAAATATCGAAGATCTCTCTCGCTATTCTCCGAAAAAAGGGGAATCCCTGGCCGGCTTAAAATCGCAATGGAGTAGAGGCTTATTCCAGACAATACTTGATGAAAAAGCAAAGCGTAAAAAGATATATGTTCAATTGGTAGCCGCAGCATACACAACGGTTCGACATTATAAAAATCCACAACTTATAGGAAAAAAGGGCTTTATTTTGTTTAAATTAAAAGATTCAATTAAAATATTGGCACCTCGACCGCGCTTAGAAAATTCAGAAAATATCAAAACTACGATTAATCAAATTCTAAATTCACAAAATCCTAATATTGATCAATTTTGGACCCGACAATTGCAATCTGAAATAAACACACTTTTTAACAATCAATTAGCGATAACAATCGATACCGATGTAAAATTCGTTCCAAACGGACGCGGCAATAATATGTTTTGGAACAATAATGGAGATGAATATATCGGTCGAGATATCGGTGCCCCGGTTAATATCGGATTATATAATAAAGCACTACATCTATTAACCGCGTTGGAAATAAATATAAACAGAATTAATTCAATCCTAACTAAAACTTCGGATCCATATCTTGGAAAATATCGCGCTAGAATAGTTAAATATCTTGTTGATTTGTTAAAATTAATCAAGAATGCCGCACAATGGTATAAAAAGCGCACGCGCGAGAATACTATTATCGGTTTTAGATTGGCAAAGGATTTTATCTCCAAAGAAATCATAAAAACCGGGCTAATTTATTCCATTGCTAAACCCCGATCAAAAGTATTTTATAATCAAAGTTTAGGGGAGTGGTACAATAATTTTAAGATAAATACTACTGTGACTATTGAAAAAAGAAATTTTAAAGAATT
>CAZMQG010000042.1:0-4150 GCA_964568625.1 uncultured Pseudomonadota bacterium | reverse complement strand
CGCTTCTATTTCTTTTAGTTAGCTGAAAATATCTTTTACGTTACTTTTTGCATAGTCATTTTCAACCATTACATCCTAAAGCCACCATTTACCCACAAACGCTGCCCAGTAATCCACCTGGCTTGGTGAGATGTCATAAAGACAACCGCATCAGCTATTTCTGCTGGGTCACCAATTGTACCAAGTGGAATCATTTGTTTTAACGACTTCTCAAAGTTCTTATCAATCCATCCTGTTTGTACGGGGCCAGGACAAACAATGTTTACTCGTATGCCATATTTACCAAACTCATGGGCTGCACTACGAGAATAACTTTCTATTGCCAGTTTACTTGCTCCATAAGAAACTTCACCAGGATAAGGACTATTAGCCCCATCGGTACTGATGTTGACAATGCTGCCATTTTTTTCTTTTTTTGCTATGAGCCTTTTGGCATATTCTGCCATAGAAAGCAATGTTGCTCGAGTGTTAACCTGAAATGGCAAATCGAACATTTTTTGCGTGGAAGATAAGATTGTGTCACCAGTATTACCAATCGCTGCATTGTTTATTAAAACATGAACTGTTCCAAACCGCTGCTCTGCTTTATCAAAGAGATTTTTGACAAACAATGGATCTGATAAATCACCCTCAAGACCATCAGCCTGAACACCATACGACTGAATCTTCTCTAAAACATTATTCAATGGCAGTGAATTGTAATACTGGTACAACTCTGTGCCGGGTTCCTCAGGAATATTCTTTGATTTTAGCACAGGACCACGATAGCCATGTAAAAAAATCTTGGCGCCTTGTCGAGCAAAGCCTTCGGCTATAGCTGCACCTATACCGCAAGGATTATTTGCTCCAGTTATTACAACGACTTTGTCTTTTAAACCAAATAAATCTATGCTCATTTTATACACCTCTTAATTCTATTTTTTCTTCAACACCAATATTCTGTAAAAACATTACATCATGAGAAACTACCAGCAATGCACCTTTATAATTTTGCAGTGCTCGTTCCATGCTGGCGATGCTCTCAAGATCCATATTATTTGTTGGTTCGTCAAGAATAATAAGTTGTGGTGGCGTATCTGACATGAAAATGCATGCCAAAGCAACTCGCATTTTTTCTCCGCCACTCAAACATTCAACGGTCTTGCCTACGGAATCGTGGGAAAATAAAAATGTGGCCAGCCGCAACCTACAATCTAACTCCTTAACACTTGGATTTAGCCGTTTAAAATTTTCTAAAATAGTTTGAGTGTAGTCAAGAATGCTCAACCTTTGATCGAGATAAACAAAGTGGTCTACGCCAACTTTAATCAAGCCTGACGTTGCGGTAAGTTGTCCCATAATCAATTTAAGTAAAGTGGTTTTTCCACTGCCATTCGAGCCAGTAATTGCAAGACGCTTTGGACCAACAACTGTCATGCTAAAATCTTTGATGATCGTCTGGCATCCTGGGTATGCAAATGTAATCTTTTGGATATCCAATACGATTTTGGAATTATGTATACGCGTAGCTTCAAGATCAAAATCCAGAAAGTCTTTCTGTTCGAGTTTGGACTTGGCCAAATTGAACATATCCTTCGCAGAATCGATTTGTTTATCTGTTCGAGCTTCAAGCTTGCTTTTCGTAACTTCAGATCGTCCCTTGTGGTAATCAAGGAACATTTTAGGTTGTCCACCCTCACGTCTTTCTTTATTGCCCATGCTTACGCGTTTTTCATACTTTTCTTTTGTCTCCTGCACAACTCGCCTGGTTTTTTTCAAGAATTTTTGGGCATCAATAAGATCTTGCTCGAGTGCCTCTTGCTCAATCCTTTTCTGTTCAACGTATTCATCATAATTGCCGCCATAGGTTTTAATTCCAAGCTTTGACAACTCCATGATTTGATCCATGAATGATAACAATTGCCTGTCGTGACTGACAACTAAAACTCCACCATTAAAAGATTTAATTGAGTCGTACAAGGCGAGTCTGGATGTGTTATCAAGATTGTTTGTTGGTTCGTCTAAAATGAGAAAGTCAGGATTGTTTAGCAACAGCCGCGCAAAAAATACACGTGTAGTTTCTCCGCCACTCAAACTTTCAACGATTCTTGATAAATCTAGATGGCCAAGATTTACCTTGGATAAAGTAGCTTTGGCTCTCTCTAGCGCATCCCAGTCGTCACCGATAACATCAAAGTCCGGTTGCGTTGCGTTGCCAGAACCTATTTTTTCAAGTGCTAATAATTTTTGCTCAATTCCAAGAACAGCTGCAATCGAACTTTTTTTGTTGGTAACAAAGTTCTGTGGAAGATATCCAATTTTTCCATCAACAAAAATTGTGCCTGACTGTGGCTTTAGCTCTCCTACCAGCAAGCGAATTAGAGTTGTTTTGCCGACCCCATTACTGCCAACAAGCCCTGTTTTTTCTTGTCCCACACTGAGAGATATATTTTGTAAAATGTTTTTATCCCCAATCGAATAGGAGATGCTTTCGCATACTATATTTTGTTTCGACATATAATTCTCCTGTTTTTACAGGGCCCATCCAAGCGAGCCCCATTATTCAGTCTAAACGAAGTCTAGACGCTTCTTTAAAGCTTTGTATGACCAGAATGCCGTGATTATCAACATAAAAGTCAATACTATACTGCATATCCAAAGTGGAATCGCATCGCCTGCTCCAAGTATTACAGCTCTCATTCCTTCGGTTGCATAAATAACTGGGTTCAATAGCATTCCATACGAAAGAATCGGCGATACTGAATTTATTGCAGTCCACGAAAATTGAAACCCTCCTAAAAACCATAGTGGGAAAATTATTCTGCACCATGCAATTCCCAATTTTTCAATTGACTCTAGATAAGATGCCAGCAAAAATGCCATAGTAGCCCACAGAAGATTTACTAAAAATAAAAATAGTAAAAATTTAATCCAACTAATATCCGACAATTTTAACTGCCCTAACAAAAGAAGTTTTCCAAGCGGTATTAATGCGATACTCATAACAAAGCTGACGAACAGATAGTGAAAAACATAGCCAGCTAAAACAGTAATGGCAGAAGATGGGACAGTGAGATAGTAGGATATGACACGGTCTGTCTCAAAATCAGCCAAAAGGGTTGCTGCATTTCCGTATAACTCGAAAAGTCCAATTACAGCCAAAATGCTTGCAAGTTGGAATGGCCCAAAATCCTTGGCAAGTCCAAAAGATTGCATTAAATATCCCATCACAAATATAGTACAGCCAGCCCAAATATAAATGTTGGTTGTTTTTTCGATAAGCTCGCTACGGATATTTACAAATTTGAGGCGCATCAGTTGCTTTAGAATGCTTAGATCAATTTGATCTCGCATTGCGATTATTTTTTTTAATATAATACTCATATAACTTCCTTATTTTCTTGCATTAAAGCTAAAAACACATCTTCTAGATTATTTTTTTTAAAATCAGACAAAAGCTTTTCTGGTGTATCGATAAGTTTGATCAAGCCACTGTCCAAAATACATACACGATCTGACAAAACCTCGGCCTCATCAAGATAATGTGTCGTCAAAATAACTGTAACCCCTTCCTGCTTGAGCTCTTTAATCTTGGCCCAAATTTGACGTCGTATGTGTGGATCGAGTCCAACTGTTGGCTCATCAAGAAGTACTATCTTGGGATTATGAACCAAACAACGGGCAATCATAAAACGTTGTTTATATCCACCTGATAAAATGTTTGCCTTGCGATCAAGATAATCGCCCAGCTCGAATTGTTTAACCAGTTTTTCTAGACGTAAATTAATATCATCTTCTGACATACGATACAGTCGGCCTGAAAAGCGCAGGTTTTGTTCTAATGTTAAAGTACCGTCAAGATTGGGCTTCTGAGGACAAAATCCAAGATGTGATCTGTAGTTAACTAAATCATCATAAATCGATTTATTCTCAAAGATTATGTCACCTTCCGTTGGTGGATAAAGTGTGGCAATTATTGACGATAGCGTTGATTTACCAGCTCCATTAACCCCAAGCAGTGTGATGATCTCGTCATCATAAATATCAAGTGTTACACCCTTGAGGGCTTCAATGGGCTTTTGCCACTTTTGTTTATACTGTTTTTTTATGTCTTTTATTTGTAAAAGTTTTTTAGACATTATAATTCCTCATTAAATTTTGTATAAATAAA
>CAZMQG010000041.1:0-4309 GCA_964568625.1 uncultured Pseudomonadota bacterium | reverse complement strand
AAATTACCCAGCGATGGAAATGTTATTGGCATTGATCAGTTTATTGGTGAGCCGGATTATCTTTATAAAGGATTCGGACCTCTTTTTATAAAACAATTTGTTGATGATCTTATCGCAAAGGATCCAAGTATTACCATTATTGTTGATCCTGACCCAACAAATTCTGTGGCAATAAGATGCTATGAAAAGGTTGGATTCAAAAGGTTTGGCGTATACCAGGCTCCTTGGGGACCTGCATTGGTTATGACTCATAGTCAATATAAAAATTAGTAAAATCGGGTTTTATCCAATTAAATTCGATGCTTTTGCTTATTTAAACCAATTTGCTACTTTAAACTTAGCAAATTAATAAGCTGAAAACCTGAGCTAAACTCGCAGGTCGAAGGTAAAATTTATAAATTTAGGGGCATTGATATGCAATTGGTTAGATCTTTAATTTATTCAATTTTTTTTATCTGCATTGTGGCAAGCGCATCTATATGTGCTGACCAAAGTAATTTCGAAGATAAAGCTGTTCAACAAGGAATAACGGCGAGGTTTTTTTTATCTGAATTAACTGTCCCAACTAACATGCCTAATGGTTCTTATGTGGATGGCCTAGAGGATGTCCTTAAGGAAACTTTAAAATCTGGTAGTTCAACTCAAAAAGAAACTGCTGCGAATTTTATTAATTACATGCTGTTTAATTACAAATCAGAAGATTGGGTTGATAACAAGGACTTTAGTTTAGTAAGGGTTTTGTTTTCAGATGAATCGAAAAGAGAAAAATTTTTAAATTTGTGCAAAGATGTGCATGCAGGACAAACCAGTGTCATTTGCAATCCATTAGATAAAGATAAAGCAGCGTTCGTGGACTTTATAAATCGTTGCAATACTGCAATTGACTGCAATACTGGAATTAAAGATGTTATCGAGGATATAAGCCATTTAACGCTAGAATCATCCAACTACAACTTCAACAAGGATTTATTGAAAATCTGCACCAGGCTCACAAAGTACCCTGAATTCTTTGATGTAGGCTTAAAGTTTATGCAAGAATACAGCGAACTGGGCAGTCCATTTAGTTATGATGATGAATTTCATAAGTTCTATAGCAAATTAATCTGTAATAATACGAATCGATTTTGCACAACAGAAAAAATACAACAATACGTATTAAGCAGTACTCAAAGTTGCAAATTAATTGGCGCTCTTGTGATAGGAATGCTTATCGTTAAAGAATTTACCAGCAATGATTCACACGCATGTAAAAATGGTTACTTATATTTATATGATCTAGCAAATATAATCAGATACATCAGACTAAATTCTGAAGATAAAGTTCATGACTTCATTTGGAATGGATTTAAAGATTGTTACGCTAATGCTGATTTACAGGATCTGCTTGATTCATTGTTTAGCGAGCATGATAATAGCTTGCTGCGTAAAGATTTATTTATTGCAGGAATGTTTTTTTCAAGAGCTTATTCGTACCAAAATGTTAATTACAATTTCTTAGATATTTCATGTATTTACGGACTACTAAGTTCAATTGGGTATAATGATCAAAACATCGTATATTTTTTGGACAGAGCTAGAAGCGAACAACCTACAAGCCTTGAAGATCTTATTGATTCTTGTTCCGGTCATACATGCTATTGCCATGATTGTCTTCTTGAAAAGGAAAAAAATGATGGCTTCAGTGAAATTGATTTTAATGATATTGGCCTTATCGATGGTTTCAGTTGTTATTGCACAAATTAAGTTAATTTGACTTTCAATTGTGTTAATTTCGAGCTTAATAGTTCAAGCTTTTGTTTTAGTTTAGTTAACGAGTTTTTTAGATGCTTAAGCTTTAATCGTAGATTTGTTTGTTGTTCAAATCTTTCCCACTCGGATTGTGTAATTTCAGGAGATTCTTCAATAGCACGCGTAATCTCTGCGGGGTCAAGATCTATAAGAAATTCTTTAAGCGGTTTAGTTTGTCTTTTAAAAAGATCTCGAAGTACGGATAACTGAGCCTGATATTCAACAAGACTTAATTTTGCCAGGTATGTTAGTCCATAAAAATTAAGATTGCCTTCGTGGCTGCCTTTCTTGGACTCTTTAAATTTCCATAAGAATTGATCTTTGTTTGTTGGGGGAACTGGTGGTTGAGGATTGAGGTTTTTGGCAGAGTAACTTAAAAACCAAGGCTTTCCCATAAATTCAAATGAGATCGTTATAGACGCTGAATCCTTTATAAAGAAACCTGTTAGCTTAGTGTTTATAACAACATTTTGCAGTGTAATCCTCTGCTTTACCTGTTTTTTAATATCCAAGAATTTTTTAAACTCATCATTGTCATGCAGAATTTCAGAAAAATCGTTGAACCCTTCAAGCTCTTTAATAAAGAAAGTTTTTGAAGAAGCTCTACCTCGTAAAATTAAAAAGCTATCTCGCAAGAAATTGAGGATTCCATTTTGAACATCTGGTACTCCCGCATTTGGCAGGCTAACCTTAGCAAATAAATTAATGCTGTCTCCGTGCTGCATTGAAATGATCTGTGGATAAACATAAAAATCTTTTGTTACGGCTACACCCTTACAGATAGAATCAATGCATGGAATCGACGGAAAATATCTATAAAGACTGGACATCCATAGCGGTAATTTATTTGCAGGCCATGATGCCTTTTGAGGTGCCAGTACAATATTCGCAAAAACAATCTCTGAATATAATAGCAAAAACAGCTTATCTTTAATTTCAATATGCCCGTCTATGCCCAGGCTTAAAGCATGCGCTGTCTCAGCTCCGCTTAAATCAATTTCCTTTAATTGAACCTTTCCCAAAGCTTTTAAAATGTTTGCATCAGTCATATTTACACAGCTATTAAAAACCTGAAACCAACCGACTTCAGGAATTAAAGTCTGAGGAACATTGTTAGGGCCAAGCAATCTAAGATACCAAAGTTTAGGTAAGGATACCTTGCTTAAAACACTGAGTAAGCCGCTTTTTTGCTCCAATTCTATTATTTCTACCTTTATTTTTTTCATTGCTGCAACATCAGCAGTCTCTTTTTTTGCTCTAATTGCGACTAATTTTTCTACAAAATTACTGTATCCATTTTGAAAGTTTTCTAATGCATCAAAGTATGCTCTGAGGTTGACATTGGATGAGTCTTCCGTCGTCCAGTCCGATGTTGTTGGAGCATCTGTGATTGCATCAACTATTATGAGGTATTTTATTCTGACGGGCATCTTGTTCTTAACCTGGATTAAATCAAGATTTTTACCACCTGCAACACACGTTGAAATTCGCACGGATTTCGTATAAATTTTGTCGTTAAGGAAAAGCAAGGTGGCGGCCATATCGTTGACTGGCAGGCCTGCTACAGATGACTTTTCAGGGGCATCAGAAGAATAATCTCCATGCCCAGACATATATACATTGCAAGGCTGTGAAAGTTTTAACGCACCAGGGTCTTCAATAGGATTGAAAATCGAAGAGAGTTGATTAGGATCAAATTTTTTATAGATTGTTATATCTAATGCCTTTGGAGCTGCAATATCGGATGACAAATCTTTTGCATATGGAATACATTTCAGATTTTCATCGGACAATAACCTTTTGGCTTCTTCTGGTGCGTCATCAGCCCAAGCTATTTTGGGAAATCTATCTTCCACAGAACCACTATACACCGGACTAGATGGGACATCTATTTTAGTCCATTTGGTCTTATTAAAAATTGGGTTGTCGTAATTGTGTGGAACCAATGCGAAAAATTGCGTATCTTGTATGTGATAAAAATCCCAATCAGATAAGTTAAAGTTAATTTTTACGAGAATATGATCTGGTTTATTTGTGTATTTTCTGAGTACGAGATTTTTTAAGACATAGTCTGACACAATGGCAATATCTAGAGCGCCTTGTGAGATCGCACATGCAAAATCGTATGTTATTGCTCCACCAGTTCCCTTGCAGAAGCTTTCTTTACTACTTCCAATAAAAAAACCAATTCTAAGTGGTTTAATATTTTCATCAACAGCAGGCTCGACCTTTGCTGTAAAAACATTTGAACTAAACACCAAAAAAAATATCATAAACAACGCTATTTTTAACTTACACATTCCACTTTCTCCCTATTGATTATTTAACATCAATACTCAATGTAGCCGGTTTTGAGACTTTAACATCATGTAGACGTATAAGTGAAGTGTTTTTATAAATATTGTCTTTTACACATCTATTGGTAAAAATACCATGCCAAGAATTATTTAAAATATAGATAAAATCTTTTTGGCGTCAGCATTTTTTGTGTTAGAGTACCTTCAGTAATATTTTTTATTAA
>CAZMQG010000040.1:0-4696 GCA_964568625.1 uncultured Pseudomonadota bacterium | reverse complement strand
ATCACATTAATCACAGCCATCACAGTTCAGACAATTGTTCAATGCTCATCCGCTCCCACGACCATCCCCAATATCTCTATCTATATTACAGGGAGCAAATCACTTCCGAAAATTACAAAAGAAAACTGCATATCAGCAATAATGCATGAAAAAATTTGTATTTTATTCTCAATTTACGGCTATGACAACCGGAATGCTTTTAAATCCGGCAACCGGGCACAATTGAACTACCTGGTTGCGGGCGGCTGGTGGGAGAGGAGGTTCCTGAGCTTTTGCCGAAGGACGCACCGGTGGGCTTTAGCGCTTAACGGCCGTCTACCCGATGGTACCCTGTATATTTAATTCCCATTATAGTACATCGATTTTGATAATTTTGGAATAATTACTCCTGAACCCTTCTCTTCTCTATACTTTTCTAAACCTCTTTCTATTGCACTTTCAAGTCTTATTTTTTCATTCCTTAGTTCTTCTTCTGTAAATGATTCTGAAGGCTTTTTATTTAAAAGTTTAAAGATATTTTCCATCTTCTTTGAATCATCTGTATTCACTGGCCGCAACTCTACCGCAGCTTTTATTGCTCCCATTTTTACAATCGCTTCTATAAAATATATCTTCCCGGCTTCTAATTCTGCTTCTACAAAATCCCGATTTTCAGATCTTGCCCAAAATAAATGTTGACCAGGTTCACATTCATATCTTATATACTTTGGACCGTTAAATACTCCAATAAGTTTTGTACTATCGAAATAACTAAAATTTATAGCGAATCCGGTTGAACTTGTTCTTACAAAATAAACAACAGCTTTACCTTCAGGTGCAGGATTTAAATTCTGACATAAAGAGGTAAAAGCAAAAAACATTAAAGGAAGAATTAATACGAACTTTTTTCTCATGTCAGTTATGGTTTAAATTAATCAATGTATGGGATACAACCCGTAAATATCCTCAACAAATTATCCATCTAATCACTTACGAGCATTTACAATCATCAGCTCCCCCTACCATCTCCAATATCTCTATCTGTAACTAAGGATAGCAGATCATCCCCGCAAATTACAAAAGAAAACTATATATCAGCAATAATGCATGAAAAAATTTGTATTTCTTTCGCACTTTGAGGCTATGGCAACCGGAATGCTTTTAACTCCGGCAACAGGGGATGACGGAACTACCTGGTTTCGGGCGGCGCGCCGTTGGCCTTAAGGGCGCACCGGCCGTGTTCTCGATTGTGTGTAGTGTTTTATTTTTCATTATCCTTTTTTGAATATTTTTTTATAATTCCTTCCATCGCCGCTATTGACCTATCTGTTATCGCTCCCGGTTTAATGAATCTGTCTGCAGTGTGAATAAATGGAGGCATCAAGGTTTTATCAATTTTCTTGTAATGTGATTTTAAGATATCCCAAATCTGATTTTCTTTCTTTGCTAGTACATTTTCCAAATATTCCCAGTCTGATATATGCATTACAACTAAAGGGTGGATTTTATGGGGGTCAAAACCATCATTCTTCATAAGTTCTTCAAATCTACGATACAATAAATTTGGAATTAAAGGGGTTTGGAATACTTTGTCGTTTACGACAATTATCGGATAGAATTCCAATTTTTTACCAGTTTTTAATTTTGAATCAAAAGAATTTGAGCTAGTTAAAATTGTTCTTATTGAATTATAAGTTTGATTTACTCCAAAATCTTTGAAAAATTGCTCCCTATCATTGCGATACAAAGCATTTATTTCTCCGCTATACTTTTCATTGTCATAGATTGAACTTGATTTTACCTGTCCTACAAGAATTTTTTTATTTTGTCTTACATAAATGTCTGCAACTTCAATTTGTCCGGCTGGGGTATTGATTTTTAAATTGTTGAATAATAATGGTCCTGGGTGTTTAAGATGACTAAAACTATTTTCAAAAATTTCACATACATATTCTTCAAAGAATAAACCCAATACTGCTCTATAATGTTTGATGCTAAATTTTTCATTTCCTTTTCCATCTTTTTGAGGTTTTAAATAATCAAACCAAAAATCATTTATGAAAAAGCTGTAACTCTTATTTATCAAAAAATTAATGTCGAGAACGATATATCTTTTATCACTCTCTTTAAAAAATGGAGTTTTCTTAACCGTTAAAAGTTTGATAAAATCTTTGTTTTTAAATTGTTTACTACTCAGGTAATCTAAAAACTCATCTGGTTTTGCTGTGTTGTAAACAAATTCTGCAAAACTCTGTTCTTGACCGTTACCCATAGCGAGAGAAAGTAAATTATAAATAAATTCGTCTTTATCTATTTTTAAGGTGTCGTTAAAATATTTGTTCAATTCTGGACTGTAATCGGGATGATTCGATAAATATTCGATTAATCTTATGCCTTTAAATGGGATATAAAAGGGATTGTCTTCAATCATCAATTCATTAAGCGTTATAGCTGATGCGCTAATATTTTCGATTGTTGTTTCTTCTGATGGCAAGTCTTTAACTTTTACAACTTCTGAATTGACAGCTAAAAGGTATTTAAATATTCCATCCCAGACCTCAACTCTTTTCATATCGAAATTTTCTTCTTCAAGAAAATCTTCATTATTTAATATTTCTTCAAGTGCAAATAGATTTCCTGCACGATTAAATATTAAGGGATAATCCTCTTTACTTCTCGTGTATCTAGAAGCAATTTGTACATAATGTCGATGCAGATCTTTATCAATAGGACAAAAATACTCCAATTCATTTGCTTGAGTTTTTAACGATACATCATACTTCAATTGATTGTATGGTTTCAATCGATAATTTAAACCAGCTATTTCATAAAGTAATTGTAATTTTGGGATATGCTTTATTAAATCGAGTCTGTTCTCTGGTGGTTCGGAGTTATAGAAATGTTTGTAATCTAGTATAAGCTTGAGGTCTGGTAGCATTTTTTTGAAATTATGATTTTAACCATTTGTCATTGAACTTTTCTCTAAATTCCTCGATTAATTCTTCAAATCTAACAAACCCTTCATTTTTCATTTGCCTGGCAAATTTTGTGCTTTTTTCTGTCCCTATAATTGCAGACCAGTAATAGTGAATCATTCCAAAAGCATCCCTATCATTTAATCGCATTATCGTATAGCGAACACCATGTTTTAAACTCGCACTTGCTTTGTTGGAATCTAATATCGGATTAAAAACATTATCCATTAAATAATCCATTATTTGCTTTTCTTTTGAATCCATTATTGTAGTTTTTTTGTTCAACATTATACACAACGTTTTTGGGCTATATACTCGGGTGGGTTTCGGAGTGCAAAACTGTCTATCTGCAAAGAACTTGAATAGAAACTCAAAACTTCAAGTTTGCTCGTCACCTCGCCTGAAGTAAAACCGATGATAACGGCTGCTCTACTTCTCGTCTCGAAGTTCCGTCCATTCACTTTAGCTTCACTTCTTCCCAACCTGTTTTACTTTTATGTTTTGCTGTAAAATATTTTATAGGCAACCCATGAACGTCTGCCAGTTTTTTTAATGTCGGCTCAATTACATCACGTTTCATTGCTTTATAATTTTTCTTAAACATAAACTGGTAAAAAGAAGCCCAAAAAATAGCTGCATCGTCAATGTTGATTTTTTTGTCAGAGCCAATTAGAGAATAACAGCCTGTAGTCTTGAAAATCGCATTTGCTAAATTTTCGTTAGCTGATAAACAAGCAGAAAGAAAAAGCCGCTTCTTAATTAAGTTGTTTTTTAAATGTCCTGCTAGACTACAAAAAGGGATGTTGTCTAAAGTTGTCCCGATAGATTTTGCGCTTCCATGACATGAAATATGCAGATAGCGATAATTCAAGTCATAGAACTTCCTTAAAAGCTTTATAAACTCTTTCTCTGTCCTAATGTAAAAATACCTATGCTCAATGCCGGACATTGTAAGTATTTTAGAAATAAGTTGTCCTTCATAATATTCGTTTTCTTCATCTTGGAAGTTTAAGCTCTCAATAATGAATACCTTTGGTTCTGTATGGTCAGATGAACTCATGCGTCTTGTTTTTCAGTTTTTGTTTTAGGAAGTCGGTCATACAATTCCTTTCTCCACAGGAAGAATATATTTTGGTTATAACCAGCTTGTCTTAATACGAAGCGTTTCTCAAATTCTGCCTCGTTTTCAAACTTTAATTTCCAAAACTCCAACAACTTTATTCCCATTGTCTTGCAGATGTAGTTCAAATCCGAACCTAAATAAACTATTTGTGGAATTCTCTCGTCCACTTTCAGAATGGCTGACATTGCGTTAAAAAATTCGTCTTGTGTTACTTCTACTTTTCTGATTTTGAGTTTCATTATTTGTTGTTTTGATTGTTTCGTATCTGTTAGTTTAATGTTAGAACTGTCCCCAAGAGTTGGGCTAACTCGTAAATATCCTCAACAAATTATCCATTCAATCATTTACAATAATCTGCTCCCGCTACCATCTCTAATATCCCTATCTATATCTCAGGGAGCAAATTACCCCCTAAAATTACAAAAGAAATTTACATATTAGTAATAATGCATGAAAAAAGTTGCATTCCATTCATACTTTGTGGCTATGGCAACCGGAATGTTTTTAACTCAGGCACCGGGCAAAGCAGTGATACCTGGTTGCGGGTGGCCGGTAGGAGAGGATATTCCTGAGCTTCTGCCGAAGGACGCACTGGTGGGCTTTACCGCTCACCGGGAGT
>CAZMQG010000039.1:0-4771 GCA_964568625.1 uncultured Pseudomonadota bacterium | reverse complement strand
AGAAATAAGATCTGAGACTAAAAAACATCCGCAGAACATGGAAAATGGGTGGAGTTCTGAATCTAAAAATTTAATTAATTGGTTTTTGGACGAAACCCATCTCCCTGTTGCCCCATTTGAATTATACAAAGGGGTTACCGTAACAAATGAAATAAAATTTTATGAAAGTCTCAGGCTTGAAATCAGCATGGTCCCAAAAGGTTATAGAGCGAGAACTGGAGTATTGCAGGATGATTTGGAAAAAATAAAAAAGTTGAAGGAAGTTTGTGAGCAAAGTAAATACGGATGAAGAGCAAATAGAAAAATACAAAAAAGAACTTGCAAAGTTAGACGAATATTTTCGGCAGAAAGGGTCTATTCATGTAGAATTCACACCAAAAAAAATTAAAAATCTTGAAATAATGGGGATAATTCCGGAAGAACTAAGCTTATGGTTTTTTAAAAATAAAGCAGAAATCAATCAACAGAAGACAGATATGAAAACTTACTACAACGACATCAAAAACGAATCACCTATCGTTAGTCTGCAGTCAAATGAAAGCATAATTAATGCTTATGAAAATGCTGTAAAATCTGCGCAACTATTAAAGCTTTTGGCTGAAAACAGAGCTTTATTGGAACGTGAGGATGAGGCTCTCAAATGCCAACTCTTCAGCAGTGTGGATATTGAAAATGAGTTTGGCGCATCAAAAATTATAATGGATAGAATATGTCATCTTGAAGAATTAATAAAAAAAACAAAATTAAAAGAGATTGCTCCTAATGAGTGGCTTTTATATTCAATAATCCCAGATGAAAAAGCTGAAAAAGAAATTGAAAAAACAAGAGATTACAAGGGAGCTGCGGGACCAATAGGACTAGAGTATAGCTTCTCGGCTACATCCAAACAAGAGGCAGAGAAACTTTGTGACTTTTACAAAAAAGAAATGATAGGGAAGGGAATTTTAACATACCTAGTATTCTCAAAAATGGCCAACGTTACAAAACGATTTTCTTATAGAGTTCGTCTCACCCAAGTAATGGAATTAACCGTAGACTCGAAAAGGAAAAGCTATTTCACACAAAAGGAAAAATGGGAGTTCTGGAGAACAGTAAAATTGTTAGAAAGAACCAAATTAACCATTGAGTTTTCACCTAAAGTGAAAAATAATAAGAAACAAAAAACTTCGCTGGAAAAAATTTCTTTAGAGCCAAGAATGCTAAATATCGAAGCCAAAATTTCATCCAAAAATGCTCCCCCTAAATTTGTAGTAGTTACTATGCCCAATTTAGAAAAACTCAAGGATAAAGCAATGTTAGCAACTCCAATTACAAATTCAACTTTAAAACTAAAACCTATTCGCTTAATAAATCTGGCAGCGTATATTCAAACAAGGCAAGCGCAACGCAGAGGTAAGGCAATAACGCTTGACGAAGGTTCATTGATTGAAAAATCTGGTTTGCAAGAAACCGCAAAATCAAATCCACGAATGGCAAAAAAAAGACTCAAGGATGCTTTGAATGAACTCACAACAAAAGGAATCATCGGGGGTTGGGGGAAAAACACGAATGGGGGTCACACCATAGTGCCAAGGGAACAAAAAAAATCAGAGTAAGCAAAATGAAATTCAGAACAAACTGTTACACATATTAGAGTAAATTGTTACGCGTTTTAGAATAATCTGTTACAGAATTTAGAGTAAACTGTTACAGCCTAAAACTCAAAGTCATCTATGAATCAATGATTACGCGTAATATAATTCTTCTTAAATCATTAAGACGTTAAGTCATTAATATTGCGAACGGCGGGTGCTTTGTGGTAAGCACCGCCTTTCGCTAAATAAGGAGAGAAGTAAGATAGGCCGAAGAAAGATGCAGCCTATGGCTTAAGCCCATGTTCTTTCGGCCTATCTTAAACTCTTCGTCTTAGATTTAATAAACAAGGATAACTTACAATGGCGTATAAAACTTATAACGAGCAAGTAACTGAACATATAAAATTTCTGCATGAAGAAGGACTTGATGTTAATGAACTTGAAATTGGAACTAAAGATTTTGTCCGTTGCCGAGAAATTGGACAAACTTCAGGTCGCGGCGAGTTTGCTTACACAACAAAGCAAAACTCGCTGCGAGATGGCCGCGTTGGTCTTGTAACTATTTGTAGAGGAAGAAACGGGCGAGTCATCAAGAGCACATATGGAGTTGCGGCAGAAGTTAGTGAGCACGCACCAGTAATTTTGAATCCACCAATTTCCGATCAGATAAAAGGTGAACTGCAAAAGCACGAAATGGCAGCTAAAAAAGCTTATGGGTTTTGGATGCACTCGAATTCTACAGGAACCTCTGATTATCTCGATAGTAAGAAAGTTGGCTATTATGGAATTCGATTTAGAAATAATAAGTATGGGAAAGTAGCTGTAGTTCAAATGCAAGACATTGACGGCAGATTGTGGTCTTATCAGCTTCTTAACCCCAAGACAGACCCAACCTTCAAAAATAAAATTTTTGCTACAGATTCTCGTACCAAAGATTTATTTCATTTCTTAAAACCTATAGTCGATGGGCAACCCTTTGGAATCGCAGAATCTTATGTTACCGCAGCCACATGCCTAGAGTTAACAGGCCTTTCAATGGTTTGCGTTTTTAGCAGTAATAATCTCAAGGCTTGTTCTTTAATCTTACGAAAGCGCTATCCAAACAGCAAAATTATTTTGTTTGCTGACAATGACCGACACTTAGCTGAAAATAAAGGGGTTTTAAAGGCGCAGGAAGCCCTGGAAGCTTTAACGGAAAATACTCTTCTTGCAATCCCAGATTTTGGTCAAATTCAGCCTTCCAAAGACGCTAGCGACTGGAATGACCTTGTAGCTTTGAAAGGGGCAGCAGAGGCCAAACAACAATTAAGACAAATTCGGGTTATAGATTTTTAAAAACTTTTCCAATATATTCACAAAATCAATTCTGGGGGGCTATATATTTCTACCCCCCAACACGACTCGCTTTTTTTGCGAACAAATGCGATTTAGTGCTATACTTATCGATCTTGCGACTTTTCTTCAGTTTGTTCTATGCAATCGGATTTACTGAGCGATGGCACGACAGGAGAATTATCAAATTTTTCCATGATGATTGTGTAATTTGCATGACCAGACGATTGTTCTTTTTTTGTTAATCTACTGCGCCATTCAGCAAGCTCTTTCCAATCAGGATCATACATAGGCATAGAAGAGTTTATTGTTCCCTCGGCCAATTTTCTATTTAATGCACCCAACTCTCTTCTGTTCCCAATCGCCATTAAAGCAAAGCGATGAGCCTTCTCTAGATTCTCGTTTTTTTTCTTCCAGCGATCTATGTCTGAAAAATGAATCCCCTTCTTTAAAAAGAATTGTGATAGTTTCAAGGCCGTTTCGTCGTTTATTGCCCAGTCAACCAACTCTATTGCAAGTTTGGTTATGAAATTATCATTCACAACTCGCTTCTCAAGAGAAAACATGTCCAAGTATTCGTCAAAATTGCTTTTAGCAAATGGGTCAACAGGCCCAGTCTTTTTAATTTTATTTTTCACCAATCCAGTTTTATTATTTTTCTTCATGGCACTCTACCGCCTTTCTCGAGTTAATGATTAGTATCAATATTGTTATATCACAAATTCTACTCATTAGTTTAAAAAACCGCTATTTTACGCGATTTTAACAACTACCACCTTAAAAAAACCCTTAAATTTCAATACAAAATTGATTTATGGGCTTCATGCGGTATACTAAGGTGTAGAGTGTCTTTTCTGACATTTCTTCATTAAAATGGTGTCAAAAGATTCTTTACATGGGTAAACCCGTAAAGAAATCATCGCTGAAAATACGTTTACAATATTTTGCGGGGTAGCCCGCAACAAACCTGTCCGAGTGGATTTGTTTGTAAGTTGTATGTGTCTGTGGAAATAATCCACGGATGAAGATGTATTAATTATTTAATGGAAAGGTTTTCTCATGTTTTGTTTCTCTAGCATAATTCGTTTCTTCTGGGGCGATATGAGCCAAGATGAGCTCAAGCGGTTTGGAATACTGTCCGCCACCTACTTTTTTTTGATCGGAGCCTACTGGCTTATTCGTGTAATGAAAGATCCAATATTTGAAGTATTGGTAGGATTCCGATACCAACCGTTTGCCAAAATGGTTTCACTTGTCGTTGTAATCTGCGCAGTTCTCTTTTATAACAAATTAATTGACCTGCTAAAACGTGATAAGCTTTTTTACTGCATAGCAACATTTTTTGGATTTGGGCTTCTTGGTCTTGGATATTTAGTGGCACATCCACACCTTCTTGCAATGTCAGCCGGATCTACTTGCAGCACATTTATTCCCGGAAATATACTTGGATGGATTGCATACTGCTTTATCGAAATTTATGGCTCATTGATGCCAGCTCTATTTCTCTCGATAGTTGTAAGCACAATGTCTGTCGAATCGGCAAAAAAGGGGTACGGAATGATTTTCACATTTGCTCAGATTGGAGCAATCTTGGGAACATTGCTTGTTATGTCATACCTCAAAACACTTGGATTTGGTGTGCTTCTCGCTGTAGGAGGAATATCTGTAAGTGTTTTACCATTCTTAATGAGATGGTATATAAAAAATGCACCGGTTGCTCCAGCCGAAAAAATTGAAGCTGCTGAACATAAGCCAGAAAAAACTGGAATTTTGGAAGGCTTAAAACTTTTACTCAGCCGTCCTTATGTTGCTGGACTATTCGTAGTTACTACAACTTATGAAGTTATTGGCACAATTGTTGAATT
>CAZMQG010000038.1:0-4957 GCA_964568625.1 uncultured Pseudomonadota bacterium | reverse complement strand
GTCATACCCCCGAAGAGCAGGCATCCCTTTTAAGACAGATTGCGAATGCAGAAGATCAGAAGAAGATGCAGTATTTCATCTCGGTGCCAACAGCGTACTACGAGATTGAGTACGGGCTGGTGAAAGGAGGTGGGAAGGGGGGGTAAAGGTATACCCACTATGTTTTTATTTAGAAAATAATTCTGATTAAAATTTTTTTAAGAGTTTTTCTATTCTTCTCTCTAAACATCAGTTAATAAAATATTAATCTAAATGGTAAATTGAAAGATCAATGAATCCAATAGTGGAAAAATTAAAATCTCCAGAATTAAATTCCCATGATATTTGGAGATTTTTTTCTGATAATATTGTTCCTGAGTCAATAAAGCGTGTAAATGAATACTTTGCTTTTAAAAGGCTTGCAAAATTAAATAGAGCACAAGAGCCATTGCCTACAGATCCAAGGCAGCTATCATCCTATCGAACAAGACTGGGAACAATGCTAGAATATGCAATAAGTACAGAAATTCAAAAAGTTCTCGAAGAGCAATTTGGCGATGAGTTACTTTTAACATTCGATGTAGCTCATGAATATCCAGATTTTTTTCTTCGGGATAGAAAATTAAACCACATTCTAAAAATTGAGATGAAAGCGGTTGATGCCGAATCTGATGAACAGGCAGCAAGATTTGATGTTTTAACAAAAAATATTGATCCTAAAAGGGATTATTTGTTGATTGTTGGTTGGGAATGGATAGAAAGGACTACTACTGATGAAATAAATTGGGAGCACCCAACAATATTTTCACACATTTTTATTCCAGCAATTGAATTGGCCCTTGAACGAGATAAAAGGTTAATCGAAATTGGAGGAAGGATTGAAGGCGATCGAATTTTAGTACCCTCAACCAAGAATCGTGGTACTTATACTGATGATCCAGGTAATTACGGAAAGTTTTGGCGAATTATGACACGAGATCGCCGAGATGCAATCGATTTATCAGAACATGTAAAACGATTTATAGAATTTCAGAAAGAGATTGATAAAAAAGCCCCAAGAAATAGGTTTTAAAAGGGACATAGTTTATTTTGGATTTGATTATATGCATCTTTCATCATCTTATCGGCCTCTATTAATGTCAAATGGCTTTGCCTTTTTAAAATTGAAGCTTTTTTATTGAAATCTTTAAAGTAAGACACGAGTGCTTTTTGTTCATCTAATGGAGGGAGGGGGATTTTCAAACTAAAAAATGTTGATTTAGAAATCCTCGGTCGTCCAACTCCTGTAATTTGGTAAACGAGTTGGCCAAAAACAATATCGCTTCTGAGCATTATTGCCAAATATTCACTATCGATGTCATATTTAATCCGACGATTTTTTATTTGCCCTTTAAATTCCAAGTCATAAACTGCCCGATCTAATGCCCTTATTACAATATTTTCTGATGATGTATATCCATCTAATTCTTGGTCTTCAATAAAAACGCATTTTCTTAATTCTGGGCGTAATTTTGAAAATAAAATATCTCCGCCCTTAAAAAGGTGGACAGTGCTTTTAATATGTTCTCCTAATAGTTCTGTTATATAGTAATCTCCGGCGTATGGAGAAATGTTTGCCAATCCAATAAATCGACATTGCTCATCAGGAGACTCGATTTTAGGTAAAACGTTGTTTGTTCTTTCAAATGCCAACTCGGCTAAAGTTGGAGTTGGATATATCGATTTCGCCAAGGCATCTTTGGCAATTTGTTTTGCAGGGTGATGGTATTGCAAATCGAGCCTATTTTGATAAATTTTCCAATTATTATTAAAGAATTCTCCAGATGAACATAAAAAAACAAAAGGAGAGTTACTAAGAATTTTTGATTTATTGCCTTTCTTGTAGTGATTCCAAATCTCAATTACCTTTGGAAGATCGTTTAACGGTATCAATTTCCCGGTCTCATCGCGTTCATCACTGTATAATGGTTCACCGTTAGGTTTATGGCCCACATTTTCGATATTTGCCATAAAAATATCATTTTGTAAAAACCTCTCATTCTCTGAATCTTTTTTCCTTAAAATTACAATAGATGACTTAGCTGATGAATATGGCATAAATGTAACTTCAGGAAGACTGATGATTGCTTCAACGATTGCCTCTTTAAAAATTAATTCCCTAATATCTGAATTAAGTGAGCCATTTAATACACTGTCATCAAGAATGATGCCTAGTTTTCCTCCAGGTTTCAGTAATTGCAGGGATCTTTCAACAAATAAAATTCCTCGCCTTCTCGAAACCTTGTTTCTTCCCACAATATATTTATTTAAACTAGATTTATCGGAAAAATCACTACCAAACGGTGGATTCGTTATAATTATATCGATAGAATTATTTTTTAAAATCTTTTCAGTTTCTTTGGATATTGTGAGTGAACCGCCTTTTGGGATATATTTTATAACATTACTAGAGCCTCCATGCATTAATAGATTCATCATCGATACCCAAACCATTCTTGAATCGATTTCTACACCGAGAATTTTTTCTTTATAATATTCATTAAGAAAATCGGGGTTGTTTAAAAAATATCGGTCTTTAATCCACATCATTGTATATATTAAAAAACCTCCGCTTCCACATGCTGGATCACAAACAACTTCTTTAGGTTTTGGATCAAGCATCTGAACTAAAAACTCAACAATTACCCTAGGTGTAAAGAATTGTTGATTCTCATTTTTTTCGAATGTATTTCGAATAATTTCTTCATATATCGTCCCTTTTATATCAACTGGAATTTTCATTAATTCGAGATCTTGCAATATTTTGCAGACTTCAAATATCGCCACTCGATCACTGGTAAGTTTTTCCCTACCATTAATAAAAACGCCCGGATATTCTTCACAGGCTCGGCGAAATATTTTTTCAATGCGAGAATATACGGTATCAATTGAGTCGTTTGGGCGGACAAAAAAATCCGATGTATTTTTTCTTGTTTCTCTTAACTCCAATTCATCATACATTTTACAAAATAATAATTTAGAAATCTCTTCGAATCTATCTAATAATCCGCCCCCTTCAGAATCTCTAAACGCCTTGCTCATCTGACGAACAAGTATTCGTAACTTTTTCTTATCAGAAGGAGTCTTTTCTGAAGAATTAGAAGAATATTGACCACTCTTTTCCATTACAGAGTTATTTTCAATTTGGTTTTCGTGAAGAATGCTAACAATATCAGCAAGCCTATACATTCGATAGTTATTAATCGGATGTCTAATTGGTTTCAATTTCCCAGATTTATCCCAATTTCTTAATGTAGTGGTGGTTATTCCTAACATTGCTGCTGCATCTTTAACAGTAAGTAGTTCATAATCTGCCATATGATTACAATGTTTTGTTATGTTTTTACATTATAAAACTTTTTATTTTTATTACTCCTTCAATCAGACACATTCTTTTCAACAATCTAACAGTCCTGATTGCCTGGTATACTACATACATTTCGAAATAATTAACGAGTCGCAGTATTTTAGATGTGGTAATTATCAATTGCTGTATTTGTTCGTTCCCTCTATTGCAATAAAAAGAGTGAAAAATGAAATCAAAATGTATCCATGACTAATTAACGAATGAGGTTTGTGGCTAGTTTAACTCCATTATATCCTTACTATAGGAAAAGTACGTGTTTTTTTGTATTATAAAGTTAAAATGAGGAAAGTTGTGGCAATGGAAGACATGATTCATGAGATATATAAACGCTTATTGTTTGAGTATGGGCACAGAAATTGGTGGCCTGCAAAAACTCCCTTTGAAGTAATCATTGGTGCGATATTAACTCAGAATGTATCATGGAAAAATGTTAGAACAGCAATAAATAATTTAAAAAGCGAGGGATTACTCGATTCCGAAAGGTTACATCAAAGCGAAGTTGACACAATTGCACTGCTAATAAGATCATCAAGATATTATAACCAAAAGGCAAAAAAAATTAAAAGATTTATTGACTTTTTTTATGACGAGTATGATGGTAATTTTCAAGAAATGGTACATGAAGAGACATTAGATCTTCGAAGTAAATTACTAAACATCAATGGGTTAGGAGAAGAAACAGTTGACTCCATTCTTTTATATGCATGTAACAAACCAGTTTTTGTTGTAGATGCATACACAAAGAGAATATTCTCTAGATACGGTTTAATATCCCAGGATGCAAAATACAAAGAAATTCAAAATTTTTTTATGCGAAAATTACCTCATGAAATTGGAATATATAACGATTTTCATGCACAGCTAGTTCATCTAGGAAACGAAATATGCAAGACACATCCTAATTGTAATGCATGTCCAATATTACAAATCAATAGGAAGTTTTATTGCCATTATGGAAATAAAAAACAATAAAATTCCTTGGAATTTTAAATCCGCTTCATTTTTTTGTTTGGTTCTCTCTAAATTTTGTTTACCTACTCTCCCACCCTTGCATCGCGCCGGGGGATAGGCGAGTATCCCCCTCTCTCGCACCCTCCGGGCCGGGCTCCTCCTCTCCCAGGGAGAGGCAGTAAGCAGGATACCTCCCCTTCGGGGCCGGGGGTGGACTGGGATCTCACAGGCCGACCGGTTGACCTACCGGATGGAATAGCGAAGCGAGAGCGGAGCGACCGGCCGGGAGAGTCAATCCTGTCGGCCGTTCAGATGAACAGGACAACCAGGACCAGCGTAGTGGAGGCCGCCACCGAACGCAGTGAGGGCGTTGCCGAAGCGTAGCGATCGCATGCCTTAGATCAACCTCCCGAAGGGCGAGCCTTCGATATGAGCGAAGCGAGTCGTGGGCGAGACCCGGAGGGCCAAATTCTTTGCGTAAAACATACATAATAAATACATAATAGGTAGTTTCATATTACTTTCACGCCGCGTGGCGGCACTATATCATCTCTCCCGCCGATGATTATGTGGTGAGAAACACCATGCGTTACAACAATCCAACCTTCGAGCACATCGGCA
>CAZMQG010000037.1:0-4977 GCA_964568625.1 uncultured Pseudomonadota bacterium | reverse complement strand
TCAAATGAACATTTTAGTCCGAAGTCCGGCCGCAGCCCATAGCCGCAGAACGTTATGGTTCATTGCGAAAAGTTAATTTTTTAGTTACCGTTCTTTGACAATTTTTACCGGTTTTTGAAAAATGAAATTCTGAAACGAAAATCAGAATAAATCTGAAATCAGATTTTTAAAACCAATACAACAAAAACCGGGTAAATAATGAAAAATGGTTTTTAGCACATTGACCGCATTTGTCATGAAATTTGTGAGGGCAAATTTCGATGCCAATCCCGCTCTGGCATATTGGCAACCTGATAGTTTTTACGCTATGAAAAGCGGGATAGCTCACGAAATTTGCAAAAACCTGATTTACAAATTTACATGCCAAATGCTGCTGCAGAGCCGATTAGATGATGAGCGCAACACACCATAACAGCGGCTATAGGCAACGGCCTGGTGAAGTTGCAACTTTGGAAATGATTTTGTAATTTTAAGGGTATGATTTTTCAAATGAACATTTTAGCAAAAAATACGGCCGCAGCCCATAGCCGCAGAACGTTACCAGCAACTTTAATTGATACGATATGAAAAAGCTTCATTTAAACAAGATTAATCCAGGAAACTATTCTAAGGATAAGATTATTTATGAGAGACTTAAGTTTTTCAATAATGGAATAATAGAAATAAATTCATCTCAAATTACTGTTAAATTAAAAGATGGAACTTATTTTAAAAGTACAATAAGAAAAATCGAAGAAGATTTTATGACAGTAACCTACCAAGGAGCATACGAAGATGGTACATCTTTTCGACTTGTTCAACCAGCAGGTGTTGCAAAACAATTAAATGATTTAGAAGGTAAAAATGAAACATTGACTTTTGGAGGTATGACTGGAGATGGATATGCTGTTCATTTCGAACTTAAAGAACCAACAGAACCAGACAATAATAATTTTACAGAAAATCAGAACACTACATTCATTTCTGCAACTGAATCTAAAGCTGAGATTCTTTTAATAAGTGCAGACTCATTAAAAGAAATTAATCCTAAAATGGCTATAGAGCACATAACTCGTTTTATGAATTTAGTTGAACAAAACCAAATAGAGATACTTAAGTTTCAGCATATTCAAAATATTGTTTATGGTTATGTTATTGCTATTAATCTATCAATTATCAGCGAAGATATAGCAAACAAAAAATTGAGTAACCTAAAGGTTAGATTTGAATCAAGCGACCATTTACGTTATGAAAATGGAAATCATATTGCTGGTCCTCATGGTGGTGCTAAAAGAGGAATCGAAATAACACCAAATTTTAAACTTAATGAAGGTTATTTAGTTACAATCTTTAACTTAGAAGGTAATCATCCTCTTTGGGGCGATAACATTCAAATGTCAACAAAACAGATGAAAATAATTGAAAGAACAACGAATGAAATTCAACTGCGTGGTTTTGGAAGTGACTTTTTAGGTAATTCTTTCTCTAATTATGGACTTACAATACATTTAAAGAATAATGACATTGAATTTGTAAAACTTCACATGTATGACAGAAATAGTGAAATTAAGTATTTAAATTAAACCCTAAAACAAAGAATATGAAAATACTTGAACTTTTTGACAGTGGTGATAAGAAAAAAAGATTAAGCCACATAAAAAATTTGGTAGCACTAGCTTGTGCTGATGGCAACTTAGAAAGAGTTGAAATGGATTTAATTACGAAAATTGGCATTAGAGCAGGTCTTCAAGTTGAAGAGTTGAAACGAATTTTTGAAAGACCTCAAAGCATCGAGTTTTATCCACCAAATACAAATCAAGAAAGAATTGCTCAACTATATGATATGGTGCTTGTTATGATGGTTAATGGAGAGATAGATGAAAACGAAGTCGTATTCTGTAAAATTATGGCAACAAAACTTGGTTTTAAACAATCGATTATTGATAAAATGGTTGCAGATACTATAGATTTGATATCTAAAGGAATAGCGGCTGAAATTGCACTATCAAGACTGTTAAATCAAGTATAATAAAAAGCTGCTGGTAACAGCGTGTTTATTTTATTTGGGTGTAGTTGTTTTTTGAAACATCTACACTTTTTGCTAGCTTTACTCTTGGGAGATAGAAACGCTGTTTCAATCTCCCAAACAAAACAAACACGCAACCGTTGGCCACCATTTAAAAAGATACTACACCATTGAGATTTAATAAGTACATATGGGATTTGTATAAGGATTCTGCTAAGGGGCGAGAATGTATTGATAAATGGAGTAACTATAACTTTCCGGATAATGAATATAGCCGCGATTGCAAACCTGAAATTTTAGAGAAATTATATCAATGTAATTTAGGGCAGTACATTGTTGAGACGAAAGTCAATTGGTATAAGGTTTTAAGGGATTATTTTATAAAATTTGGGTTCAATATTAACGATGCACATAACACTTACAAAAAATGGGTAAACGATGGGATTTTTATTAATGAGTTTAAAGTTATAGGAAAAGAAAATTTTAAGCATTGGACTATTGATATTCGATTTTTCTCAAGAGTTTTATATTCATCATTTCCAGAATATTTTTTTCCATACACTTTAGACTGTGGGTTCAATACATTCCGAAAAATATGTAATGAATTTGATATTCCGATTCCTGAAGTTCCGAAAAAAAAGGATTGGTTGGAAAGGGCGATATATTATGTAGATTTATGTGAATCTTTATTGGAATTTAGAAAAGTAAATACTTTTACGCCAGCCGAATTATGTGCTTTTTTATATGATTTTGCCCCGAGTGTTTTGCATGAATTGGAAGATACTGAATTACCAAATCCGTCAAAAGTTTGGTTTGTAGGTGGCAGTAAATATGATTTTGAATTTTTGGATAATGCTGCCGATGAAAGTACGGAGTATTGGCAAGGTAATATAGATTCAAGAAAAGGAGATATTGTTGTAATGTATTGCGTAGCGCCACGTAGCTATATTCATTCAATATGGCGTGTTATTGGCGATGGATTTGCCGATCCATTTTTTTACTATTATAGTGTTGTTTATCTTTCAAAGCCAATAAAACTTGATGTACAGATATCACAAAAGGATTTAGAAAATAATCCTGTTTGGTCAAAGAATCCAAAAGTGCGTTGTAACTTGCAAGGAATTAATGGTTATCCTATTCAATATTCTGAGTACCTGGAATTACTTTCCATTTTAAAATCTAAAGGACAAAATATTGAAGTACTTCCTTTGATTAAGCCAACAAATCGGCTGGATACGGATGATTTAAAAGACGAACGTGATGTTGAAATTAGGTTAATAGAGCCTTTCTTAGAACTAATAAAATATAAACCAAAGGATTGGATACGTCAAATGCCAGTTAAAATGGGACGTGGAGAGCGAAATTATCCTGATTATTGCTTTGGGGCGTGTCCTACACGTGGAGAAGAAACTGCTAAAATGATTTTAGAATCAAAATATGAGATTAAAACCCAAAAAGAGTTACAAGATGCCTATTTTCAGGCAAAATCTTATGCAGTAAGATTACAGGCAGACAAATTTATAATTGCCGCACGAGAAGGAATTTGGATTTATATTCCCAAAAATATGACTTATAAATTTGATGATTACTTTCATTGTAACTGGGTTGATATTGAAAACCCTGATATTTTACATAAATTGCAACAAATGATTGGAAGACAAATATAAACGGTGGCCAACAGCGTGTTTATTTTATTTGGGCAGAGGACGGTTTGAGAAGTTCGTCGCTTTTTGTTAGCTTTATACCGAACGGATGAGGAAGTAGTTCCAATCCCCCAAACAAAACAAACACGCAGACGTTACCAGCAATTATTGAAACCATGAATGAGATAAAAACATCAAAAGACGGAATTGATTATTTACACTCTGTTTTGACAGAGCGGCCCTTGACTATAACTAAAGCAACGCTTTGGAAAATATTACACACGAATAGCCAAGTCGAAGAAGTTTCTATAAAAATAGGACGATATAAGAAAAGAAAAGGATTATCATCTTGGAATTATGAGGAATTAGAAAGCTTATCACCAAAAAGTGAATTGACTCTGAAAGGTGACGAATTCTGTGCTTTATTGAGTTTTCTCCAAAACAATTATGAACCTTTTAAAGAAGGTGTAAAAAAATTTATTCCTCTTGACGAAACTTTTGACAAAAGAAATATTGAACATTTAAAAGCGATTTTTGCAAATCCGGAAAAACAAGAACTTTTGGACTTTATTATTGGTCATGAGATAATCCCTGAAGATTTATTTATTGCCTTTCAACAATTAGCAAAAGTTAAAGCAATTGATGAATTTAGTAATATGCTTAATGATAACTTGACTGAATCTCATTGGCAAAAGTGGTTTACGGACAATAGTTGGGTTCTTGGGACAGAATTCGTAAAAATATTAGATGAAAGAGCAATTGACACAGCTAATATTTCAGATTTTTTAATGCAAGCTTATGACGGTTTCTTAGATATTGTCGAAATCAAAAGACCAGAAGGAACATTAAAATTTTGGGCGGACCAGAAAGACCATGACAATTATGTTCCTCACAGTGATTTGATAAAAGCGATTACTCAAGCTTCCAAATATATCTATGAAGTCGAACGTGAGGCAAATAGTATCAAGTTTCTTGAAAAAGTAGGATACGTTAAGACAATTAAACCAAGATGTATTCTCATTTATGGTCGTTCGGACAAATGGGATTCTGAACAAAAAGAAAGTTATAGAATATTAAATTCAAATTATCATAACTTGACAATATTGACATACGACCATATACTTGAAAGAGCAAAAAGATTAGTAAGTTAAAATTATAACTGCTGGTAACAAGGGCTTTCTTTCATGCGGCTCGTGCTTCGTGGACAGGAACGCAGTGGACAGAAACGATACTTTTTTTAGACAAGGCAGGGAGGCCGCACGAAAAGAAAGCCCCGACCGTTATGGTTCATTGCGAAAAGTTAATTTTTTAGTTACCGTTCTTTGACAA
>CAZMQG010000036.1:0-5081 GCA_964568625.1 uncultured Pseudomonadota bacterium | reverse complement strand
AATGAAAAGTTCATGTTTGGCATAAAAGCTTTAATGTCCAAAAACCACATTGATAACCTATCTGAAGAGACGAAAAAGGGTATGCTAGAAAAGGCTGAACAAGGGACGTATCCTTCAGTTGCGCCTTACGGATACGTCAATGGAGAAGAGAAAGGCCGAAGAGTAATAGCCCTGGATGTGGAAGCTGCACGTTTTATAAAAAGAGCATTTGAATTGTATGCGTATGAAGTTGAATCTCTGGCAAAGCTTAGAAAAAAACTAGTCGCAGAGGGCATGATATACAGGAATGGTAAAAATTTTCATATCAGTACGCTTGAAAGAATTTTAAAGAATGAATTTTATATCGGGTCCTTTTACTGGAAGGGCAAGAAGTATGAAAATGCCAGCCATGAGCCAATCGTCAGTAAAGAATTGTTTTATAATGTACAGGATAAACTAATGAAACCAACCAAGAATAAATCGAATAAGGGAATGTTCCCATACACCAATTTAATAAAGTGCGGAAATTGTGGATGTTATCTAACGGCTGAGATTAAAAAGGACAAGTACATTTATTATCATTGCACAGAAAAAAAGGGTACGTGCAAACAACCTTACATAAAACAAGAAGTGGTTGAGGCAGAATTTGAAAAACTACTTGATAGTATTCATGTCACAGAAGAACAACAGAAGATGATTTTACAAAGTTTGAAGGAAAGCTTCCAAGATAAAATTGAATTCCACAATGAGACAATAGAGTCAATCGAAAAACAAATAAAAATGCTCCAGAATCGCATAGATCAAGCGTATTTGGATAAGCTTGATGGAAAGATTAGCGAAGAGTTTTGGAAGCAACATACCTCAACCTGGTTGACGGAAAAAGAACAACTATCAATGAAGTTATTAGCAACACAGAAGGCAGATACTTCATTCTTGGAGAACGCAAATTTAATCCTAGAACTCGCGAAAAAGGCCTCTGGATTGTTTAAGACACGAAACGCCGAACAAAAACGTAAGCTTATAAATTTGGTAACATCGAACTGCATTTACAAAGACGGAAAGCTTGATCTGAAGCTGGCTAAACCGTTTGAGATGATAATGGAAAGTAGCAAATCTGGAAAATGGCTCCCCGAGCAGGATTCGAACCTGCGACAAAACGATTAACAGTCGTTTGCTCTACCAGCTGAGCTATCGGGGAACACAATTTTGTATTTCAAGAATTTAATTAGAAGAACATCAATGGTGGGCGAAACAGGATTCGAACCTGTGACCCCCTGCTTGTAAGGCAGGTGCTCTAACCAACTGAGCTATTCGCCCCAGATGTATTAATTTCAATTGCTAGGTAAATAGTAAAGAAAAAAAGGTCTTTAGTCAACAAAACTTTAGACTAAATTTATCAAAAAATATCACCCCAAAAAACAATATTTACTCAAAATATGATTCTGATATGGATTGCTAAGCTGTCTTAAAAATTAAGCCCGATCTAAGCATTAAATTATAACTGAAATAATACGAGAACCCCGTTTGGCATTGGCGTATTTTTGTTTGCAATTCTCAATTCAGCCTGCTATACTGCCCATACTGTAATGGCGGGCTTTATATTATTGTCCTAGAGGACTAATTCGGGGGATTTATGAACAAGGGATTCAAAAAAATTTTAGCGTCTATCTTTTTTGCATTTGCATTCTTATCTGTTGAAACAAAAAACGTTGCTGGTGCGCAACTGAGCTCGCAACAAAATCAAGATTTTGATTTCAGCAATCTTATTGATGCATTTTATTCATCTCTAAGAACTGTAAAAAATTTGAATTATTACACCAATGATAAAGTTGTTTTTGTAATCGCAGGCCAGGAAGTTTCATTTGACATTCAAGCCGGACATGGAAATATTTTCACGCCGCTTAAATCAGTTCCCGCACAAATTAATCCAGTCAAATTCGGTGTAACCAATACTGAATATTCAGATAAAGCCACTCTTGCCGGATTTGCCAGAATCGTTGTCGAAAACGAACTTTACAAAAACGCAAAAAATGTAGAACTATTAAAATGGTTAATCGACTTTAAACTAAATCCCGTTCAACTTTTCACTTTTAAGTTTTTGATTTTACTCAACACTGCTAGGGCAGATGGAGAATGGTCCAGAGTAATAGAAGAATCCTTTTGCCTCTTATTCAGATTAAGTCAAGTTGAAGACATTGATTTTATTGATAGAAATAAACGTCTATCAACGTATCTACCAGAGTCACTCAAAACGGTTTTGAAGGATAACAAATTCGGCTTAATTGAATTTATCGATGACTTGTGGACTGTCCTTATTAACAATGCAGACTACAATAAAACATCAAAGAGGCCTGTTCATGTTAAAAACTTTATCTTCAGAGATGAAGCTATGGCAAAATCTGTTTTTGAACAATTCAAAAATTACACAGCAATAAATAATCCATCACAAACTACTAATATAAGCTTGCAAGATCAAATCAACAGTTTTATAAAACCTCAAGGATATGGAATTGTTGATGCCAATGACTTTGTAAAATTTAGAGCTGATATATCAATCCCCAATAATAAATTCGCACAAACAATGGTTGGCTACGAAGAATTTTCATTGTCTGCAAATTCTGATAAACCAGCAGACTTAATAAATCAAATAAACGACTTGCAAACAAAATTACCAAAATTAATCTTTGCTCTCAATCAAAGATATAACGAATATTTGGTAGCATATATTACTGAAGATATGTCATTAATCAATACTTTAAAAGAACTCTTAATAACTCTTTGCAGCTCATTTAAAGAGTACCTTCAAGTAAAAAAGGCAATCTTTACAAAAACGGATGAAATCTCATCAAAATATAAAGCCAAATTTACTAAAAAAGAAAAATGTCGTATTGATTTGGAAAAATTTGTTAGATCTCAAGATGGTAATCAAATATTCAACCAAATCAAACAAGAAATCGAAGCGATTATTTCTAGTGTTGATGCATCCTCAGTAGAACAATCAGCTGAACAAAATCGTCAGGAAAAAATCACTTCGCTTAAATCTGAATTAGCAAAACTTGAAAATCAAAAAACTGAAAAAACTTCACAGCTAGCAAAATGGCAAAAAGTTTTAGCTTTACAGTACAATAAAAACACAGATGAAGTACAAGCTAAAATTGAATCACTAAAATCTGAATTTTCAAAAATTGATGTTCAAATTTTGACAATTCAAAAAAATATTTCTGATCTCGAAACCAATAATTTAAGAGATGCAACCAATCATGGCAATAATACGGTTGAAAAAGATAAGCAAAACCTTGCAAAACTATATGCTATATTAGAAACAAAACAAAGAACCGGAGGAACTCCATCTGACAAGCTTTTAAGCACAATAAAAACGCTTGAAGACAGAATCGAAAAAGCATCTACTCAGCCTGTTGTAGAAAAATCAATTGATGGGAAATTGGCAATACGTGAAACTATTGCAAATCTTCTTGATAGCAATGCAAATGAATTAAACATGCAAATTGATTCTAAATTAAATAACCTTGAACTAGTAAAAGACATTGATGATAAAGTAATTCAAGAACTTTTATTAGATGAAACAGTCTCCCTGCAAAAAACATTTGTAAAACAACTCGAAATAACCGCAAAGCAAATTCGTCAAGACAATGAAAAAGCAAAAATGCTTGAAGCATATCGAAAAGCCTTTGCATCCGTAGGCACAGATAAAATATCTAAAGAAAAATTAGACCAAATCACAAAGTTAGAGCTCGAAGTTGGTCACATAATAGATAGCGAAAAACAGGAAGATTTTGTGGCAAAAATTATGCTTAGAGAATCGTTCTTAAGCGAATTTGTACAAGACATTACTACTCATGCTGACCAATTTATGTTCGTCAAGGAACGTCTACAAAATTCATTAACACAAATTTTGGCTCATTCTTCACATCTCAAAAATAATGCAAAATTATATATGTATTTGTGGAAGACTATCCCAAATAACTATAAAACATTTTTGGGCTGTGTTGGGATAACAGAACAAAGCCTAAACTAATCTGCTTTTCGTGGAGGTAAATTTACATGAAATTATTAAAATACATATCTGTAGCAAGTTTAGTTTTTGCTCTTACTTTAAAACCAATATTCACCCAAGAAGTTGAGCCGGAACTTGAACAATTTTTAGCAGATAACCCTGATCTTTTGACCACAAAACCAACTACTAAACAAAACCAACCAGTTGATATACAAGTGGCATCAGAACCCACTAATCCTGCCCAAGAGCAAATTGATTCCTCGAATAATTCTGAAAGTAAAATAAAAGCTGAACTTGAGACTAGACTCAATGCCATAACAGAAGAGTTCAATTCAATTTTTGATAACTATCTATTTTTGAATCGTACGGCTTTATTAAATCAGACAGAATTAAACAATCTAAAGCTCTACATTAAAAACGAGATCGCTTACATTAAAAATCTTGCTAATAATGGTGGAATTATTGGATTAGATAATGCACCTTGGTATGCGCAACGATTAAGCGAAGTAATTTACTGGTTTAAATTTGCTTGTCTAAATTTGGAAGCACTCTCTGTTTCGTATGAAGATTCTAGACTTTCAATACTCAAAGAACCGCTTGATTTTGTCGAGATGCAGCAAGCAAAGCTTACCATTCTTGATCACTTATTTGATTTATATAACCCATCGCTAAGAAAAGGCCCAGTCCCAATGGCTTGGACTGAGTACACAGAAAAGTCCGTTCGCTCTATAATTTTTAGAAGTTTACCCAATAGACTACAAAGTTCCGTTATTTCATACATCTTATGTGGAATTACACAATCGTCTAAACAGGCTTATTATTTAAGTAAAATTTTGAGTCAAAATTTTTACGCAGAAAAAGTAATCCTATCAGAAGAATTTTTGGCAATAAGTTCTGCTTTTTATAAAACGCAAAAGATTGGGGAACCTCTCGAAGTTGATTGTTTTTTAAATAAACTTGAAGAAGTAATCAATGAATTTGCAGTAAGTAACCCTATACAAACATCAAACAAAAAGATCGAACGCCATTTAGTTTTGGAACTATTGCTAACAAAATTAATAAAAATAAGAAGCGATGTTATAAAATT
>CAZMQG010000035.1:0-5242 GCA_964568625.1 uncultured Pseudomonadota bacterium | reverse complement strand
GCACCGCCAAAAGCAGCACCAACAATGCTTGAAAGCACTGGAAAGTTTGCTGTTTTTATAGTTTGGTCATAAGGGCCGACTATAAAATCTTGCATTGTTCCGTCTTTTTGTTTGTACACAAATACAGCAACTTCACCGTCCTTTACACGTAAACTGCTGCCCCAACGAATTGCATTTTCTCTTTTTGTTGAATTGGCTTCTCCCGAAGGTCGCCACTTCCAAACAAGATATTCTTGTTCGTCACAGCGGATTACATCCATTAATCCGCCTTCTGATTTGTTTCCGAATAGTCCCATATTTTTTAATTTTAATGATTTTTACTGAATTTTCCTTTGTAAATGCACCTTACAATGCAACAACTTTCTTTAATCATTTTTTCGACAATAGCCTTTTCAAATGCGGAACAGTATTTTACAAAATACCAACTCCTGCAATAGATAGAGAAAAATATTGCCAATATCTGAATCAGAAAGACGATTACAGTAAATATTAACCATAACCAATTTAATTTGTACTCAAAATGAATATCCTGAATGATTTTATAAGAAGAAAATATAATCGTTAGAATTTGCCCAGAAAAGAATAGCCAATAGAACAAATTAAAATAATCTTGCACAAAACTATTCCAAGTTTTACTTTTTGGGTTGTAGCTTTTCCCGAAAATTATCTGTTTATTCTTATCAAAGTATCTGTTTCTTATTCTATCTATGATTATTTGATTACTTCTACTAGAATAGCCAAGTTGCAAGCTAACCAACGATAAGAAAAACAACATACCGATTACAATAATTGAAAAAAGCAAAAACACATCTAAGGTCATTATACCATCCTTAATTAACTTTCCATTCAAAGAAAAGTCATTTGAGGAATACACAAAAACATATCCAAAGAAACCAAACAACGCCAACAATGCAACAAGAAATGTTACAAAACTTCCTACATTCGCATTATTATTAATTGTATATTGCTCGTGCAATTGACTCTCAAGTTCAAATTGCTTATCTTCAGAATTACTCATATTGCCCTATTTTATAATGAATACTTGCTTTCAATTTGAATTTTATATTTTTCTGGGAGCTGATTGTTAATAGCTTCTTTCTTTTTTAGGAAAATTTTGAAACTTTCCCTCTCTATACTATTAGTGTTGTAATCTTTACTGTTTTTTGTCCATGTGATTTTTTCAAGTTCTAGCTTTAGTTTCGAATACTCTTTCTTTTCAAGATAAATTTCAAGTGCATCTATTTTTTTGGAAAGTTCCTCTAACTGAATTTTACTTTTTAACTCAACAATAAAAGATTCATTCTCTAACGTTGTAATTATTTGTTCTGCTTTATCATATTCTCCCGCTTTTATAAAGGTTTCTGCTTTTGTTTTTAGTTCTTTCTGTTGATTTAAATTATTATCGTCGATTTAGCTTGAGATAATGCCCCAAATAATAAGTGCTGCAATTAAAGTAATGAATCCTAACGCAATATGTAGAACTTTCTTATTGTTGCTTTTAACAATCAGTCTTGCATTTTCAGCAAATCTGTTAACTTCATCTAGAGACTTTTTATCATTTTTCATCGCTAACGAAGCTTTGGAGTAAATTTGCTCTATCTTCTTTAACCAAATTTTATTCCAAGTGTCCTTATACTTAGTTTCTTCTGCAAATGCATTAAAATATGTATTAGAATTAATTCTGCTCGTTGCAAGCATTAAAAATTCTAATATTTCTTCCCTTGATGCAGGTACAGGAAAATTAAGAACTAATTCCTCTTTTCGTGAATCAGTAGTTGACCACTTTGCAGGCTTTGATTTATTAATGAAAAAACTTACAATTTTTAATGGTAAAAGAATGTACCAAAAAAATAGCCATTTTATTATTGTACCTATGCCAATCGAACTATTAGTATTACTTGTTTCATATATATTGTCTTTTCTATTAGATTCAATATCATCAAGTTTTTCAAAAAATTTAATGATATTTTGAGAAGCTTCGATATTTCTAAATTCTGTTCCACAATCGGAGCATTTAGTTGCAAAGGTTTCTGCAATTGCACCACATGCAGGACATTTTCTAACATCTCCCAGCTTATCTGATTTAGGTGCAGCAGAAACGGGCTTATCACTTTTTTGTTTTTCAAACAATTTTGCTTGTAACACCATTTCAAACTCATCAAGGTCAACACCAAATGCTTCCGCTTTTTTGAAAAGAATCTGTTTTTCTTTTTCTGTTAGCTCTCCATCCATAAGAGCCATTTCAATTAATTTTTCTAACTGTTCGTTGTACATACGATTAAAGATTTATTTGTTTTGGCTCCTCTTTGGGTGGTCGCCTTCACCATTATTATTGTCCTGCTTCGAGTGGGCAAGGAAAAAAGCATGTGTGTGGCTGCGAAGGGAAGGTTGCAGGGAAGGGCAGCCACACTCTTGCTTTTGTGGGCTGGCTTTTCCTTTTTCTTCTTTGTCTTTATGCAGCAAAAATTTCATTGTCATTGTGTCTGTGTCTTTTTTCGGCTTGCTTGTAACGTTCTGCGGCTATGGGCTGCGGCCGGACTTCGGACTAAAATGTTCATTTGAAAAATCATACCCTTAAAATTACAAAATCATTTCCAAAGTTGCAACTTCACCAGGCCGTTGCCTATAGCCGCTGTTATGGTGTGTTGCGCTCATCATCTAATCGGCTCTGCAGCAGCATTTGGCATGTAAATTTGTAAATCAGGTTTTTGCAAATTTCGTGAGCTATCCCGCTTTTTCTGGCGTTAAAGCTTTCAGGTTGCCAAAAAGCCAGAGCGGGATTGGCATCGAAATTTGCCCCTCACAAATTTCATGACAAATGCGGTCAAAATGCTAAAAACCATTTTTCATTATTTTACCCGGTTTTTGTTGTATTGGTTTTAAAAATCTGATTTTAGATTTATTCTGATTTTCGTTTCAGAATTTCATTTTTCAAAAACCGGTAAAATGTCAAAGAACGGTAACTAAAAAATTAACTTTTCGCAATTCTGACTAACGTCAAAAATTGTAGCTGGGAATCAGACAGTTGCCAATTCCAATTTCTTCCGGTTTTATATCAAATTTAACCATTTGTTTTTGAATTCTTTTTGCCAATCCGAGCTTTCGTTTTTGGTCAAGGAACAGGTATTCATTTGCCGGCCTGTAAGGTACTTTTTTTGTAACCATAGTCCAAATTATTACCCCCAATTTTCTTGCTGTTGCGCTTACTGCTGCTTGTCTGCCTTTTCTGTATGCTACTCTTTTAAAGAAATCTGACAGATGGGTATCCTTCAGGTTGCCGATGGCATTGGCTGATTGCCTGAGCGCAATTTTTAACCGGTTGCTCCCCTTAGGGATATGGCTGCTGAGCAACTTTCCCCCAGATATTTTATTATTGGGGGCAAGCCTTGCCCATGAAACAAATTGTTTTGAAGTGCCAAATTTCATGAACCCATCAGGTCCAATTTCACTCATTACTGCCAATACTGTAGCATGGCTTAAGCCTTCAATTGCCATTAAATCTACCCCTCCAAAATATTTGAATGCCACTTGGTTGAAATCTTTTATGGAGATGGCATTTTTGTTCTGCCTTTTGTGGGGCTTTTCAGTTGTTTTTAAATTTCTTTTATCTGGCGATTTTTTCAACTCCTCTGATATAAATTTTTCGATTTCCTTATCGCATGCTTCCAGCTGCTTTTGAAAGAATTTGTAGGCTTGCAGTTCCTGCCTCAACCCGAACAAGTAATCTTCTCTGTTATTTCCATGGAGCGCCTTGGCTATCTCCTCTTTTGATTTGCGGCAGTTGTAATGCCGATGGTTTGATAAGGATTCTGGGTCAAGGTTGCCTTTACATATATCTTCAATAATGGCTAATCCGGTAAGGCCACAAACATCCTTTACCACCACATCTAACCGAAAGTTCAAAAACTTCAGGAATTTTTGCATCTTGCGACAAGCCCCGGAAGCTGAGCTTATTAAATTTTTCCTCTGCCGGCAATAGGTGCGCAATTTCTCTGTAGTTTCATCGGGCAAAAAACTACTTGTGAGCAATCCTAATGCATGCATCTTCTGTATGTACTGGCAATCTTTCACATCTGTTTTTTTGCCCTTGGCATGCTTAGTAAATTTTCCATTGCACAATACTACCTCAATACCATGCTTCATAAGCTCAGCATATAAGTTTTGCCAATAATCACCGGTCGATTCCATGGCTACAGATGTAATCCCAAAGGATAGCAACCACTCGCATAAGGCTTTCAAGTCTTCGGCATAAACCCCAAACTCCTTTACATCTTCGAGCGATTGGCCAACGGCTACATAATGCGATCGACTTCCTACATCAATCCCTGCAGCATTGGGGTTGATAATGTCTAACTCCATTTTCTTTTTCCTTGTCATAATAAAAACTTGTTTTAGTTATTTAAATGACTCTAAGGAAATGTATCTTTGATACTGAATATTATTCTGAACGGGGTCTTCGCTTATGCGGGCCACCACTAAAATTATCTACAAGCCCTGGAAACTGAACTTCTGGGGCTTTTACATTTCAACCAGAATGAACGCACGGACTATGATGTACCATTGCAAGAAACGGCCTTACATAGAGTCGCCCCAAATTTAGCAGAAACCTAATTAGGAGCGCCACACTCGTTAGCTTGAAAAATTAATTGGTTACTCTAATGTGGGGAATGAACCATAACGTTTTGCATAAGACCAGTAAAGGAATGCGAGAGATGAACTATCAAAATACACAACAGTTTGAACGGGCTACGATGCCGAAATTACCGACACAACCTTTATTGGTTTTATGCGGTGTTACCGCCCGTTTTTATTTATAAATCATTAATATTAAACAATATGGAACTTATTAAAGAACTTCAAAAACAAGAAAAAGCATTTAGTACAGAAGAATACAGAATGCTGAAAGCTGTAAAAGCTGGTAATTACTTTCTATCAATTCAGGGAAGCAGTACACATTATTGCACACCACGCCAATCGTTGCCAGTTGATATTTATTCAAGTATGGAACTTGCTATTATCAACAAAAAAGGATCAATGGTAAGTATTAACAGAAGTAAATTAATTCGGAAATTTAACAGGTATAATGAACTTGTTGATAGAGCTGATTGTCTTAATTCAAAAGCAACTGTTTACGGTTATGTTTCAGTCGATTTGCTCAATGACCTGTACTGTTTTCTAAATGGGCGGTAACGTTCGCGGGTATAAAACGTGCCGGATTGCGTGCTGCGTCTGTATCCGCCGT
>CAZMQG010000034.1:0-6192 GCA_964568625.1 uncultured Pseudomonadota bacterium | reverse complement strand
TGTAACTTGACAGTGATTCACTCGCAATCCCTTACTGGCTATATTGTCAAACGTTATGGTTAATGCATGAGACATCCCTACTAAATAAAAGAAATAACAATTATTGCTCATTCGCCACAATAAAGCTGATTATCAATGGTAGCAAACACAGGTAATTATTTCGATTTCTTACCAAACCTTGGATTCAAAGGTCCATTTGAATATAACGATGGCCGTGAAATGCAATCAGATTATGTAAAAGGAGATCTTATAATAAAGATAGCTTATGACGGTCGATATTGGGTGTATGTCATTAAAACAAAAAGGGCAATTTCAGAACTTGAGATGGGGACAAAAACATTGAAAGATTTCGATCATAAATTCTATAAAAGCTACGACCTTGAATATCTTGACCCAAAGAAAAAGCTATTCAATTCAGTGGACTTTAATAATAAACCAGAAAAATATCTTTGGTACTATTCAAAGCTGCTTAGAGACAATCCAGAGATTTTAAGCGGTAATTTATCCAAGTTCAGTCTCATCAACTATCTACTCAGAAAACTAGGACTTAATAAATAATAAAACACTAACCATAACACGGTCGGTATGTTTAATAAGCTTGTCATGGTTTTTGCCCCGCCAGGGCGGGGTTTCGTCGCTGCGCTCCTCAACTTTTGCTCCTGCTCCTAAGACAGATTTGTAATGGTTCTTGCACCCGGACACGCGCATCTGCACGCAATTAAAATCCTGCATCGTGACAGTTTTCTGGCTCCGATTAAACTTGTACCCCCGCTTTCGCTTCGCTTCTGCGGGGCACGGCGCGACACGCGTAATGCTCAATAAAATTTGTACCATGACGGCAAAAACACGCGCCAAACCCTCCTTGCACCCCCGACTTCGCTTCGCTGCGCCGGGGCGCGGCGTGACAGTTTTGTGGCCCTCCCGAGTACTCGGGACGGGGTACCAGGACTCTGCCCGGTTGCTGTGTCGGGTAACACGACTTGTCCCGATTTATCGGGAACCTCCCCATATTGCCGGGCCGTTAGCCTTTATTTAGTAAAAACTAAAATATGAAAACAGATTTCATATTTTCATTTATTCGGAAAGCATTAACCAATAAAATGAAATATGTTTGCATTTTACGCGTTTATGTATTATGTTTGCACAAATTTTAAATAAAAAGACAATGCTGTTAGAATATAACTTTAAAAATTATAAATCTTTTAGAGATTACAATTCTCTTTCAATGATAGGTGTAAAATCATTTAAAGAGCACGAACCTGAAAATATTATTAATTTGGGTAAAGAAAAGATACTTAAAACAGCTGTTGTATACGGTAATAATGCAAGTGGAAAAAGTAATCTAGTAAAAGGACTGCAATTAATGAAAGAAATGGTGAAGTCTTCTTTTAGAGATGCACTAATAGAAAAAGACTCTTCCATTCAAACCGAAAAATTCCTATTAAATACTGAAACTGAAAATGCAGCTTCACTTTTTGAAGTTGTCTTTATTTGTGAAAACACAAAATATAAATACGGATTTGAAATCGGTGCTAATTCAATTTTAAAAGAATGGTTATACTATACTTCCACAAAAGAAACACCACTTTTTATTCGTGAGGAAAATAAATATAAAATCAACAAAACATCATTTAAAGAAGGATTAAATTTAGAAACAAAAACAAGAGATAATGTACTTTTTTTAAGTCTTGTTGCTCAATTCAACGGAACTATTTCGAATAAAATTATTGAATGGTTTAAAAATGTTAATTTTATTAGTGGAATTCACGATAAAGGATATGGGTTATATACCATTCATAAATTAAAAAATGATACCAAATTCAATAAATGGTTATCTCTAATTTTAAATCATTTGGAGATCTCGAATATTACTATTGAAGAGGTTGATTTTAACGAAGAAGAGCTTGAAAAGATAGTTGACGAAACAAATGATGAGAAACTAAAAAATTTTATTGTTGCTCTTAAAAAATTAAAGGGAGACAAAACTAAAAAAATACAATTATCAACTTGGCATAAAAAATATGATAACAATAATCTACTAGTTGACACGATTCCTTTTGATTTTGAAAAACAAGAGTCGGAAGGAACCAAAAAGTTTATTAACCTGCTTGGCCCTTGGTATGATACTTTAAAAAATGGAAAGATTTTAATAGTTGATGAATTAGATTCCAGATTGCATACCCAATTGACAAAAAATCTCATTAAATTATTCCATGAATATAATAATAAATCAGCTCAGCTTTTATTTTCTTCTCACGATGTAAATTTATTAGATAAAGATATATTCAGAAGAGATCAAATTTGGTTTATTGAAAAAGATCAATTTGGTGCTTCGCAACTGTATTCATTGGCTGATTTCAAAGCTGAAAGTGTTAGAAAAACCTCTTCTTTCTCTAAAAACTATCTCAACGGTAAATATGGTGCAACTTCATACTTTAAAATAAAAGATAGTATTACTAAATTATTGACCGATGAGTAAATTGCACAGAAAAAGGAAAGGTTTAGCTTATCGGTCAGGAGAGCCTAAAAAATTAATTGTTTTTAGCTTAAAAGACTTTGATGTAAATCAAGGTCAATCTTTTGAAGATTGGGAAAAGGATAAAATATTATCAAAATTAATGAAAAGGTTAAGAGAGCTAACCTCATTTACAGTTACAGAAGCTCAACAAAATAGGATATTAACTATATATGATGATTTTCCAACGAAATCAGATTTTAAGCAACCAAAACATATCCCTAATGGAGTTAAGTGGGCCGTTATTTCTATTCAAGGGAAAGAAAGAATTGCTGGTTATATAGAGGATAATGTCTTTTACATTGTTTTTCTTGATAAAGACCATAAATTTTGGATAACAGAAAAGAAACATACATAAACAATGGCTAACAATGTATAAGCGTAATGCGGAGCAATGTACTAAATATAAACAAATTAGTTTTAAAGAAATATTGGTGTGATTTGGAAGTGAAGTGCATTAAAATCCCGCACTACGCTTATACTCAACGTTAGCAACTATTGCAAGAGATTGAATAACAATATTTATGAAAATTCATCAATAAAAATTAGAATTTTACAGAAATGAAAGCAGATTTACATTTTCACTCAAAATATTCAGATGGATTATATTGGCCTGACGAACTTGTTAAAAAAGCAAAAAAAATTGGGCTTGAAATGATTGCATTAACAGACCACGATACTTTTGAAGGTGTTGATGATTTTATAAAATCAACAAGGGAAAACAATATTGTAGGAATACCCGCAATAGAGATTGATTTTATTGATAGTTTATATGGTTTTAAATCTGAATTGTTAGGTTATTTTCCAAATGGAAATTATGAAAATACAAAAAATTATATTTTATACTTTCAAAATTTAAGACGAAAAATTGTTGAATTGTCATTACAAAAGGCTAAAAATATATATAATTTCCCAGATTTGGATATAATTGAACTAATAGAAAATAAAATTGGAAAAACAAGTCAATCATCAATTTATAAAAAAATATCCCTAACAAAACCCGATATTTTTAAATATTTTAACGATAAAAATGTTCCACATTCCTATAACGATTATCAGCATTTTAAAAATGATTTTTTTAATAACAAAGAGTTTAACGAATTATCAGCAAAACCAGATTTTTCAAAATGTATTGAATTAATAAACAAAGATGGTGGTTACGCTGTATTGGCACATCCTGCATATCAATTTAATAAAGATATTAATGAAATTTACAAGCACGAACAAGAGTATAAATCTAAATTAATCACTGCAAAAAATATTGGACTTTGGGGTATTGAGATGCATTCTTACGAAAGTATTGACGAAGCAAATAGTTTGAATAAAATTTTTTATAATTTTGCAATTGATTGTGGATTAAATATTACATACGGCTCAGATTTTCACGGAGCGAATGACAGAAATTCAAGACAATTAGGCTGTTTAAATAATGAATTTAATGGATTTAAAAGATAAGTTGCTAACATATTATAAACCGACCATTGCTTTTTTTGTGGGCAGAAGTGCAAACCCGAAAGTTTCTGCAAGCAATTTACTTTTGTGCGAACCCGAAAATTTGTGCCTTGAAACCCACAAAAAAAGCAACGGCGGTTATAATTTTTCGTTATAGGCAAGGCCCTTCATAACTTAGAACTTAGACAATAAATGACAATTTCTTAACAACCAAATTCTACTCAAATGAAAATCACAAAAAACATCTTGATCTTCTCAGTGGATTTTTCCTGATCGTTGGTGCCCTCTAGTTGTTTTAACAAACAGCTTTGATGAAACACTTAAAATTGAAACAAGTAAATTCTGGAAATGGATTGGCATCGGAATTATGATTGTCGGATTAATCTTTAAAATGCCTTGGATTAAAGACACTAAAGATTAGTTTAAAACTGCTGTTTTCAATCTTAGTTTGAAAATATAATCTGAATTATTAAAATAAATCCCTGCCTATAACACGGACAGTATAATTCATAAGCTTCCCGCCTGAGGCGGGACAGGCTGTCACGGTTTTTGCTCCCGATAGCTATCGGGATGTTCCGCTCGCAATTAAACAAGTTAATATCGTGACTGGATACCGGCACCGAACTTACCTTGTACCTGGACCTCCTTCGCCAGAGCCTTCGCCGAGGCTACGGCTCTCAAAGAAGGCTACGGAAGGCAAAGACGGCAAAAAGTGCGCCACCCCGAGGACGCGGGGACGCTTACTCCCTCAACAGCCGGGCCGTTACAAGCAACTCGCGTCCAAAATTTGAGACCTGCAGACTTGATCAATATTTTTACCAACCAAAAAATCCTACATTTGATCTGATTTATATTGCAACGGAAATGAGTATTAAAAGATCACTCATCCTAATAATTAGTGTTTTGTCCTTTATTCAAACATATGGACAGAAACCTCAGTTCGAAATTAAGACAACGGAAAAGACTATATCAGTAGACAAATTCAGTAAATACTACTATTCTTCATTTGACCTTGAAAAACCTTCAACGTTGACTTTGATTTCAAATCTCATTATCTCATCCATTGAAATCAGTCCAAAGAGTGATCTAATTCCATTCAACTTAATTGACAATAAGACTCTTAGCGTCAAACTTTCAGAACCCGGACAATTTCTCATTAGGATTAACGACTCAATAAAAATCTTTCTTTTTGCCGAAAAACCTATAAATACCTCTGATATCCAGTTGCTTAACATAGTAACTAAATACAATATTGATCCGACGGGAAAAACTAATGAAACAATTAAAATTCAGCAGGCACTGAATGAAATATCCGGTTCAGGTAAAATACTTTACTTTCCTCCGGGAATTTATAAATCAGGACAATTGCTTCCTAAAAGCAATTCCAAAATCATGTTTGCCAGAGGTGCTACGCTAATTTCTGATACTACATCAGTTAAACCATATTTTCCAACTGATTACGTAGAAAACAGAAGATTTATTTATTTAAACGAAGTAGAAAATATAGAAATTACAGGATCAGGAATAGTTGATGGTAACGGCAGTACTTTAAGAAAAAATTTCGGAGATGATGGCAGAGTAAGGTTGATACTTGCAGTAAAATCAAAGAACGTTAGAATCGAAGGATTGATTTTAAAGGATCCCGGGTCCTGGAACACCCAGATAATAAAGTGCAATGATGTAATCCTGCGTAACCTTAAACTGTTGAATGATATTGATCTGTCAAACACCGACGGTTTTGATCCTGATGCATCAAGTAATGTATTGATTGAAAATTGTTTTGCGTATTGTGGTGATGATAATGTAGCTGTCAAAGTAACCGGTAAAAATGGTTTGGGTGCAGATGTTGAAAATGTAATCGTTCGAGGGTGTGTCTTTCTGACTAAAAAATCAGCTCTGAAGGTTGGTACAGAGACCAGATCAGAATCAATGAAAAATATAACCTTCGAAAACAATGACATAATCGAGTGTGATAGAGGAATGGCTCTTTATGTCAATGACGGTGCTGTACTTGACAGCATAGCATTCATCAATAACCGATTTGAGAGAAATCATCCGGATGCTCAGAAAAAAGCCATACACTTTGAAGTTGATAAACGCAATCCTGACAGTAAGCTGGGAACCATTAAACATGTTTTGATCAAAGATTGTACCTTTAATAAAGCATTCCCTATAGTACTACCCTGAATTAAGACCACTGGTTAAGTGTAAATTTAATAACTTTA
>CAZMQG010000033.1:0-6445 GCA_964568625.1 uncultured Pseudomonadota bacterium | reverse complement strand
CATATTCAAATTATTCCGAATGTATAAAATCAAAAACTGATTTTATTATTTGAACCAACCCCACTTCGAACTTTTAACTGGAAACGGATGAAGCAGTATTTGGATTTACTGCCCATTATTAATCAGGAAAACAGATACATACACATTTGGGGTTAAAAATCAAACCAGGATTCGCCAGAATAAAAGTTTTCTACTGACTAAGATTTTTAATTAAAAATCGCTCAATGATAACTTAACAAAGAAGCTTAATAACAAAACACTCCAGAAAAATTTTTCTTCGCCTGGTGTGTTCGTGAAAAAAATAAAGATTTTTATTTTTAATTGCCATCAATTGCATTTTGAATGAACCGCTCAATCTCTTTGGCTACACTCTCAGCGGCGACCATTTTAGATTTTCTTACCACTTAATATCGTTTGTGCATCAACATTACCTAATGATGCTGCTAATTTTACATCATTCATTGCTACCGCGATATTCTTTATTCTGCTGTATGCCAACGCTCTTTCAAGGTAATAAAATCCATTTAGAGGATCCATACTTATTGCTACTGTGTAATCATCAATTGCTTGATAAAAATTCCCCGTCTCAAAATATGCTGTCCCTCGTCTTTCCCATAGATATTGAAAACCTGCAAGGGAAGATGTATCAGATGAGAGATGGGCATGTTCGAATTTTAATGAAATTGCCAGGTTAAAATAATTTATAGCTTCCACATATTTCCCTGCTTCCATTGATTTAAGAACATTGTTGCAATATTTATCAAAATTAACAGCATCATTGAGAAGCTTTAGCGCTGCAGGAGTTCCTCTTTTTTCGAGGTATCTAGCAATGTAAGTATCCGTAGCTATTTCTTCTCCAATTTCAATTAAATGCTGTTTCAGCTTGTTATACTCTGATTGATATTCAGGATTTATTACTGCGATGCATTTTTTCTCAATAACAAACGATCCTGAAATGCTACATATCAAAATTAAAATAAAAAGATTTTTCATTTTCATAATAATAACCCCCTAATAATTTGTAATCTTCTATGGCTATATATTGTTTAAGTAGCTAGCTGGAATGCAACCCATAGCAATCTGTGCCTTTAATGCTCTTAAAGAGACTGGAGTACCAATGTTTTTAAGATACCAAAAAATAGCGCAAAAATATGAACTTGACCTAAGGCTATTCCTGTATGCAAAATTCTCAGTTATTGCATCACAATTCTGCATTAAACGCCTATACTCAGATTCTTCTGGCAAAACAGGAGTCCAAGCGTTCTGTGCTGCTAAAGTAGTTAAACATCCTAGCATACAAACCAACATGAATAATTGCTTCGTCTTGGCTAATGGAATTCGAATACTCATTATATAACCCCCTAAATATAACCCCCTAAAAAATAATAAAACATCTTGCAACGATATTCAGCTTACCCTATTCAAAAACCTTTATAAAACTGGGGGGGGGGGGGGGGAAAGGGTGATTAATTACAAATGAAATAAATATACAACGGGTCATTTTTATCCATTTTAATTTGCAATTAATTAGGTTTTTTTGCTAAAATTCAATATGAAGTTTTGTTATTACTAATAGATATTTTGACAAAGACAGAGGACAAACTGTAGTTCTTAAAAGAAAATTGTCCATGTTAGATACAAATTGGAACACTTATGTCTATGATTTCTAGAATTCCCTGATTTTCTCTGTCTAGACAATAGATCTTGCCAGATGATTTTCTAATAATCGTTTTTAATCTTTTTTCAAACTCAAAAACAATTTTTACGCCGAGATCTTTTCTGTTTTTCATTTTAATTGGATCGTCATAAGTCAATGCCACAACGGGTTTATTCTGCTCTAGCTGCACAGGTCTGCCCAAAATAGCATATGTTAACAATTCGGCATCAACCATGTCCTCATAGTTTTTTAGGTAGATGTCATGGTTTTTAAATAGGTCGTCTATTATTTTCGCGAAAGGAAACACTATCTTATACTGGTCGTATAATTCATAAAGCCAGAAAACAAACTGTCTATATCTTTGCGTTGCGACATCTAAATTTTTTATTGAAATTCCACAAAAAACATCCCAGGCCAAGTCTAGTGATAAATTTTCGACAAACTCTGGAAAATCTGTGTTCAATAATGCAATGATTTGGCCAAAACAAGCATGTGCTAAATTATTAGATGAGGCACCCAATCGTTCATTATTTGGACTTTTAAGCTCAGTATTTTTATACAATTTCTTAATTGTATCTTCTAATTTTAAAAGTTTTTCCTTAATATGACTTTGAAGAATTTTAAAGTGAGCCACATATATACCATCAAGCTGTACTACTTCATGATCTTTAATGTTTTTCGGAGTAATACTTTTAATGTTTTTAAAATCAGAAGGCGGTGTTATGAGTAAAAGAGATTTGGGAATTTCTAAATGACTTTTGTGGAACCCAATGTACTCCAGGAATAAATAATTTGATTGGATAAATTCCCATGAAATTCCAAATTCCCTAACACTCCAATCATACAAAAGGTCATGAACTTTCGAATTTCTCATTATACTTTGAAGAACTGAATTATCAGGATAAATCAATACCACCTTTATTCCTAAAAAATTGAACTTTTCAGTTTAGAATCTTACATTAAATAAATGAGTGATCAACCAGAATGGCCTGCCATTTGTAGCCACGTAGAATGCAGTATGGCTCCCCGAGCAGGATGCTGATAGAACTTTTATCCTTGATATTTTTATGCCAGACAGAATTCAAGATCTTATTGGTCCCGTTAACTACTCAACTTGCTAAATTTGCATTAATTTTGTAACTTCACTGATTTTTTTTAAAAATCTATCTGTTATAATGCGTTCTTCTGGTAATTTTTAAATCAACAAAGATGTATCGAAGAGGTATAAAATGTTAACAGCTGAAGAAATTTTATTAGACGAGTTATTTTCCATATGTGATCGAGCAAGTAAATTTAATGATATTGCAAATTGTGGACCATCAATATACGAATTCACAGAAAAATTTGGTAAAAACCCGTTATTGCAATCCGTGAGATCAAGCCTCATAGAAGATAGCAATCGTGATTGCGAAGAGATAACACCGGTTTTAAAAGAAACCACCAACCTTTTTTGGCCGATTTTCGACGCCACAATAGAAGTAATCGAAAGTAAAAAAGTTATTCTTCCAAGTAGCATTTATAAGCAAGAGATATTTAAAAACAGAACTACATTAACATTAAGTTTATTTGATGCTCAATGTATTATGTTTAACAATATAATTAATTGCTTTCTTGAAAGTAACAACCCCGAACTACTGGAATTTTTAAAAAAGCATGCACAGATACAATATAATAACGAACAAAAAGCAGTAGTGGCGATATTTCAAATAAATAGAAATCGCTTGAATGCTGAATTAGATAATTTTAATCGTTTACTGGTAACGCGAGAATGGTTTAAATATGATAGACTTGCAGATTTCCATACCATTTATAATAGAAAAGCCTTTCTGGAGAGAACAGAGATACTAAAAAAGCTTGGGCATTATTCTTATTGCAATGATCTAACTATTCTAAGCAATATATTTGACCAAGCAACAAATCCAAGAATTGATCCAAGAATGCGATCTCAAAATTTTGTACCTAATATTCTTAATATTTATGTAGATTATATGTACAGCCTTTGTTACTATGCTCAGGGCAAGCTATTCCTAGCGCAGACCAAATCGCAAGGTACAAGTCTAGCTGCTAGAAAAAAGATCTTCAAATTGCGTTGGGATAGCCAGAATATGATTTTAACAATTAATGGTAAAAAAATTGAACGTGGATTAATAGCAGAAAAGGGCCCTGTTTTATTGTTAAATTTTATATCAAAAAAATGGGATTCTCTTAAATCCCTTGATTTAAGGTGTATCTACAATATAGCTACAGGTTCATCCGAAAAATCGCTTGACGGAGACCAAGTAACTACGGCTAGGGCACATCTTAGAGAGCTCAATGACATTTTTACGGGTGAAAAAGAAAGATATCCAAAAATATTGCAACTGAAAAACAAAGTTGCCACGCCTAATTTATGTTATAAGTTTGAATAATTAAATTTATTTATTTTTTTTATAACTTTTTATTTTGATTTTTATTTATACAATAGAATATCGTATAATCGTCGAATAAATCATTGGTTTCATAAAAATTTAATTCTGAATTCTGATGAAACCAATTTCATTTTTTTGCATTTTTCTTCCCGAGCAAAATTGCAATTCCCCTTTTATTTCAATCATTTTTTAGAATCCCGCAAACCCGACTCGGGACTACTTTATATCTTCATAATTGCCTCATAGATAATACAACAAAAGCTTTTGCACCAATATAAAAAGACTAAGCAAAGAGGTGATTGAAAATGCAAGACAGAGTAACCGATGTTCAAATTATTCCAATCAAACCTAAGGACGGCCTTGTAGGTTTCGCAAGTTGCGTCTTTAACGACAGTTTTTATTTCGGATCGATCGGAATTTACACCCGACCTAATGGAGACCTAAGATTAACATATCCAACGCGAAAAATCTCCAATCAAAACATAAGTATATTTCATCCAATTAATAAAAGTGTTGCCCAATTAATAGATCAGGCAATTATCAGCAAATTTGAGGAGGTTATTGATGCAAGTAAAGGAGAATAGTAGTAAGCCCCAAAACCAACCAACCCAAATTTCATCAGAAGAGTTAAAGGTTTTGACTAATTTTTTTGCAACATTACTTGATTGGTCTAAAGAAGAAAAACAATTTAAAACCAAGGAATCCAAATGATAAATAAAGAGATAAACACAATCCAAGATCAAACCTCATTAGACAATACAATAACCGTAGTAGAGACACCTAATCTAATCAGCGAAATTGAGCTTGATATACTCAACTACTTACGAAATAAAAAGCTTGAAAGTATAATCGCTGACGGCCTCAATCCGGAGCATTTTACAGAGGACATATTTTCTGAACATAAGCAAGAACATATATCTGTAAGTCGAATAGCAATGCAAGGAATCAAACGAACTTGGGAAAAGGATACATGTGCAACAAGTGATGAAATAGCGTTAAATTCCAAGTCAAATGAAGAAGCCGTTTATGCCATTATGGAAAAGCTTAATGAACGTCCTATTATAACAACAAATCAAGTCACAGAACGGCTGGAAAAGCTTAGACAACACAAGACAAATACAGATTTAAGTAAAATTTTAATTGAATGCCAATCTGGCAGTCAACCAGTCAATAACAAAATAGATTTTCTACGTAAAAACATTGATGACATACAATGCAATTCTGAGTTGCTAATTAGCCAATCACATTCTTTACACAAGACTGTAGAAGAAATTAAAAATCCTAAAAATAAACCCATTCCAACTGGATTTGTTTCATTTGATAAATTGGTTGGGGGCGGCTTAAAAAAAACAGAAGTTGGTATCTTAGCTGGTGGAGCTGGCGTTGGAAAATCTGCTTTTGCATTGCAACTAGCCGATATGCTTGCAGCAAATGGTACTTGCGTTCTTTATTATTCAATAGAGATAGGAATAAAGGCCTTAACTAAAAGAAGCTTACTCCGTCTGAGTTATGAAAAAAGCCCAACAATAAAACTTTCCAAAGATGAATCATTTGATCTAGCGGTAGGAAAATACGCAACTTTTTGTGACAATTTGTTCTTGATTAAAGGTCGTAACGGAATGACCGTCTCAGAAATTAGAGGAAAGGTTTTAAGCATAAAAAAGCAAAGAACTCAAGATCTTGTTTTGATTATAGATCCATTCCAACGATTGGGGACTGGAAACGAAAAGATCGATTGCAACAATGAAACTATTAAGGTTGGTCGCGTAATTTCTGATATAAAGCAAATGGCGGAAGATTTGGAGATTCCAATTCTAGCATTGAGTGATACCGTTAAAAATCATAAAGATAATACCACTGGTGAAGGAGCTAGTCGGAGCAGCTACATGATTGATCACGTTGGAGATTATACAATGATGCTTCGAACAAGCACCGATCCGCTTGTAGCATTATATGGAGGGCCAAAAGGTAAAGAATCACAAGATATAGATGATCCATTCATGGAAGCAGTTAAAAACGAATTAAACTCTGGATATTTCAAAGAAAAACACAAACTAATTAGTAAATGGGATAGATATGCAGCCCTTGTTACTCCAAAGGTCAGGGATCATGGCAAATTCAGTCCGCTATTCGTATTTCATCCTGCATTTAGCTTCTTTGAAGAAACATCTTTGTGGGAATCAATTTTGCCAGAAGATGACAATTAAATATGAACGTACTTGCGGAGAAGGCTGCTCAAATAAGAGAACGTCTTTTGCACAATACATTACAAAAAAATAAAAACGTTGAACATTCAATAACCCAACTCGAGCAGCCAATAGATCAAGAAATAAGATCTGAGACTAAAAAACATCCGCAGAACATGGAAAATGGGTGGAGT
>CAZMQG010000032.1:0-6447 GCA_964568625.1 uncultured Pseudomonadota bacterium | reverse complement strand
GCGTAGTGTCGAATTAAACCACATGTTCCACCGCTTGTGCGGACCCCCGTCAATTCCTTTGAGTTTTAATCTTGCGACCGTACTTCCCAGGCGGATCACTTAACGCGTTAGCTTCGACACAGATCAGGCTATGCCCGACCCACATCCAGTGATCATCGTTTACAGCGTGGACTACCAGGGTATCTAATCCTGTTTGCTCCCCACGCTTTCGTACTTTAGCGTCAGCCACAGACCAAGAAGCCGCCTTCGCAACCGGTGTTCCTCCCGAGATCTACGCATTTTACCGCTACTCCGGGAATTCCACTCCTCTCTTCTGCGCTCTAGCTCATCAGTATCAGCTGCCTTTCCACGGTTGAGCCGTGGTCTTTAACAACTAACTTAACAAACCGCCTACATACTCTTTACGCCCAGTAACTCCGAATAACGCTTGCACCCTTCGTATTACCGCGGCTGCTGGCACGAAGTTTGCCGGTGCTTTCTCTAGTGGTACCGTCATCCCTGCTAATTATTAGTTAACAGTCTTTCTTCCCACTTAACAGGAGTTTACAACTCGAAAGCCTTCATCCTCCACGCGGCGTCGCTGCATCAGGCTTGCGCCCATTGTGCAATATTCCCCACTGCTGCCTCCCGTAGGAGTATGGACCGTGTTTCAGTTCCATTGTGGTCGTACACCCTCTCAGGCCGACTAACCATCTTCGCCTTGGTAGGCTTTTACTCTACCAACTAGCTAATAGTGCATAGGCTCATCCTTCGGCGATAGCAAAGAGGCCATCTTTCTCGATTATTCATCGACTTATGCAGTATTAACCCCGATTTCTCGAGGGTATTCCTCACCAAAGGGTAGATTCCTAAGTATTACTCACCCGTTCGCCGCTGTACTCATCCTTACGGACTTTCTCGCTCGACTTGCATGTGTTAGGCACGCCGCCAGCGTTCATTCTGAGCCAGGATCAAACTCTCCATGTCTAAATTTAAAAGGATCCTTCAAACTCAGGTAATTTTTAATTACCTAAATAATTACTGTTCTACATTCATAAATTTCAAAGATACAAATTTTATTCTCTACTCATCCCGCACAACCTTTTTATGTTGCGCTCACTTATTTCAACTTAGTGCTTACAAGTTTACTAGCTTCTTTATTTTTTTCAAGCTTTTTTTAAACTTTTTTTCGTCTTTTTTGCTCGTCCCGCAGCTGCTTTCAGCACCGTCTTTTGTTTATTTCAACTTAGTGATACAAGTTTACTAGCTTCTTTATTTTTTTCAAGCTTTTTTTAAACTTTTTTTCGTCTTTTTTGTTTCTTTTTTCTTGCCGTTTTTATTTCAAGCTTGAATTTGTTACTTCGAAAATTTCAACTTACATTACGAAACAAATTATAAACAATTCTGGCACAATGTAAAGTTTTTTTCGTAAATATTTAATCTTTTTTATCAATATATCGCAAACATCGATTCAATCAATGCTTATAAAGGTGGCGCTTTTTCACATTAGTTTTATTTTTCTTGATTTTCAAAGTTAAAACGTGCTAAAAAATTTACATAAAAAATACCAATTCAAACTAAAAGGAGCTCTGAATGAAAGTTTTAACCATTGGGGGTGCCACTCAAGACATTTTTATTCATTATAATGGAACAGATATCATGAGTATTACCAAGAAAAATTTTCACTCAAACTACATGCTATTCGGCTCTGGAGAGAAAATAGAAGTGGACAATATAACCCATGAAACTGGCGGAGGCGCTACAAACTCAGCCGCATCTTTCAAGCGATTAGGCATGACCACAAGCTGTTTTTGCAATATTGGAAATGATGAAGCAGGAAAAACAATCCTAGATAAACTAACAGAAGAAAACATCAATACAGAACTAATCATACAAAGCACAAAATACCAAACAGGAACTTCATTTATCGTAAATTCAATTGAAGGAGACTATACCATCTTTGCGTATCGCGGTGCAAATAGCTATCTAGAATTGGACAAACTCCCATTTAATGCAATAAAAGAATGTGACCAGCTTTACATAACATCTCTCAGTAATGACTCAGCCCAAATACTCCCATCAATCGTATCATTTGCAAAAAAACACAATGTACCTGTTGCCATAAATCCGGGCTCAAGCCAACTTGAAAAAGGCACACAAAAGCTTAAAGAGTCACTTAAATTCATTGATATATTAATTCTCAACAAACACGAGGCACAAATTTTCATGTTTGCATTAATGCAAAATGATAAATACTACAAAGAAGTATTTGAATGCTCAGGACCAGACCAAATATGTCGCTCCAGTGAAATTCAAAACGATCAAGCCTATCTCTTAAACACGCCTATAAGCTACGAAAACACTTACTTTAGTCTACATAATTTCTTCAAAGCAACGCTTGATATGGGCCCTAAAGTAGTCGTCGTAACAAACGGCGCAAATGGAGTTTATGCAGCAAATAAAGATGGTATATTATTTCACCCAAGCATGAAAGTAAAAATAACAAACACTGTTGGAGCTGGTGATTCCTTTGGATCATGCTTCGTTGCAAGCTTAATGCACAAACATGATATAAGAACGGCTCTTAAACATGGAATAGTAAATAGCGCATCAGTGCTTGGATACGTAGGCGCAAAAACAGGGTTACTAACCTATGATCAATTACTTCAAAAATCGAATCTTGTGAATCCAGAATTGTTAAAATCATTTAATTTTTAAAACAGAATTTTAAAAGCATGAAAAAAACACTTAACATTTTCAATACAAAGCTACTTTCAAACTCGTTGTTTTTGATTGAATTAACCGAAACACAATTAACTTTAGCTCATGCAAAAAAAAAGCACTTCTCCAGTAGTATATATATAATTAATGTATCAAACACAAATATCGAGCAAACATGTTTCCGAAATGGTGTGATATACAAGCCAAGCTTGATTCAATCAAACATATCAAGGTTTTTAGACGCTCAAAAATTACACTATCCCAAAACCCTCGTAAGCATTCCGGATTTAGCTAATCGCCACGACCCAATCAAGGTTTTGGCAATTTTTCAAGCATCGTTATGCATAAGCAATGCAAAAGTGAAAATTTTAAGCATAGTAGACGCTCCATTTTTTGATGCAAAAAAAAATCTATTACCAGTAACCACCAAAAATCATAACCTGCTTGATCATCTTGGAAATAATCATATTAAGTCCCCGTACACCTGGCTAATCAGCTGGTTAATGTGCCTAATTGCGCTAGCGATTGGATTTAAAAACGTTAGCTATAATAATAGCGTGAGAGTTAAATATCTAAGAAATCAAATAACAAAACTACAACACAGTACAAACAAATTAAATGAGCAAGTTAAAAATTTTGCACAAACAAAAGCAACTAACACTCAAATCAAAAATTCGCTCTCAAAACTTGAGGATTCTTACACAAAAACCCAAAATCCATTTCATCATATTATAGAAATAGTATCCAAGATACCTACAACAGCGTATCTAACAAATCTCAATTTCTATCAAAAACCAGGCGTCAGCCCAAAGATTCAGCAAAAAATTAAGCTCAAAAAGAAAAAACTTTGTTGCATAGAACTTGAGGGTCAGGTAAAAACCATACAATCTGCAAACCATTTTATAAATCAACTGGCCGAAAACACAGTTTTATTCAAAAAAATTGATATTTTATATGTAAAAAAAATTAAATATTTAAGCAAAAGTAAATCTATAAAAAGCAACCTAAAAAATTCATACCCCAAATATCAATTTAAGGCCGTCGGAGAGCTAAAATATATTTGCTAGAACACGTTTTTTCTGATAGCATCTGAATATGCTGGTGGTGTATACCACTGGTTTTTTTGTTTTACATGTTTAACCCTTTTAACACAATTTGATAGACGGTTTTTTAAGGCGATTAAGACCGAACTGGTGCTAGGTAAAAAATTGCCAGCCTCTATCAAAACGGTAGGATTGATTGATGCTTAAGGACAAAAACATAAGCAAATTTGCAGAACTTCTACGTGCAAACGTTGTTGATGAAGACTTGCAAATGGATGAGACTCTAAATAAAGAACTTGCAGCAGTCTATGAAGACTTTGCTGTAAAATTTAGAGTCGGGAAAGTTGTATCAGGAAAAGTTGTAAGCAAAGACGCAAGCCAAGTACTTGTAAGTATTGATTACAAATCCGATGGATTTATTCCAAATTATGAATTCTCCGATTATGAATTAAAACGATTCAATACCGGCGATGAAATCGAGGTTATGCTTGACCGTTTGGAAGATGAAAACGGCTACATAATTTTATCTTATCAAAAAGCCAAGGCTCTAAAAGCCTGGGACAAGATTGCAGAATTGGCAGAACAGGATCAACCGGTTACAGGTGTGGTCACACATAAAGTCAAAGGTGGTCTTAATGTTGATATAGGAATTCCAGCATTCCTTCCAGGTTCACAGGTAGACGTACAACGCGTAGCAGATTTTGACCAATTTGTTGGTCAGGACGTTACTTGCAAAATATTAAAAGTGAACAAAAAACGCGGTAACGTCATTCTCTCTCGTCGCAGATTCATTGAAGAACAAAGATCTGAAGATAAGAAAAAAGCACTTGAAACAATACAAGAGAACCAAATTATTCAAGGTGTTGTTAAAAACATCACAAGTTATGGTGTATTCGTAGACGTAGGTGGAATTGACGGATTATTACATATAACCGATATGTCCTGGGGAAGAATTGGTCATCCAAGTGAACTTGTAAGAATTGGAGACACAATTACAGTAAAAGTAATTTCATTCGATAAGCAACATGAAAAAATTTCACTTGGAATGAAACAACTTACTCCAAATCCATGGGAAAATATCGATAAAAAATATCCATCTGAAACAAAAGTCAAAGGCAAAATTTCCAGCATCACAGACTACGGTCTATTTGTTGAAGTTGAAAAAGGTGTCGAAGGACTTATCCATATTTCAGAGATTTCATGGATCGAACGAATCAATAATCTTTCCAAGCACTTTAGCGTAGGACAAGAAATTGAGGCCGTCGTAGTAGCTCTTGATAAAGAAAATCGCAGAATGTCTCTTAGTATCAAGAAACTTTCAGATGATCCTTGGAAAACAGTTGCTGAAAAATTCAAAGCCGGTGAGAAAATCTCCGGTAAGATTACAAACATCACAGACTTTGGATTATTTGTACAATTGCTCGAAGGTGTTGACGGACTTGTACATATATCCGACATTTCTTGGACAGAGCACATCGCACATCCAGGCGATAAGTATAAAAAAGGCGATGTCGTAGAAGCTGTTATCCTTTCGATAGATGTAGATAACCGCAAGGTTTCCTTGGGTATCAAGCAACTTGAAAACGATCCATGGACAACCGTTGCGGTAGCTTATCCAACTAATAGTATAATTGAAGGCACAGTTTCTAAAATCACAAGTTTTGGAGCTTTCATTAAACTAGAAAGTGGAATTGAAGGGCTCGTCCACATTTCAGAACTTTCAGACAAAGAAGTTGCAAAAGTGGAAGACGTGTTAAAAGTCGGACAGGTGGCTAAATTTAAAGTTATTAAGGTCAGCCCTGAAGAGCGTAAGCTTGGATTGAGCTTGAGAGCTTTAATTGAACCAAAAGAGCAATCTGAAAGACCTGCCGTTGATGTTGAACGAGAAAGAGCAATGCAAGAAGCAAAACGTGCAGAAAAAGCAGCTCGTTATGCCGAAGCTAAGAAATCAGCACCTAAGACAAAAGACATGCCTCAGGCTAAATCTTCATTGCAACAAGCTTTGGAAGCACACGCGGCCAAAATGAAATCGGATGACGATAAATCTGAGTAATTAAATTTTTGACAATTTAATATAACAGTGTGATTTAATATTGGCCTCAGAACGCAAATTCTGGGGCCAATTTAATAAATAACAAATATAGATTTTAGGAAAATAATGATAGAAAGAACGTTTGCAATAATCAAACCTGATGCAGTCAAAGCAAAGCATGTAGGTAATATAATAACAAGAATAGAACAAGAAGGTTTTAATATTCTTGGGATGAAGAAAATCAATGTTACCAAAACACAAGCTGCAGAATTTTATGCTGTACACAACACTAAACCATTCTTCCCTGAATTAGTAGAATTCATGACATCAGGTCCAGTTGTAGTCATGGCACTTGAAAAAGAGAACGCAATTAAAGCATGGCGTGATTTGATGGGAGCAACAAATCCAGAAAAGGCAGAGGCTAACACTTTACGTAAGCTTTACGGCAAAAATGTTGGTAGCAACGCAACTCATGGTTCTGATGCACCAGAAACCGCTAAAGTTGAATTGGCTCTCTTCTTTCCTGAATTGAAGTAATTCACTCTCGAATATCAGAATTAAAAAGAGCTCGATTTCATATCGAGCTCTTTTTTTTAGCAAAATGCAAATGCTTGTTTTAATTTAACGCTAACTCGATAACTATTAATTTGTGATAGATAAGCCATATTCTTC
>CAZMQG010000031.1:1498-6885 GCA_964568625.1 uncultured Pseudomonadota bacterium | reverse complement strand
AGCTACACAAGAAAATGAGGTTGCTATTGTAGATTTGCATCCAGAAATGGCAAAATCTCTTCCTAAATATGCTGAAACTCTTAAAGGTTTTTCACCTCGAGCTATTAAATTTATTGCCGAAGAGATGGTTGTAAATGCACGACGACAGGAATCTAAGTTGTTAACGACAGAAATTGCGCAAGCAGTAATTGATCAAGCAAAACGCAGTTTACAACAAACAGAAATATGGGAAAAAGAACGTAATGAATGGGCAGGAGCATTGCATGCCATCCATGCGTAAAAAAAACTTATTTCAATGTTTTATTTTAATATTTTTTTGCATCATAGTTTTTGTGACTTCTATTAATTGTGAGGTCGTACCAGTAGAGGGTCCCTGTGAAGATGCGTCTTACATTCCAGAAAAAACGGTGAACAACGAGTTTAAATTTCTTGTGGAAAACATTTATGATCTTCTCCAGCAAAACCATTCGGCTGATGAAATCATGGAAATACTTAGTGATGATCAAGATGGCACATATGACATTCAAAAAATTGTAATATGTGTTAACGAACTTTTGCAAAAGAAAAACTCAAAAGGCAGTGTTATAAATATTATTGTAAAAAACAATGACTCTAAAGAATATTATGTGCACAAAAATTTTTTAACGAATATAAAGGCCTGTTATTTTGTTTTGAAAATTGTTGCCACTATTGCAGCAGCCATTCTGATTTATTTTTTATGGATTCGGCATTTTAAGCTTCCTATTTCAGGCAAAGATGGAATTATTCCAGGCTTATCAAAATCACGAAGTGATAATGTAACTGATAACGGCAAAGGTGCTTGTGGTGATAATCTTTCACAGCATCAAGATGCTTTAAATCATAGTGCTGAAACTGATTCCTATGCGCAAAGTTCTAAATTAAATTTGGATTTTATTAAATCAAGTACCATAAAACATTATTTTGACAGTGAAACATATCAAGCAATGATAAAACAACTTGAAGTAGCCAAAGGTAAAGGTCTGATAACAGTTGATGGAGTAATTGATGCAATTGGAGTAAATAAAGGTCAAGCGTATAATAATTCAATTTTTTTAAAAATGCGGTTAACGGAGCAACTTGAGTTTGCTAAAAGTAAGGGATGGGTATGAGGAAAACTTACAATGACATTTGTTTATTTTGTATAAAGGACTTTATATATGATCTTTCTTCAACAACAAAAAAAATAATAGTTTTCCTATATTTTGCATGCGCATCTTTTTTCATAATAACCGCAACAATGTCTCAGCCAATTTCACCACTTCATCTTGCTGTAAGAAGTTGTAACGAACAAGATGTTGCTAAATTGCTTAAGCAAGGATTTAGTGTGCATGAAAAAGATCTGGATGGGTTTATTCCTTTACATTGGGCTGCAGCATTAGGATTAGAATCAATATCTAAGCTGCTTATACAATATGGAGCAAACGTTAACGCCAAAGCTAAAAAAAGTATAACACCATTACATAATGCAGCAAAATCGGGCAACTTGGCTGTTGTTGAACTACTTTTAAGCAAGGGGGCTCAAATCAATACGCAGGATGATCGAAAAATGACACCTCAACATTATGCTGCATTGGGAGGATGCGTAGAAATAATCAAATTACTCGCCAAGCGAGGTGCAAGCTTTCATGTAAAAGCAGATAACGATTTAACACTTTTGCATTGTGCCGCTATGGAGGGATGTAACAATGTAATAGAATTTATAATCATCAATGGATTCAATATAAATGTCCAAGATACAAATGGACTTTCTCCGCTACATTGGGCTGTTCTCAAAGGGCATGAAAAAACAGTTCAGCTCCTTCTCGATAAACATGCTAATGCCAACATCCAAACTAAGGATAAGCAAACACCATTGCATTATGCAGTCATCAATAAAAACGAGGTGTTGATCAAGTTATTAAGCAAACATTGTAATCAATTGACAGAAGATGCTATGGGAAGAATTGCTGCAGATTACTTAGATGATTTTGAACATTGGTTCTTGAAAGAATCAATTACCAAAATGCGAAATGCCGGACGACCAATTGTTATGGCTAATGAATACAAAACCAATTATGCATGTAGGCGCGTTGCTATTTTTTTGAATGGTAAGGATGAAGATAGCAATGCAATAGTATTCAAGTTAATGCAAGCGTTTCAACAAAAAGCTTGTCCCATTATTGTCTCACAATTGTTGTTTTATACCTATCTTTATTCAGATAATGATCATGCAACAATCAATGAATTCAGAAAAAAATTCATTCTTAATAACTGGTCCGTCTATGGAAATAAGAGAACACTCCCTATCTACTATCTTCTTTGTCCAAGGTTCCCTGGAGCTGCTAGCCTATTGCCCAGCCAACTTGGTTTTAGAGAAGCAATAAATACCAATGAGCACAGAGATTTTTCCATAAAACCGCTTGAAATAAGTGATGATGATCTTGATGAATTTTTCAATACGGTTAAGAAGAACCACTTCTTTAAAAGCAAACACGAAGATAATTCAAACGCGCCATGGAATATTTTTCTTAATGGCCATGGCGCGCCTGGTGGCTACATCGCAGGTATGACGATTAAACCATTTCGGTCATTTCTTACTTTTCTATCAACTGAGATCAATACACACTTTTTGTATTACAGTACCTGTTATGGTGGTGGCAAGAGTTGTATAATTCCATATCTTGGACTAGATCAAATCAATTTTATTATTGCGGAGAATTCGACAACAGAATTGTCGGTTAATGCGACCAGGGAGGGACGCTTTAATCCCAGTGCTAACTTTGTTCAATTTTTTAGTTATCTCGAACAAATTTACAAGCAAAAAGAAGATCCTACAAACTCATGGAAAAAGATTTCTTCTGATCCTTGGCAGGCCGTTCTTTTATCCGTAGCAAAACCTAATCGAGAGTGCCCATACAGCCAAACCCCTTTGATTCGCTTTCCCGAAGAAGGCATCTTTCACGCTAAAGCTTTAGACGGCCAGGTTTTTATACTTACTGAAGAAAATAAAAACTCTGTAATACAGCTGGATAATAATAAAAAGGCTCTGCTAGTCTACCCTGACAAGATACCTGCCTTTATAGTAATTTCACCCAATCTTGAAAAAATCGTTTCCATGATTCCGTTGGATACGTTACATGTTTTTGCCAGGATTAAAACTGAGTACAATGATCCAGAAAAATTATTTAATCTCTTTGATTTGGGCGAAAAATTCTATGGCAACAAGATTTTTTTTATTCACTCTTGGAATGAGATACTTGAAGACATATTTATAGAACTCAATGGATTATACAATAACAACACCTTTACTGGTTATTTTACAACAAAGCAACCAATAGTACTTAATGGCATATTGTTTAATTGTGATTATTATGGGTATTTCAACGCAAATAGAACAACAAAGACGCTAGAAGTTTGCAAAATAGCAAAAGAGCACTACTTAAATAGTGTACGAAATTTACTTGAAGAGCTTGAAAAACGTTGCGCTCTTCAGCAGCCCGCCCTATTGTTACAGACAAGAAGGCTGGAACGAATGCTATTTAAACATTGCGCATAAGAAGGGATTTTTATGGGATTTTAGGCTAAAAATTACTTTATGAGTGGGATTGTACGAGTACTGACATATTTAAGAAAGAGAGATTAATGCATAAAAAATTATTACGATTTTTATTTCTAGCGCTATGTTGTATAACGAGTGTAACACTAAGGCCATCAAATGAGAATCTCGATCCAATAGATAAAATTCAAAAAAATCTTAAACGACTTGAAGAGCTACGTAGAAAAATTCTCAGTTACGATGTATATCATAAACCATCAGCAACCGAACAGAACCAAATAGATGAGGATAATCGCCAAGAGCAAAAGCGTGTTGCAGATAATGAGGCAAAAATAGCAAAACAATCTGCAGATGAAGCGGTACAACACGCACAACAAAAAAAAGATATAGATAACAATCTTAAGGAAATTAAATCACAACTTGATGTTCTGCAGCAATTATCAAATATTGATCCTATAGTCCAAGATGCATGTTCAACCGTTAACACTATAAATGATATAACAAAAATGCTTGCAAAGGCGGATCATTTAAAAGGTGCTCAGTATGGAGTTAAAACGAGCAAAGAGATTCTTGATATAGGTGTAAGTATCGCAGAAGATGCATTAAATCAAGCTAATGCTCAGAACAAAAAGGTTTCGCAATCATTACCAAAAACAACGACTCAACAACAAACCAAGCAACAAGAAAAAAAACCTGCTCAACAAAACCAAACGCCTGCAACAAAACAAGAACAGGAAAAAATTAACTCAGGACGTAATTCCTACATTCGCGACCACCTCTCTGTAGATCAATTCTATATAGACTCGGTTAAACAATATAATCAAGCATTACAGGATGGAGATCTTGACCGAGCGCAGCGTTGCAAAGAGCGACTTGAGGCTCTTAAAGAGACATTGGAGACAGCTGGCAAAGAGTTTGATTACTCCTTGCAGGTGGATAATCAAAAATTTAACGATGAATTTGCATATCTCTTTAATAATCGAAATGGAACAGCGCTCGATCGACAGTTACACAAAGAACTCTGTAATGTCAAAATTGCCAACATAGGTGTACAAGCACATAATCCGAATGACATTTTTACGGATACACTTGGTCAATCTGTTGATATTTACGCAGCCATAGGAAAAGTAGACAAAAACATTGCACGATCGTTTGATGTTGTGGAGTATGCTAACGAATTGGTTGATTACGAAGCTAACTGTGCTCAACTCTTTCAACAAGGTCAGCTAAAGAGCCTGGTAGATTCCAGAGGTGTCTTTGAAAAAGGCGCAACGGCTGTTTGCAAGGCTGGATATACACTTGTTAAAGATACAATAAATCCTATGACTTATGTAAATGGAGTTGCGAATGTAATGACACTGGCAGGAGTTCTTGCTTTCGTGGAGTCAGATGCTGGATTACAAGCTGATATACTTGACTGTCAACTTGAATCAGGTTTTACGAACAGAGAACTTGAAGATGTTCTTGAAAAAGGCACACAGCGTATGAATCAGCGCGTTGCTGCCGTTAAAGAGTATGCCAATGAATCGATAGAAAGCATTAAAAAAATGCCATGGGACAAGCTTCTTGAAAACGCCATAGTTGTTGGTGGCGAATGGGTAAGAACAGCAGGAGTCCTTGGGGTACTTTCAAAGTTTGATAAAATCTCAAAAGCGGTTTCATTAAACGAAGCCTCTGCAATTGCTATGAAGTCGTTTCTTCAAGGCGCAGCACAGCCATTCAACAGTGTAGCTAACGTGGCTAACAAAACAAAGGCTGCTGTAAATACGGCTGTTCAAGCAACGGGTGGTGCTGTTGACGATATTATTAACATAGTCAAAGATCTTGTCGG
>CAZMQG010000031.1:0-1398 GCA_964568625.1 uncultured Pseudomonadota bacterium | reverse complement strand
ACCAACAATCAGGTCGTATTATAGCAGTAAATCCAGGAGATTAAAATGCCAAATGAGATAATGGAATATAATAATCGTCAGATTAATTTAATGATAAAAAAAATCATTTTTTTTAAGGCAGGACAACTTGATATATATGATTTAGTCAGTGATCTTGGAGGATTGCTAAACTCTATACAAAATTGCAACAAAGACTGGTTTACAGCTTTTCAATCACAATTGGGAACATTAGATACTATTTTTGCAAATATTGTATACGAGAATCGTACAGAATTTACTCAATTAGAACAATCTCTTATTGATAAATCATTGCAAGTAATCGATGGGCTTATTACAACATACAAAAAGAATAATTTTGTTGATGAGGATGTATAAGCAAAAGTGTAAAACATTTAAAAGAAGTTGATTTTGAGTAACTTCTCAATAAGTTCTATTCTCTATCCAGAACTTATTGAGAAGTTAGGGAGTGTTTTTATATGGAAGTATTTAAAAGTTTTTTTGAATGCCCTTTCAATCAAGATGAAAAAATTTGCGATTTGGATAAGATTATCCAAAATTATAAAAATAAAGAATCTAGTAAATATTTGGATCAATTAATTGATGAGATTCGTCAAATCATGCAAACAAAAAATTATTCATTGGCATCAAACATTATGCAAAAGTATGGCAATCGAAAATTAAATGATTTGAAAGAAACAGAAAAATTTATTCACTTTTTATATGATAAATTTACTGATAAGCCGACTAAAGTAAGAGCAGAGAATTTTACATCAGTTGAAGATGAACCAATAACAAAATTTAACGATAGGCAAGCTGCTAATAATGCAGTCAAAGAAAATTTAATTCATAATGCTGAAGAAATAGCACTATGGCTTACAAATAATTCACCTGCCTTCAAATTATTTGAATTTAAACATACTCAGCCGATTGGATACGGTTTTTTAAAAAAAGAGGACTTAGCTCCATATTCATTAGAAGAATCTGGAATAACATATGGATTAGTAAAATCAAGAATAGTGTTGGAAATAGACCCAACGCAGGATCTTGGATTTAAAATAGTAACAGCATTTCCAATCATGAAATGATTTTAGAAAATGAACAAGGCATAAGATACAATATTTTTTTGAATGTTATTTTAATCAAAGTGAAGATTTTGATAATTTGGACAAAGTTATTCAGGATTACAAAGACACAGAAAAATCTGAAAGTTTGCACAATTTGATTACAGAGCTTCACCAAATTATACAAACGAAAAATTACGAGTTAGCCTCGCACATTATGAAAAAATATGGGAATAGAATATTAAGCTTAGAAAAGACGGAAAAGTTTATTAATTTTTTATATAACGCTAACTCGATAACTGTTAATTTGTAATAGATAAGCCATATTCTCCAATTT
>CAZMQG010000030.1:3368-8712 GCA_964568625.1 uncultured Pseudomonadota bacterium | reverse complement strand
TTTTGGAACTATTGCTAACAAAATTAATAAAAATAAGAAGCGATGTTATAAAATTCTACAAGCCCAATTTAAATTTTAAAGATGATCAGACAAAGGCTAAGTTGCTAATTCAATACAAACTATTTCTTGAAAATAAAAAGTTCGAGCTACTTTTCACCAACGCACAGTTTTGTACATTCTTCGAATTGTACTGTAATTTTTTACAAGATTTTTTTACCAACAAAATTCAACCACAAATCGCAGACCTAAGACTTTTTGAAGTTGAAGCTATGCTTGACAATCTCTTAAAAGACAAGCAAATCTCGTGGTTGATGCAACAATTATATAAAAAAGATCCTGGAATTGCAGTTCTTGATGACATGAAAAAAATTCTGGAAAGTATACGAATAGTGATAAACAAAGATTTAAAGATAAGCGAAAAAGGATTTTTCGCAGGTATCAAAGATACTATTTTTTCCGGAAATTGGATTGATACCGGAAAAATTAAAGGCGCTGGAAGAGGCAGCTCGCAGACTATTGTAGATTTTATGGAATATGCATTTGATCGAAAATTTGAAAATTTTAAAGAGGCTGCATTTTTCTTGTTGGCAAAAACAAGTCCTGTTTTAGCTGCAGGACTAATTTATAAGATAATGCCATATTTATCAGGTAATTTACAAGAAAAGGCTTCTAAATTAATTGGAGAATCTCAAATCGAAAAAACACCGGATTCGACTGAAATAAAAAAAACCGGCGATTGTACATCTATCGACGACAATAAAATTTTTGATTTTATATCAAAAAATCCAGAAATCTTTAATAAGCTATGCGAAGTAAAACCGGAACTTATTAACGGGCTCGCAGGAGTTGTTGAGTATAAGCTTAAGATGGCAAATTCCAAAACAATTTGACACCAAATAGAAACCATAAAGGGGTTCAATAATATGAAATATTATTGAACCCCTTTAATTTAAAAAACGTATTTATACAAAATTATTTATTTTGACTCAATAAAAATTTTAAACAGCTAAAGATAGAATGTTCTAAATTAAGCATAACATCACGACTATTTTTATTAGAATCAATGCCACATACATTTAAAAGTTCTTTGCATCTAGGCCAAATTTCATTGGGATTAATTTGAGGATTATAAGAAAATGCATCACAAAGTATTAACAAAATATTAGCTTCCAAAAAATACTTATAATTTACCTTAGAATCAACCTCTAAATCACTAAGTATCCGCATGCAAACCAAAAGTACACTTAAAGACACCCAATCATGCTTACATGGACCTTGTTGTAAAATTTCTGTCTTAAAAAGAGGGAACTGTTTTAAATACCTCTGAAGACTCAAAATAGATAAAGTGCGTCCATCAGATGTCATTAGCGTACTCACAGAATCTCCATCTGATTTTTGCATAACTGAATCTGCCAAGGGAAGAACTCCAGGCAACTGTGAAATATCATCTGGTAGAAGCGATACATATGTATCTTCCTCTGGAGCTAGATTTTGAGATGGCTTCACACTCGCAGCGGCATTATTTTTTCCTGCCTCAACACCTTGTTTAGACTTGGATGAAGCAGCACCTTTCATAGTTGAAAAACCACTCCCAGCATGTAAGGTTACACAAAATATTACTGCTAACACCCCTGAGCTAAAATATATCTTATTCATGGTAAATATCCTCCATTTTTAATTAAATATTGACTACTGGAGTATAACTCTTTTAGCATTAATTGTCAAATCTAATTAAAAACACCCCCAAAATATAAAATTTGTTCTTTTCGATGATTAAGAATAAATTAAAGGTTTCGCCTTAAGTACAAACATTGGATGTTAAAATTCTTTTGGTATACTTATTTTTTTACTAAAAATTTAAAGGATTTTTATGATATATCACATGGCGCAAGTATTACAGTCGAAGTATAGTTTTTTTAATGTATTTCATTACGTTAGCGTTCGTTCAATCTGCGCACTTTTATCATCTATGTTAATCTCATTCATATTCGGAAATATGTTCATACGATTTTGCCAAAAACATTTTCGTGCCAAAGCTCGCGAATGGACTCCCGAATCACACCAAGCAAAAAATGAAACCCCTACTATGGGTGGCCTCTTTGTTATATCAGTATTTTTAATCAATGCATTACTTTGGACAAATCTAACGAAAATTAATGTTTGGTTATTTTTGATCTGCATTATGGGCTACGGACTTATCGGATTTCTTGACGATATTTGCAAACTTAAATATCGCAAAGGAATTTCTGCCTCACTAAAATTTAGACTTCAGGTCGGATTCGGGTTTGCACTTTCACTAGCCTGGTATTTTATGTTATCACCAAACACAAGTATCTGTGTTCCTTTTCTAAAAAATTTCATGCCTGAGATTGGTATTCTATTAATTCCATGGGCAACATTTATTATGGTTGCAACAAGCAATGCAGTTAATCTAACTGATGGACTTGACGGGCTTGCAACTGGCCCTTTAATTTTTAACTTTTCAACATTTGCATTCATTGCTTATTTGTCCGGACATGTAAAATTTGCCACATACCTTTATATTCCATATTCAGGAAGTGCTGAGTTAACAGTTTTGGCCTGCACACTTGTTGGAGCATTGGTTGGATTTTTGTGGTACAACACTTACCCAGCTCAAATTTTTATGGGTGATGTAGGCTCACTTGCCATGGGTGCAGGACTGGCATTTTTTGCATTAATGGTTCGTCAAGAATTCTTATTACTACTCAGTGGTGGAATTTTTGTACTGGAAACGGTATCTGTAATTCTACAAGTAGCTTCATTTAAACTAACCGGTAAAAGAATATTCCTAATGGCTCCGATTCACCATCATTTCGAACTTAAAGGTTGGAAGGAAAGTAAGGTCACAGTACGGTTCTGGATAATATCTATGATTCTTTGTTTACTTGCGTTACTTACTCTAAAGATTAGATAGAAACATTTAGTGGCAAAAAAACAAAAAAGTGTTACGATTTTAGAAGCTTAAATGTTTGAAGAAAATGCTTTTCTTGGAGTGGATATGCCAGATTTAAAAGATAAAATTCAAAATTTAAAAAATGAATTTAAAGTAGACTTGAAGAATGTCAGCAACCTTCGAGCCTTGGACGATTTAAGAATTAAATATCTTGGTAAAAAAAGCCTGGTAACAGACTTACTTGGCCAAATTAAAAATTTTTCAGTTGAAGAAAAAAAGGAATTTGGACCACTCATAAACCAATTTAAAATTGAAGCAGATAATAGCATAGAAGAAGCAAAAGCACAGATTATATTTAAGCAAACACAATCTGAAAACTTTAAAAAACAAAATTTTGACGTCTCGGCGTATCAACCAAACGCAAAGAATGGAACGTTGCATCCATTAACTCAAATTGTTCGAGAGGTTGAGGATATTTTCATATCAATGGGATATGAGGTAATCGATGGCCCCGAAATTGAAAGTGAAGAGTATAATTTCGAAGCACTCAATGTTCCCAAAGATCATCCTGCGCGAGATATGCAAGATACATTTTGGCTAGATATTCCAGGCATGGTACTTAGAACACAAACTTCTTCCATGCAGGTACATGCAATGCGAAATAAATCACTCCCACTTGCAGTGATATCCCCGGGAAAAGTTTTCAGACAGGAATCAACCGATGCAACGCATGATTATGTTTTCATGCAATGCGAAGGAATGTTAATTAATGAAAATGTAAACATATCTAATCTATTTGCAACTTTACAAACATTTTTAAAAACTTTATTTAAAACAGATAGTCTGGACATTCGCATAAGACCTGGATTTTTTCCATTTGTTGAACCAGGATTTGAAATTGACATGCGTTGCCCATTTTGTAAAAACGGTTGTTCTGTTTGTAAAAAATCAACTTGGATAGAGTTATTCCCAGGTGGAATGATTCATCCAAACGTACTTAGAATGAACGGAATTGACCCTGAAAAATATTCAGGTTTTGCATTTGGATTTGGCTTGACCAGACTAGCAATGCTAAAATACAATATTGATGACATCAGGCTTTTTTATGGTGGAAATGTTAAATTTTTAAATCAATTTTAAACATGTTTTTGTGCTAAATTTTTTCACAGAGTATTGAAGGAAAAAAGGAGAATGAATAATGAAAGTAACAAAAGCAATAATTCCTGCCGGAGGGATTGGAACGCGTTTTCTTCCAGCAACAAAAATTACACCCAAGGAGATGTTACCCATCTTAGATAAGCCAGCCATTCAATACATTGTTGAAGAAGGCGCAAAATCAGGAATAGAGACTTTTGTTGTTGTTACAGGAAAATCAAAGAAAAATATTGAAGACCATTTTGATACAGATTCAACATTAGATTCATTCTTAAAGGAAAAAGCCAAATCTAGCTGCACCGAAGGATTAAACAAGATTATTGACTCAACAAATTTTATTTACATACGTCAAAAAAATCCACTAGGCCTTGGGCATGCCGTTTGGACTGCTAAAACAGTCATAAGCAAAGAGTATGTCTCAGTTATGTTACCGGATGAAATTATTTTAAGCCAAGTACCGGCAATCCTACAACTCATGCAAATAGCTCATCAGGAAAAATGCAATGTCGTTGGCGTACAAGAGGTACCAATTGAGCATGTTTCACGTTATGGAATTATTGGAATAAAAAGACAATTTTCACCTAATCTTTTTCAAGTTAAAGAATTGGTTGAAAAACCAAAGATATCAGACGCTCCATCAAACCTTGCAATGGTCGGACGCTATGTTCTCTCTCCAAATATTTTTGATATTTTAGGCGAATCTAAAATTGGTGTAGGTGGCGAAATTCAACTTACGGATGCAATTCAATCATTGCTTTATGCAGGTGAAAAAGTTTTCGCCTACAAAATACAAGGAACACGATACGACGTCGGAAATCCATTAGGATTATTGCAAGCTAATCTGGATTTTGCATTAAGGGATCCTCAGTATTCATCAAAGATGCTTGATTATCTACAAAATCTTGAAAAAGATTTCATAGTTCTGCAAGGACAAGCTGCTGCTCGAAATAATAAGATTAAAAGTAATACAATTTAGACTTTATAATTTTTTAAGATCAAAACAAGTTACATAAAAAAGCGGGATGTGAAATTTCACATCCCGCTTTTAGTATTTAGTTAGAAATTCTAATTAAATTAAAACTTCTTGATTCCACGAATCTTCCAGAACTCTCTAACAAGATCATGTGAACCTGTAATTGCAATTAAGCCATCACGTTCGTCAATAACAGTCTTGGCCTGTTCGATTGCTTCTGCTAATGAGGAACAACCTTTAACTTTGACATTGAGGTCTTTTGCCATATTTGCAAGTTCTTGTGGATCATGTGATTCAACTTC
>CAZMQG010000030.1:1232-3268 GCA_964568625.1 uncultured Pseudomonadota bacterium | reverse complement strand
GTTTTCGCTGGATTGAGTTCGGCTTGACGCTTTGCCTCAATTGTTGGACGACCACGTTGACCACGTTGCGTAATCAACAAGTTACCACGCAAGAAAGGAGAAAATTTGCCTTTTATATCTTCGACATAAATTTGTGCAATTCTTTCACCTAATGATGCAACTCTTCCAAATAACTGTTCATATATGTATGGAAGTGATGCAAGTTTACGTATTGGCATTGCCCATTTAACATTGTGAGCATCTGCCCAGTTTTTCATTTTTTGTAATCTTATTTTACTTTGTTCAGCTGAAACAAACCAAGTGCCTTCTTTTGCTGTTTCAAGCATCTCAAATGCAACTTTATCAAGATCTGAATCAAGTAAGCCAAGACTATCTTGAGCAACACGAGTTAATGCTGCAATTTTTGGATTGCATATATTTGTTGCATCAAATTTACCACCATAACGTACTTCAAGAATTGCTACATCTGATTTTTCTTTAACAAATTGCAACAATGATGCAATTGTAAGTATTTCATGTGCAGTTGCCTTAATATTGTTCATTTCAGCCGCATTGATTACTTCATTAACAACATCAGCAAAATCTTTATTTTGAATTAGTTGCGCATCAGAAACAATCTGCTCGTTATAAGTCAAAATATGGTTTGAGTAAGATAGACCTACCTTAAAACCTTCCTCTTTCAAAAGCTTGGCTGCAAAATGCAATGTTAAACTTTTTCCGTTTGTTCCGGAAACAAGAATTGTATCAATCTTTTTTGATACGTTATCAAAAATTTTGTCTAACAATTGCATGCGAGTAATAACATTCTCGTTATACTCGGCATAAGTAAGGGCATTAAGATAATCTACAACCTCGTTGTAGTTTCTAATTCTTCCAACTTCTGCCCCAACCTTTTTTTGGGATTGTTTAACATTCGTTAACATTGTCCTTACCTTTCAAATATCCATTGTATTCTAAATTCATATTTGTACCTCCAATTAAAATCAATTTTTAATTTCTTAAATTTATAATTTAAGTTTGAATTTGTACCCAAAATTAGAAATTTGAGCGAACCCTTTTCATGCAAATTCAAATTGTAGTTGTATTACAAGATGTAATATACGGATGTTTCAATTTTAAATTATATCATTAGGTCAATCTTAAAAGATATTTTATAAATTGTCAAACGCGTATCCATGGGGCTTTTGATTAGATATGAATAGAAATTATTTACAATAACTTTATGTAATAAAAGTTTTCACATAGTAATTATTCAACAGAGAAACAACACTTTTTATTGTTTTTTTTAAATGCCAGATAATTAATTAAGCAAAAACATACGTCATGAAACATTCATCACAACTCTACAACACGTTACCTACAAATAAGAAAGTAACATTAGAACACAAAGCCCCAGGCAATTAATTTATCTACTATCCCTGATCTGGACCTGTATAATTACCATCTACATCAAACATTTCATAAGTATCATGAAAGTTATAAACCTGATCATGCCATTCTTCAAAATATTGATTTTTATCTTTTATATCTGGATCTTTGTTTATGATCTGCAAGCAGGCAAAAAAAGCCATCGCATAGTTTTCAAGTCCAAATGCCATTAAAGAATGTAATACTCTTTTTATTCTCTTTAAATTGTGCCACCCACTCATACCAATATTTGCTTTTGTAGTTTGAAATTGTTTTTCATCTATCGACACTTTTACATCATCTAAACTTCTGTTATTTGGATCTTTCATTACTATATCAATTTTTAATTTGTAATATCCACCAACAAACGTTTTGAATGATTCAATAACTCTTTTAATTAAGATGGAATTGTTTTTGAATGTCTCTTGAGTTTGTCGCGTTGCTAGGTGCTCGTCCCCACTCCAACCTTTATAAAATGTTGGGAAAATCCATCTAATATAGCTATGCCCATCAAAAAGATCTAAATTTTTATATTTCCCACCATCTTTTAACTCTTCCATAAGCTGACTCCATGATAAAGAAGTTTTCTTCCCTCCTCCGGGATTAATTTTATGTTTATCACAATAAAA
>CAZMQG010000030.1:0-1132 GCA_964568625.1 uncultured Pseudomonadota bacterium | reverse complement strand
GTTATTGATAAATATGTTGCAGAGTGTCTTTTATTTGGAATAATCTACGATAGTCAACTGTTTCATATACAATCAACCACATCTACAACTTTAGAAATTTCTGCAAAATTGATGAATTGTGGTGCAAATCTTTTCCAACTCAAAACCGAACTTGTATCAAACAAAAGTTATAAAGTTTTACTGTTATGGGGAAAAATTTTAAGTAACATCAAAGTATCAGCTAGAAAAAATGCCGTTTGGGCAATTGTAACACAACAAGATCTTAAAGACTTTGGCGTTAATATATCATCTTTAATTGGATTTAATAACTTAATGTCACAAATTTGTGACATTGATGTAACACTGTTTTTTTATGAGACAGAACAGGGACAAACTAAAGTTTCTATTAGATCAAAAATCACTGATGTAAACGAATTTGCAAAACAGTTTGGCGGTGGCGGACACACAAACTCCGCCGGAATTTTATGCAGTAAGCCAATTACTCAAGTGGTAGAAGAAATTACATCAAAACTTTGATTATTAGCTAAACAGAAAATGCTGTAATTATTTCATCTGAATATAGAGATTTTATTTTTCTAATCCAATAATCACTAGAACAATTCAAACGGAAAGCCGCTGGTGCAGTATTTAAAATATTTTCAATCTTATAAGCACACTGCTCAGGAGTTGTTTCGGTGGTATCTACCTCTACATCGTAAATTTTATTGGCATGAAAATCAGGTAATGATTTCAAAAATTGAAAGCGTTCAACTCTGCCAAAGTGTAGATCAACTAAAGTATCAAGTCTATTGGAATCGCCAGGAAAAGCATTTTTAAGTATCAACCGCTCCTGTGCTTTTTGATAGGTACAATGAATTTTCACGAAAAAAACATTGTATTTGGCAAATCTTAGAAGAGAACAACAAAACATGCTTTCAGGATAAAAACAATGTTCAACTATGGTAAAATCATTATTCTGATCACAAAAAAACCTCTCTACCTTCTGGTTAAAAACATCACAAATACGATCAGTACCCGTAAATGGCGAACTACTTTTAAACTGACTATATTGTGGATCATCTAAATTTCGTATCAGATCCCACACATAATCATTTATACTAACAATTTCAACGCGCTTTCCCTGGCTACGTAA
>CAZMQG010000029.1:2601-8730 GCA_964568625.1 uncultured Pseudomonadota bacterium | reverse complement strand
AGATTTACAAAAAATCAAACTCGTTTGGTATAAGCTTATTCGAAATAAAATCCTAAATTAATTCCATTTTCAAAGATTTTGATTTACTAAATCCAAACTACTTTGTCATAATAAGGCAGAGATTTGAGTTTGTAGTTTTCTGTTTTCACTATGAATTTTAAAAAGAGTTGTAATGAACCCACAGAAATATAAAAAAACTAAAATATTACTTCTGCTACTTCTGATTTCATTATTATTGCATTTAATAATGTCATTCTTTTTTTTAGAATTTGGATTTCGAAAACGTTTCACATCATTTATAACGTCACTCTCAAACGCCATAAATAGCCTTCCAACAAAAGACAAACAGATAATCGAACAAAAACGAGAGCGTAAACACGAGGCATTACAAAAAATATTTGAAACCGCACGTAAAAACAAAAAACATACTAATTTAATGAAATTACCTGACCATCGTCCGGCAAAACTTGTTGCACCTAAATCAAGTCTAGGTTGGGTTATTTTTGATAATAACTATGAAAAACCTAAAAAACTTGAAATTCCAACAACTAAGTCCGGCGACGTAATGGAAGTTAAGTTATCAAACGCCACGGAAACAAAACCTAAAAAACTCGCACTGACTCAACAACAAAAAGCCGAACATGATAACAAACCAGATGACACACTCAAAATACAAAAAAATACCAAAATAAAACAGGAAATAAAAAAAACGCCATTACCTGAAGAAAATAAGATTAAAGTAAAAAATGAAGAAATTAAGAGACTTGCCGATACCATAATTGTTGATGAAAATATAAAAAAAGATTTAAATATCACAGATAAACAAATTATTGAAACACAAAAGCCAATCGAACCAACAGAAAAAATAAATCCGAAAAAACCAAACACCTCCATAGAAAATCGAATTAAAAAAATCCAGGAAAACACTACTATTGAAAGCAAGGTAGAAGAAGCAAAAGAAAGGCTTGAGCAAGAAAACCTAATTCCAAAGCAAGTAATACAACCCAATACTACTTTGCAAAACAAAGAGCAAGAGCGCAAGGCACTTTTAAAAGCTATTCTAAAAAAGAAAAATACACCTAATTCTAACCAAACAAAATTGTCCAATTTTAACTGGGGATTAGATAATGCAGAAGAAGAACAGTTTAAAAAAATGGCAAAAGGATATATTTATAAAATAATAGGTGAAGATGGCACAGATTTAATAGATCAGGATGGAGATCCTAATAAAAAATTGAAAGCCGAAGATATCGAATATATTTCTTATAAAGCAAAAATAATACGCTCCATTCAATCAACATGGGAATATAATAGCACTTTCTATAAACGACCTCATGAATCTGGAATTTATTTGTTTACACTAGAATTTGAAATTGATTCTACTGGACACTTAATAAATTCAAAAATTTCAGAATCATCTGGAAATGAAGACTTAGATAAATCCGCAATTAGAAACTTGAGATTTTCAGCACCATTTCCACCATTGCCAAAATCGTTTAATACAAAAATATGTAAAATGTCCTTGCCTTGTAACTATATTGTGCCATAAAATTGAAACCTTTTAAAAAAACAATCCAACGCTCGTCGAATTTTTTAGATTATTGACTCTATTTTCAATTTATTAATATCCTAAAAGTGTACTAATCATCCTGTTTAAACTTGTTATCATGCATAAAGTTATTGCTTATGAAAATAAGGAAAAACATGATCATATTTAAAAAAATAATATTGCTGATGTTATTGAATAGCTACATATTTTCAGTAAAATCTGACACTAATATTTTTTGTCCAATATATTTAGACGCAAGAGATTTATCCCCAGAAATTAAAGAATTAAAAGAAAAATCCACAATTTTAGAATTTGTTGCGGCTATAAAAAAAGGATGCTCCAACCTAATAAAAGAGATAAATATTTCTGCAAATAAACTGTCAAATGAAGATTTTCTTACTGCAAAAAATTTATCTGGAGCAACAGTCTTGCATATGGTTGAAAACGGAAACTCAAAATAATTTATTTCATAACTACACAATCAAAACAAAAAACATCTTAATATAAAAAAACGACGAAACAAAAACTAAGCGTTTTATACTTAGTTATCTATATTTTTATTAAACTTTATTAAACTCTAACTCTCCGCGATTCAATATTGATTTGATCTTGACGCAAAGATTGAAGCCTGTAATATTTATGTAAGGAGAAAACTAAAAGGAGAAGCCCCTTGGCTTAGATTGAAAATCGAAAAAATATAATTTATCGATTTTTAAAAAAGGGAGAGTAATGAGAATAAAGAATAGAATTAGAAATAATTTTCTATTTATCAGCATATTAATGCTACTTTTAAATTCTAAAATTCACGCAGGCAGTCTATCCGGAACCAGCGGCTTAAATTACACAACTGTCCACAATGTTTTCAGAAGTAGTCAAAGCGCCACCGGATTTGTTCGAATGACAAACGGGTTTACTGTTGTAACTCCTGCTTCGGGTGTAGGATCCACTCACGGATCAATTGCTTTTTTAGATACATGTCTTTCAGTCTCCGGAGGAATCGACTTAAGAACTACAAATACAATGCTTTTAAATGCAGATCTAACCCTTGATAATGGCGTAACATTTTCACCCAATGGAGGAACTATTTGTGGATACGATAGAGCTTTGATTTTAAACGGAAATTTAACCATTCCAAATGACAGCACTTTTCACATTAACGGAAAAATTGTTATTGATGGGAATGGAAATACCATCACCATGGGAAACAGCTCAAAAATTTTAATTGACACAAATTCAACATTAACATTAAAAAATTTAGTGTTACAAAATACACGTAATCAACCAGGTAACCCATGTTTACAATGTTCAACTCTTGGTAGTAACCTTTGCCTACAAGATGTTATTTTAAATTTGGCAGATGATTTTTATTTTAACCGCGGTCAACTTTTTATTAACAATGATGTCTCAATTACAGGAACCTCCACACTTACCTACTGTTCCCCAAAACCAATGATTATTAATCCCTCAAGCACATTATATTTTGACACAAATACAACCTTTTCAATCACTCCGTCAACCTTTACGGATTGTCCATTTTCATCAGTTCCAACCACAACAACAAATAATTTTGTTTTTATGAAAAACAAAACATCAAAACTTCATTTAAACGGATGCAATTTGTGTGTTACATTAACCGGATGTAGATTTAGAACAGGCACCATGATTTTGGATAATAAAGTATCTTTTCATAGCAACTATACCATGACCATTAGCGGTATTCCAGGAACACAAGTTGGCTCTACAGTGACACTTGGCAATAATTCACGTTGGGTTTCGTGGTCACCTGATGGAAAAACTCTTGCACTTGTTGAGCAAAGCAGCAATAATCTTAAGCTTTATGCCTTTGACGGAGTTAATACCCCATCACTTCTAGTAACACAAGGAACATCTGCCGGAGCAAGCGGAGTATCCTGGAACCCTGACGGAAGGTTTCTTGCTGTTGCAAGCACCATCGGAACTGTTCAGGTATTCAAATTTACCAAACCTAATAGCATCTCAACAATCGGATCTGCTTCACTTACAACTGCCCACAATGTAACCTGGTCTCCTGATGGTAGATTCATTGCTGCCTGCAATTGGGCAACACCAGGCTTGTTGAATGTATGGAGATTTAATGGTGTAAATTTAATTCAAATGGTATCCGTTGGAACAGGAAATACCGCCTCAGGAATTTCGTGGTCGCCTGATGGTAAATTTATTGTCGTACCCAACCAAAGTTCCAATACATTACAAGTTTACAGGTTTTATGAATCAGGTTCTCTTATTCAAATTGGTTCCAACGTATCTATTACCACACCAGTTGGATCTAAATGGTCTCCAGATGGACGATTTATTGCTGTAGGAGGAAGTACTGCAGCAACCGATAGTATAAAAATATTTTCATTCGACGGAGTTAGCACTCCAAGACTTGTAAGTACTGTTTCCATGGCAAGCAAATCAATCTATGGGCTTTCATGGTCTCCAAACGGAAATTTTTTAGCAGTGGGATCTTATAATTTGGCATGCATACAAATATATTATTTTAATGGATCCAATACACTTACACTAATGGGAACCATACCAACATCTAAGGTTAATATATCATCTCTGGAATGGTCGCCTGATGGGAATTTTATCGCGGGTGTATCATACCAAAGCCCAGGAGATCTACAAGTTTTCAGAGTAAATTATATTGTAGATAGAACTCCTCAAGCCTCCTCAAACTCAATTGTATTTGGCAATTCGGCCTTGGGCTCAGCTTATGATTTAGATGTGAGAGTTCTTGCCGGAGCAAATATCGAATACGACGGAATTGTAAATTATGATTGTGTAAATTAAATAAGTTTACGGAGAGTTAATGAACAAAATTTCCAAAATTAACTTTACTAGAAATTCATTTTTTATTATGTTGTTTTTTTCAAATTTATCTGCAGGTAGTCTGGGTGGGGCTCCAAGCTATTTTGCTTACAAACCGCAACACAACGTTTTTTATAATCGTCAAAGTGCAATAGGTTGCGTAAGAATGGACAACGGTTTTACCGTTACCGTAAAAAAACTTGGCGATGAATCTAAGATTGGATCCAGTGTAATTATGGACACTTGCGTATCCGTTTCCGGCGCAATCGATTTACGTGACACTAACACAATTATACTGTTATCAGACCTCATTCTTGACCATGGAGTTACGTTATCTTCAGGTGGTAAAATTCACGGATACGATAGAGCAATAATCATGAATGGAAATTTAACAATTCCAACAAATAAAATATTGCACATAAGTGGAAGAATTTTATTGGAAGGAAATGGAAACACATTATCATTTGCAGATAGGGGGCAAATTTTTGTAGATTCCCAATCAACTTTAACTTTAAGAAATCTTACAATAAAAAATACAAAAAACTATCCGGGAAACCCTTGCATTAAATGCACAACAACTAAAAGTAACTTATCTTTTGATAATGTAGAATTTTCTCCTACAAACGATTTTTTCTTTGATCAAGGAAACCTTTTTATACACAACGATGTTGTATTTTCAGGATCTTCTGCTTTTATTTATCGTTCACCAATGCCTGCACACATAACATCCGGAAGTTGTTTGACTTTTGCTCCGGGAAGCACATTTGACTTTCAAACAACCACAACAGGAACTCCAAACCTTTTAGGCAAAAATCTATTTATTTTAGACGATGCAACTTCAAAATTATATCTTGATGGATCAACTTTAAAATCTACATTTACCGGAATCTGTTTAACAAAAGGCCAACTTATTTTGGATAATAAAGTTACTTTAAGCAACCGCAATATATTGACTTTAACATCCGCAACACTAACCTGCTCCGATTATACACCTAGTGTATATGTTCAATGGACCCCTGATGGAAGATATTTTTTTACCGTAAGCATGTGGGAAGCTGCAAATATTTTAGTATACAAGTATACCGGTTCATCAATTACAAAAGTCGCACAAGCTATGCTTCCCAGCACAAATAATTTAAGAAAGGCAGATTTAAGTCCTGATGGGAAATATCTTGCCACCATACAAGATAATACCGGAATAACCGTTTATTCGTGGAACGGATCTCAAATCACTCAACTTGTAAATGTATCAGGCGGCGGTTACAATTTAGGTATCAATTGGAGCCCTGATGGCAAATACTTGGCTGTAACAAGAAACAGCCGCCTAGAGATTTTCTTTTTTAACGGAATAACTTTAAATCTGGTAGCCAATACTTCAACTTGGGGAAGTTACGGAATGTGTTGTGCATGGAATCCTAACGGAACGCATATAGCAAGCAGCAGAAATGATACGGATGCAATAGAAATATATAAATTCTCCGGAACATCACTTTCTCTTGTAGCTTCAAAAATTCGCGACTTTTCTACATATGAACCTCAATTTTTAAGCTGGAGTTCTGATGGGCGATATTTTGCAACTACAACAGGAGATGGATTCGCATGCGTTTGGGGATGGGATGGAGGATCAAATATTTATAATATTTGGCATGGATCCGGAGGAAATGTTTATTCAGAAGCTCGATGGTCCCCAGACGGAAGATACATTGCTTATTCAAATGGATTTGCAATTGTATATGTCTTTGAAT
>CAZMQG010000029.1:0-2501 GCA_964568625.1 uncultured Pseudomonadota bacterium | reverse complement strand
GACGGAAGATACATTGCTTATTCAAATGGATTTGCAATTGTATATGTCTTTGAATGGAATTCAGCCAGTCCATTGAATTGGGCAAATCGCGTTTTTACAATCAACGTTAGCAGTTCAAACAACAGTTCTTCGTGGCACCCTGACGGTAGTTGTCTTTTGACAGAGGGGAACAATTTAGTCCGAATCTACAAATTAGATTACACACGATCAACAAACCTGCCAGTCGCTTCAAATTCAATAGTATTTGGAAATTCAACATTAGGATCAAGTTATGACTTGAATGTAAACGGACTTGCGGGAACATATTTGAATATAGATGGTTTGGTGAAATACGATAATATAAATTAACCCGTCTACGCCAAGGCTACGTCGGGCACGGTCCAGCCGTCGCGTTTAAAATGCTATGGCAAAAAGGCCCATCTACACACCAACTACTTTAAAACTAAAACGGGCATACAAACCATACACAGAGCAAAAGAAGAAAAAACATAAAACTGTTGATTAAGATAAGATTTTTTGAAAAGTTATAGCTTAAAAAGATTGAAAGAGAGCATGAATAATTTTTATAAAATTACATTTGTTTTTTATTTTTTTATTTTAAATTTTTCAAATACTGTTAAATGCGGCACTTTACTTGGCCGCGCAAACACAAATTACACAACAACTCATAATATTTTTAGAAGTGGAGAAAGTGCAATTGGAGTTGTTCGAATGAACAACGGTTTCACAGTTGCAACACCCGCATCAGGAGTCGGATCCACTCACGGATCAATTGCATTTATGGACACATGTATTTCTGTTTCCGGCGCCATCGATCTACGAGAAACAAACACTATTTTTCTCCTAGAAGATTTAAAATTAGATAATGGAGTTACCCTTTCTTCAGGCGGAAATATCTACGGATATGATCGAGCGTTAATATTAAACGGTGATTTAACAATTCCTGCAGGAAAGATCATTCATACAGGAGGAAGACTTATTATCGATGGAAATGGTAATAAATTGTTACTGGATAACAGCGCACAACTTTTTGTTGATACGGATGCAACTTTAACTTTAAGAAATTTAGTTTTGCAGAATGTACAAAATCAACCAGGACATCCTTCTATACAATGTGCATCTTTAGGTAGTAAACTTTGCCTTGATAATGTAGAATTTGCACTTTCGGATGACTTTTATTTCAAAATGGGGCAATTATTTATTCATAATAATGCCGCAATCACCGGAACATCGGCATTAGTTCTTCAATCGCCTAGACCAACAATTATCGATTCAAATAGTTCTTTGTACTTTGATATTGGAACAACTTTTTCAATTGCTCCTGCAACATTTTCAGATTGCCCATTTTCAGCTTCTCCAACTACCACAACAAATAACTTCATCATTATGAAAGATAAATCTTCAACAATACATTTAAATGGATGTACTCTTTTAACAACTTTAACAGGATGCAGACTTACAAAAGGGTCTTTAGTCTTTGAAAATATGATTCGATTAAAAAGTTATGCCGAATCAGACGTATCTTTTATGCAACCAGCAATTTTAATTGGAAGCTCTCCTTCCACAAATACTCCCACGTCAGTTTCATGGTCGCCAGATGACAAATTTCTCGCAACTGTTGAGGGTGGAACCGCTACTTTAAGAATATTCAGATTTAATGGTTCTGGAAATCCTACTCAAGTTGGCACTGTATCCACTTATAGTGGAGCGTCGTCTGTAGCATGGTCTCCTGATGGCAGATTTATTGCTGCTGCTTGTGGTACCGGTAATTTGCTAAAAATATTTAAATTTAATGGGGCCGCAAACCCTACTGAAATTGGAAGTACTAGTACAGGAGCCCGCACGTACGGCGTAACATGGTCTCCAGATGGAAGATTTATTGCAGTTATCAACCGTAATGATTATACGTTACAGATATTTAGATTCAAAGGCATGTCAAATCCAATTTTAGTTGGCAGCACAAATATAGGTAACTATCTTTCTGCCATCTCTTGGTCACCAGATGGAAAATTTATCGCAGTCACCAATTCTGGAAGTGCTACATTACAAATATACAAATTCACCGGAGCTGGGAACCCAACATCCGTTGGAAGCATAAGCACACTGAGCGTAAATTATTCCGCAAAATGGTCTCCCGACGGCCGATTTATTTCTGTTGTAACTGCAGCAAATAGACTATATATCTTTAGATTCACAGAATCTGGAAATCCAATCTTGGTTAATTACACAGGAACAAATTCCGGAACAAGTAATGCTGTTTGGTCACCTTTTGCCAATTTTATTGCAGTTGTTAATGCTACAAGTAATGATCTACAAATATTTGGTTTCGATGCATCCGGAAACTTAAGTGCAAATTTAAGGGTATCAACAGATTCAGCCCCACAAGCCGTTGCTTGGTCTTCAAATGGTCGATTCATTGCTGTTGTTAATTCCTCAAGCAACACTTTGCAAATATTTGGTGTTAATTATGTTGTAAATACATCACCCCAAGCCATCTCTAA
>CAZMQG010000028.1:0-9400 GCA_964568625.1 uncultured Pseudomonadota bacterium | reverse complement strand
CGAGAGAGGGGGATACTTGCCTATCCCCCGGCGCGATGCAAGGGCGGGGGGTGAAAACATGCGACAAATATCTCATTTCTTTTCTAGTTTTGATTTTAGTTCTTCAACTGTTAAGGTAGTACCTTTTTTTCTATGCACCATTCGATGACAATTTGCACATAGCACTATTAAGTCCCTCATTGGATTGAGTTCTCTCTCTTCCCCATTCAATTCACTTAATGGTTGAATATGATGTACCTCCACGAAGTTATGTCCCCAAACGCCATATTTTTCCTCAAAATTAAAATTACACACTGCACAATTATATCCTAAAATCTTGATTGCTTCTTCGCGGAGTTTATTATCTCTTTCAATTCTTGTTGAAATTATTACTCTTTGTTTGCCTTCGGTAAAGCTCTGCAGTTCCGAATCTTCCGAATAAATTTCAGTTAATATGTCAACGTCGCTAAGAAATTGTAATTGGGGAATATTTGATATGTCATTTTTGTAAATACCGACATTTATTCGATATTTAGTTCCATGAATGTCCATTATATCATTTTTTATCGTAAATTGCCACCTTCCCTCTTTCCCTTGATGTGAAAGAAAACCCTCGTTTTCATTCAAACATTCCCGAATTTCTCGAAATGGAATTGAATAAAACAGTGGTGAATTTAATGAATCATAGACAATAAAGTTGAAATTAAATCCGCATTTTAAAAAATATCTTTCAATTTCGTCCTTCTTTATTCCGCCCCAAAAGTCGGTTTCGTGGCTATATCTGCAAATATAATGGTAGTTTTCCAAAAAATCTTTATATTCTACAATTGGATTCAACATTTCCATAACTCCCATAATTTTCAATAATTTATAATATTGTTGGTTTTTCTCAAGATTATAATCAAAAGATAATTCAATAAAATCAATGAGACTATAAATCAATTTCACTCTGTTTGGAAATTCTTTAAAGGTAGTAAAATTACATGATAAAAATGTACCGAGGGTAAAAACAAGTGACATCGAGCCTTCCATCTGTAAAAAATCAACCGAGTTATTCAATTCCAGAATGGACCAAGCTTGAAGCAGGAATTCATCTTGCGACCTTAATACCTTTAGCAAAGCGAGAGGGAAATAGTAAAAAGCCTATCTATCAAATGCACAAGTGGTGGGCAAGGCGGCTCGGGGTCAATTTCCGCTTTTTATTACTGAGCGCTACATCAGGTAGTAACATTCATGAGAAAACTCTTTGGCGTAGATTTTTCAAATCTGACTCAAAATTAGGTATTACAGTATTAGATCCTTTTATGGGTGGGGGAACTTCAATCGTAGAAGCTACGAAACTTGGAGCGAAGACGATTGGAATTGACTTGGACCCACTTGCATGGTTTATCGTATGTAAGCAGATAGGTGAGTTTGATGAAAAAGAATTTTTGACTTGTTGGGAATCTGTCCAACAAGATATTGCGAATAAAATACGAAGCTACTACTTAACTCATGTTAAAGGAAAACTTGCGGATGTAATCTATTATTTTTGGGTTGAATTGATTCCATGCGAATCATGCGGCCACGTGTTTGAAGGGCATATCAATTATCTTTTATATTCAAAGAAAAAGGACAATGGTATTGGTCCAAATCGCCTGGGGTTCTGTCGAAAATGTCACAAATTACATGCCCTAACTGCAGGTGAAAAATTTATAAACTGTTCATGCGGTGAACAGACTAATGTAGAAAAGGGAAATTTGCACCTTGGAAAATATACTTGCCCAAATTGTCACAACGAAGCACATCTAAACAAATTACCAAATTCTAGATTGCCCCTTCAGACCAGACTTTTCGCGGTCGAATATATTGACCCCTATAGCGGTGAAAGAGCCTACAAAAAGGCAGATAAATGGGATAAGGACCTTTATAAAAAGGCAAGTGCGGATTTAGAACAACTTTGGAAAGATCTTCCAATTCCAATTCAGGATATTCCAGTTATTGGTAGAACAGATCCCCGGCCTGTTAGTTTGGGGTATAAAAAATATCACGAGCTGTTTAATAATCGTCAACTTTTATGTCTTGCCCTAATTCTTCAAAAATTAATTAAGGTTGATAACCCGATTCATCGCGAATTGCTACTCCTCGCTTTCTCGGATTCCCTTGCATGTAATAATCGATTCTGCAGCTATGCATTCGGATATCAGAAACTTACCCCGCTATTTGGACTTCATGCTTTTAGAAGAATTTCCCGTCCAGTAGAAGGAAATGTTTGGGGGGCGGCTATGGGTCGAGGTAGCTTTTCTTCATGTGTTGAAAAAGTTATACGGGGAAAAAGATTCAGTGCTAATTCATTTGAATATACGTATAAAGGCGGAGAAGCCAAGCGAATTGAAACTTCCGAATCGGCACAAGCAACAATTGTAAATGATATTCGAAGCCTTTCTGAATCAAATGGTCAGGCAGCCTATCTCAAAATAGCGGACTCAAGAGATCTTTTTTGGCTCCCAGAAAAGTCTGTTGATATGGTTCTTACCGACCCCCCCTATTATGATAATTTAGCTTACTCAGAGTTGGCAGATTTCTATTTTGTCTGGCTAAAGGACTATGTTCAATGGGGGATGAATCAGAATACCGCCTCCTCACCTATACTCGATTCCCTTTTTGTGCGCAAACACGATGATGAGGAACACCAAAAATATACTGAAGGACTGGCTAGAGCTTTTTCGGGTTGCCGCAAAGCGATAAAAGATGAGGGTATTATGGTTTTCACTTATCACCACTCAAATAGGAAAGCATGGGAATCCTTAACTTTAGCCTTACGTTATTCAGATTTCCGGGTTACGAACTGTTTTCCAGTTCTAGCTGAAGGTAAAAGTGGATTTCACAGTGACTCTGGAAACCTCAAATGGGATATTGTCTTTGTTTGTCGACCCGGAATAAAAGAAACCAATCCAATTTTTAAGCCCGGACCTGCAAAGAGATGGCTTGAATCGCGTTTGAATAAATGGGAAATTCAAGCTCAGTCTGGAAGCGCTGATTTTGGACTTTTAGACAAGCGGAGTCTGGCTTTTGGATTAACAACATCATATTTAACTAACTGTAAAGTAACTAACGAGGAAGCGATAGAAATTTTACAGCATTTAGAGGAGAAAATCCGAATTGGGCATTAACCGCATTCTTGTGAATTTGATAAACTAACGAAGTAACCTATATTAATCACGATGAGAAACAGGCAATATCGCATAATATTGAGATGATGCTTTACGGTAAATCCTATATTAAACAAAATTTTACTCCATCCGGCCTTTAAAAAGACAATTATGGAGATTTCAAAAATTAAAGAAATACGTTTTCAACCAATTCCCTCTAAGGAAAAGTTTGATTTTGAAATAATGAGTCCCCTTGAAGGGGGAGGTCTAATTGGTTGTCTTGAAGATGGCAAGCCAAAAAAACTGGATAGTAAAGTTGGCTCCGATATTGCACATAAAGAATATTTATCGGCATATGATGAATCGTTCAATAAATATTTTTCATTGGCGGGTTCGGGTCTGTTAACTTCCCATTCATTAATAGTTCATGGGAAATCAGACTATCTTGCTTCGAACAACTTAACTTTCTATTTCTACACCCGTTCAGAAGAAATCGCAAGTAAATCTGAATATATCAAGAAATCTGATGACAGTGAACTAGATTCGCGAAGAGACTATGCAAAAGATCGAACAAATTTTATAATCGAATCTGCGCCCGAGAATTCGATATTACTAATAGATGGACCATTGTTAGCCGGTGTTAGTAATCCGTATAACATAAAAATGAACAATGAACTATTGAAAATAAACACAATTCCTATTTTCATTGTAAAAAATAGTACCAGCAATTTAGTAACTGAATTTCATCCTGAATTGAAACGAAAATTCAATTCAGACATGCATTGGGCTTATACTTTATTAAACCCAGGCAATAGAACGAATTTTTATATCTATGAAGATCGTCACAACAAAGAATTTTCCAAAATATTTTGTTATCACAAGACATTCGATGTTAGTCCGCAAAGAATCGAGTTTCACCCAAAAACATTTGAAAAATTTTCTGATACTATTGATGAATTAATGCATTTAATTTTTTATTTGGCACTCGTCCAGGGGAATCTTAAAAATCCACAAGTGAGATCTATTGCAATAGCAGAAAAATTTGCACGAGAAACACTTGATTTATTTGATATGAAAAATATTATGAAATCTGCTGGATTGACACCGACAATGAACCAAGAGCGTGGTTTTGGAGGATAATATGGAATGGGTTGTACTAGGTGAAGAAAAGGGGAAAATTAAACTAGTATCTAAAAGTTCTACTACTGGATTATTGCCGAAAGGCTCTTATCTGACCATTGAGAAGGGTGATAGCAAATTCATTCTAAGAGTTGACCAGAGTATACAATACGAGCCATATGCCCCGTCTCCTTTGATAATTGAAATGGACTTGTCGCCTTTACAACAAGATCAAAAATGTCAAAATATTGTCTTTGCTTACCGTGTAAAGGATATAAATAACCGAATTGATGGTTTAATCGATTTTATTCAACCGCAATTGATAGCTAGACGCTCAAATCAAGAAGAAATAGATATGGCATTATCTGCCGAATCAAACGGCCCCAAAGTATTCATCGCAACCATACACTCTGGACAAAATCAAATTTTACACGATGAAGCAGGAAAACCAATAACAGCATCGCTTCCGATTGATATGTTTTATCATCAAATGTTAATCTGTGGTAGCACAGGAAGTGGTAAAACGGTTGCAATGAAATATCTTGCCCAATATTTTGTTGAAGAATTAAAAGGCGCCGTTTTAGCAATAAATGTAAAAGATATTGACTTTTTAAAAATGGATCAACCTTCATCAACAAAAAATAAAAGGATTATTAATGAATGGAAGGCATTAGACCAAGATCCCCATGGGATTTATAATTATACAATTTACTATCCAGCGAACACTACGATAGAAAAATCAATGGGAGTTACTGAGGATAGATGCAAAAAGATAACTCTTGATGTAAAAACAATTGATCCTGAAGCATTAACAGGATTGCTACAAGGAATAACTGATAAAGCGGCCCAAAATTTACCGAATATATTCAGATATTGGCAATATCAAAATCAAACAAAAAGAAATCCGATAGATTTTACGTTCAATAATTTTGTTAACCATTTCAATACTCTTGCTGATCACAGGGATTTTAATACCAGAAATATGAGAGGCGAGGAAGGTTCAATAACACTAGCACGAGGAACAATAGAGAATATTCAAAGATCTTTAGATATTGCACTTAGTTTCTTCGATAATGAACATGCGGAATGCATTACTGAAAAACACGTCTTGGAAAAGGAAAAAATGTCAGTAATTAATGTTACAGGAAATTATGGGATTCAATTTGGTTCAATTCTTCTTCGGCACTTGCTGAATTTGATAGTCACTGCAAAAGACCGGCAGGAATATCCGGACATTCCGGTTCTGATAGTTATTGATGAAGTACATCAATTTTATAACACTGAAAGTTCCCTAGAAGCTCTTGGATACCTCGATACAATTTGTCGAACAGGCCGTAGTAAAAAAATTGGTGTTATTTTTTCTTCCCAAAATCCTTCAGATATTCCCAGAGGTCTTTCAAGTGTTATAAACACCAAAATTTTCTTTAAAAGTGAGGCAAGTAGTGCCAAGGGATATGGTATTTCAATATCGAATGAAGAAATGGAATCATTAAAAAAAGGTTATGCGGTTGCATCAATACACGAATTATCACAATTAAAAATTCTTAAAATGCCGATGTCTTTAGCGGGAGTTTTTGAAAAGGAGGGAACTAATGTCTGATGATATTTTAATGGAAATTTATAATTCATTAGTTGACGATGAAATTTCAAAAATTCTCATTAAATTGATTAATCAAAATAGACTGGAAACTGAAGATGATTTTATTGATTTATTAGAAGCCTGTTTAGATTCAATCAAAGAGGTGGATTGATTGTTTCGATATGATTATTCATTGATACGAGATGAAGGACTTGAGAAACATGAATATAAACCCGAGGAAATTCCAAAAAAATTTTGTAATCTTGCGTATATTAAAGCGCCTAACTCTAGTGGAAAAAGCACTTTGTTGAATGTTATTGCTCTTGGACTATTTGCAAGCAACAATAAAAAAATCGATCCTGCAATAAAAAAGAAATTGGCGAGTTTATCTGACCTAAAACATCAGGTATTAAATGCTGAATTTACTATTGAAGACAAATTTGGAAATATTGAATTAAAATCCAAAATTATCAATGGTAAACCAAATCTTATAAAAATTGTAAATAGGAAAGAGCAGACCATTACGTCAGATAGGTTTGAAAATGAATATAATCTTATATATGACCTTCCCTCAAATCCCACAGAGAGATTAAAAGAACTAACCACCGAAATTGAAATTTATCAAGAAAGATTAGGAAATCAGATATTACGCTTTTCAGATTATTTAAGCCGAGTTCTTAAAGAAATCTCTGATTCCCAAGATCCAAAAAAAATTGGTCAATTAGATAGCCAACTGTCCCAATTAAAAAAACATTTGAAGCAGTGGAATGAGACAAAAGAATCCATCGAAGAAAAAAATGAAAAGCTAAAACGATTCTTTTCTATGAAATATTATATTTTTTATAAGAAAAAAATTGGGGACACTGAAAATAATATCAAAAGGTTGACTCCAGATGAAAAATTAATTGTTGAAAAGAAAAAGAAAAAAATATTTGCTAGTAAAAAATTGTTAGACACTATTAGCTTGGTTTTTGCAAAAATTAATAAAAACCGTGAGGAATTAACAAAGAATCTAATTTTTTTAATCCCCCAAGAAGAAAACCGATTAAGAATATGGAAAGAATGTCCTGATTTACAATTCGAAAAAATTGAGGATTATCTTGATAATTTTGATGAGGGTTTGAATTTAAAAGCCATATCTCAAGATTTTTTTAACTTACTAGAAAAAGAAAGTGAAAACACACAATATCGAACGTCTATTAAAGAATATGAAATTTATCACGATATAATAAAATTTTTTGAGGAATTGAAAACGATATACAAAGATGAAGAAATTATTATTCCTGGAGTAGACAGATCACTTCAAGATTTTATTGAAATACTAATAGAAAAAAATCGCGAAAATGCAAAAATTCATCAAAAAATTGAATTAATAAAAGGTTGTTTAAAAAATCTCAACGAAATTGTGAATGATATTGCTTCGTTGGAAAAATTTCATTTTACTGAATTAGTCAAGCAAAAAGAAATCGAAGTTAAAAACATCGACACTCCTGAAAAAATCGATGATGTTTTACTTAAAAAATTAAAGGATGAGTTAAAGGCCTATAATAAGAAATTTGAAATATATCGAAAGAGCTGTCAGGAATATGGTTTTAATACATTATACATTGAACAAGAATATGAAAAATTAATAAAAACTGATATTTTTTATAAAATATACATTGATTATACCGAAAATCAATTGTTAGAAGAAATAAAAGAAAATGATGAGAGAATTGGAAGTCTTACTAGAGAGATTAGTAATTCTACGGCGGAACTAAAATACAAGGAAACTGAATTGGAAAAATTAAAACAAAAAAAGCAACATCCATTTCGCAATGATTCAGAAAATATTACTATTTTAGCGAATAAAACACGATTGCTCGCTCAATTTTTTTTAAAAAATTATTCAGGTTATTTAAAAGATTTAAAAGATCAAGCACCAGGAACACTTCTTGAGGATAAAGAAAAAATCAAGTATTACAAAGAATTAGGCATATATTTCGGGAAAAAATTGCAGACTATTATCTATAATGGTATACCTGAAAAATTAGAATTTGTCGATTTAATAAACGAAGAAATCCATATGAATAATGGATTAAAAGCAAAATTTTTAGATTTCGGAACCGGTGAAAGTCAAGCAACTTATTTAAAAAGCGTTCTTGAAACCTCGCGAAATGATAAAAGAAAATTAATTGTCCTTTTCGACGAAGTTGGAATGATTGATGATATACGGTTGAATCAAGTTATTGGATCTTTAAGGAATTTATACGAGGAGGAAAAACTCTTACTCGGAATAATTGTCCAAAAAGGCCAAAATGTGGAAATAATAGATTTAATTTAGGTGAATAGATGATTGATGAGGTTGAATCTGGATTAATTCATTTTTATGTGGTCTTATCCGAGAATGTTAAAAAGAATTTTCCTATTCGCGAAAATTCAATATTTATTACCCTTATTGAAGCAAGTCAAAATAGAGTATTAGCAACATTATCAGATTCAGCTCTATCAGCAAATCTACTTAGACAGAAAAATTTAGATGAATTATTAGATTTGAATCTAATTAAAAAAGATGAATTCTCCGATAAATATTCAATCACAGCTCAAGGTATTTGGTTTATTGAGAAAAATAAAAATCTAGTTAGTGAGTCTCAATTAATAAATTATTTCCAAAGGAATCAATTTCAAAGGAAAAAAGGATCAAGAATTGATTTGAATTTTCGTGAGAAAGTGTTATTATTGAGCATGATTGCAATTCGAGCCTTTTCACAGCAATCACCAGTTGCTCTAGCTCCGAGATATGATCTTCAAGACTCTTGGAAAGATATTTTTGATTTATCTAATCAATTTCTTTGTGAAATGAGGATTATTACTGAAGATGAGCAGAATAAATTATATTTGAGAGCTGTTGCAGACCATCCTCTACTAACAATTTTTAGACGAAATACTGATTTCCCAAAAAAAACTAATTTTCTTTACAAATTTGATAAAAATTTAAATTATTGGCTTGATATGCCTGAAAATGAGCTTGAATTTACAGAAAATCTTGCATTATTATTTTCATTAATCTTTAAAGAACAATTAACATTTGAAAATTTAGACTTAATTAATGACTTTTGTAATGAAATTGCTCATAGAAAAAGTGTGTTTGTATTTGAGGATATTTCAAGACACAAATTTTTAGACACGAAATTTGATTTAATAATTAAAGAGGCCTTAATTAAGGGAATAAAAGAATATTCCTTTATTTAGTTCTTTAACATTTTTTACGAAATACCCATCAAAAAATTATTTAATATTTTTTATCCCTTCCCACCTCCCTTCACCAACCCGTACTCGATCTCGTAGTACGCGGTCGGTATTGAAATGAAATAGTGCATCTTCTTCTCGTCTTCTGCATTCGCAATCTGCCGTAGAAGGGATGCCTGCTCCTCCGGGGTATGACCTACGGTCACCCACCGCTTGGTCTCATCATTCATCTTCCAGGACCTGGACGGGACAGCGTCCGGCGGAGTGGTCACCTTGTCGTCTTCGGGATCGAAGTAGGACACTACTTCCTCCTTCTCGGACTCTGCAGCGAACTGCAAGGCCTCGGCGACCTCTTTCTCCACCA
>CAZMQG010000027.1:0-11279 GCA_964568625.1 uncultured Pseudomonadota bacterium | reverse complement strand
CCAGATTGGATGAATTTCCTGAAGTTGGCTCAGTCTGTTCAGGTGGGCGATATGATGATTTAGCTAGTCACTACACAAAACAAAAACTTCCAGGTGTTGGAATTTCAATTGGGCTTACAAGACTCTTTGATCAGCTTTATAAAAAAGGTGTTTTAAAAACGGGAGCTTCCTCTCCAACCCGTGTACTAATTTTACCTATGATGGATGATCTCGCGCCAAGTCTTGCCCTTGCAACGCAACTCAGAAATAGTGGTGTTTCGACAGAGGTCTCTTTTGTTGAAGGTAAAATGAAAAAACGTTTAGGTTATGCCGACAAATTAGGAATTCCATATGCAATTTTTATTGGTGAAAATGAAATTGCAAAAGGCCTGTATACATTAAAAGATCTACAAACGGGAGAGCAGGTAGAATTGTCTGCTGAAGATTTAGTAAAAAAATTCCAATAACATTTGTTAAATATTTTGAATCTTGAACTGTTGATTTTACGCAAATCTTTTGCTTATGCTAACACATGTTGTGTTTAAGTGTTTATAATATGATTTTATTAGGGATTGATAGGGGGCAATTATGAAATTTACTAAATTGTTCTTGTTATTCATTATGTGTCTGGGGATAACCTGCAATTATAAAATGCTCACCGCTCAGAAGGTGCAATGGGTTATTTTTGATTTTGATGGAACTTTGGCAGACACATTGCCTTTAACAATGGAATTTATTAATAAATCCTGTGCAGCGCTTGGATGCAATCCGATTGAACCCGAGGCATTTCGTAGAAACAAAATTTCAAAAATTATGACGGACCATCTTGGTTGGTGGAAAATTATTTCGGCACCTTTATTTGTTTCCCAATTGGAATCGCAATGTATGAACTTTTTCAGAGAAAATATTGATAGTATAACTATTTTTGCTGGGGCAAAAGAGTTACTTGAGACGCTTTCAAAAAAATATAGGCTTGCAATTATTACACCATGTGCGAAAGAAGTTGTAACTCAAACACTAGAAAACCATGCGCTAGCAGGAGTTTTTGAGGGCATTTATTCCGATGGATTTAGCTTGATTTGGGGAATAGATGTTACTATAAAGAAATTTTTAGTTGATCATAAACTTAACCCTGAAGAAGTTCTTTATGTTGGTGATCAGGATACTGATATTTCTGCTTGCAAAAAAGCTGGCGTAAAGATAATTTCTGCGACTTGGGGATACAATGCAAGGTCTTTTCTGGAACAAGCAAATCCGGATTATTTGGTGGATTCGTTTGATGAGCTTGCATTAACCATAGCTTCTTTTGGTAATGCCTAAATTCAAAAATTTTCAGAGGCATATTATTTGAAATTTGATTAGACCAAGCTTTATGCTATATTTTTGTGATTACAATAGGTTACATAATTTTAAAGGGAGATACAATGAATTCATCTTTAATATCGGGTATAAAAGCCCAATATATTGTTGATAGCAAAGGAAATAAAACAGGTGTAATACTTGATATCAAATTATTTGATGCATTACTGGAAGAATTAGAAGATTTATATGATATAGCTGATGCAGAGAGAATTATAAAGAAAAAGGGTAAAAGATATTCCCTAAAAGAGGTTGAAAAATTTTTGGCTAAAAAAGAGTAGTTCTATGGTACATCCGTGCCTCAAAGGCTATCGACTTGATTTTTCTCGTGAAGCATTAAAATTTCTTGGCTCAATCGACAAAAGTTTGTCTCAAAAAATAATTAAAAAAGTAAATGAGTTGAGTCTTTGTGTTGAAAATTTGAACATAAAGAAACTCAAATCAAAATCATATGATTTGTATAGATTACGTGTTGGTGAATTTAGAGTAGTTTATAGTATTGAGCACAAGCAAATAACAATTTACATTATCGCAGTTGGTCCCAGAAAAGATATCTATAATAAAATTAAGTCTCTGCTAGGATGACACTTTTCACTTTTCCGTCTTGCTCAATATATTCACTGCATCACGAAATTCCTGGGATTCAAAATTATTAATAACAGTTTCTATTATAATCTTTGCGAGTTTTATTTTGTATTCCGGATTTTCAAAATCCGCTATTTTCCCTGCAGCTCTTTCTTGTAAAAATTCCCAATAAGAAGTTACTTGCAGTGTTGGGTATAGGCCTATTTTTTCTGAACTCAATTGTAAGAATGTCAAACCATATCTAATCCAAGCTGCCTGTTTCATTAAATATAATTTTGCTTCTTCTTGCAAAGAAGGCTTGTGCTCAAGATATGTTGACAACAAAACATGCTCAAACGCAGGATTAAAACAGTAATAAATAGCTACCGTGGCTATATCCAAATAAGGGTCTGATTGAGCTGCTCTTTCATAGTCAATGGCTTTAAATTCTTTGCCTAAAAATATTAAATTACTTGGATGCATGTCGCTATGGCATGGCGTGACAGCCATGTGTCGGGAAAGTGCTTTACGCAATGTGGCTATGATTTCTTCAATTTTGTTTAAAGGAACATCCTTAATGTTTTTAGATTTCACAATTTCCTTAGCTGCATGTAGCGTGTGTTCAAGCCAGTCAAAAACGTTCAGGGATTTTTGAAATTTTGGTCCATGATGAATTTGTTGTAGAAGTTGCGCTAAGGCTACATAAAGTTGATCTGATTCACGTTGCTCACTTGAGATCCTTTGATGAGATAAATATTCCATAATTATAACTGCCTGATCGACATTTGCAAAGTAGACGTGCGGCCCATATCCTCCTTGCGATGCTGTTTTCAGGCAAGATATTTCTTCTTGTATTTCAGTTTTTGATTTATGTTTTAAAAATCGAACAACATATTTGTTTGAGTCTGTAGAAACCAAGAAAAGAGGTGCTCCTGAATATCCTCCTTTCAATTTTTCTGCCACAGCAGGTTTAGATAAAGACAATGCTTTTTTTGTTACATCTACAGCATCATTTTCATCAATTTTGTGTGTGTCGCATGAGCAAAGCAATAGAAGAGTAAAAAGTAGTATGTAGTTTTTTATATTTTCTTTTTTCATATTTTCACTCTGTTCTATAACCCCAAAATAAATTTACGTGCTCCCAACGGCTGAATTAATTTTAGTAAAATCACGCTAGCAATTGTTGCTGGTTGGCCATCTATGCCGCCCATACCGACCAGCAACCATACAATTGCTGATGCAGTAATTGCACAGATGATTGACCAGATGATCATCGAAATAAGAATTTTAGTGCTAAAGTTTTGATTATAAATTTTAACTAAATTATATGATTCTTCAAAAATCATTCCAATAAAAAATGCGATTGCAAATACATAATTGAAGTCGAAATTGTATTTACCATATCCCATGTAGCTGATACCAACAAGAAAGACATAAAAGCCATACATGCCAAATTTATTTATAGCCAATTTCGCTGGCAATTCATGAAAAAAGCCAGGACGTTCTGCTGATGGAAACAGTGCAGCTTTTAATTTACTAACAACGACCATTGCTATAATTATGGCAATGGGGATGGCAAAGTAGCCAATTTTGGGTTTTAAAAAAATCGAAATAAATGACATAACGTTTGATGTTACAAATGTAAGAATTAACATTTTGTGCAGTGAAAGACTTTTGAATGGAGCTTCGTAAATGACCAAACTTTCATATGCAGCTCGTAAAAATAAAACGATAAAGAATGCGGAAAAGCTTGCCCAGAGTAGTGGCAGGCCCAAATGTTTAACAAAAAGCGCGGGAAGTATCATAACTGCCCCAATCGTTGCGTACATGCCAACGTTAATGAAGTACAATTTTGTTGATAACCATTGTAAAAAATCAACTTTTGTTTCTGTTATAGTAATCATGAAAGATCCTTTCCGTTGCCTTCCAATTTTTGAATACATTTTTTAAGCCATTTTAGTTCAGTTTCAATACTTAATACTCCATTCCCTAAGGCCATTTCCCAATAAATTTTGTGTGGGTATGAATTAGAAACATTTGATAAGATATTGTTTTCAAGTTCTTTAAATTGTTTTTTTATCTCTTGGCATTTAGCAAGTTCTGTGTTGAGGTGCTTAATTATCTCTTCTTTTGTTGTATTCGCGCCAAAAAATAATTTTAAAAGTAACTCATTTCGAGTAGTTCCTGATTCAGTTGGTAAGGCCATCCAAGTCGTAAACTCTTTTTTGCCAGAAGCTGTAATTTCAAATATTCTGCGCTCTCGTTTGCCAATAAATTCACTTCGAGATTTAACTTTTTTCTCATCTTCCAATGTTTTTAACATGGGATAAATTGAAGCATCTGACTCTTGCCAAAAGTGGGTGGAAGATTTAGCCATCATCTGTTTTATGTCGTAACCAGATTGTGATTTTTCAAGCAACATGCCCAAAATCGCATATCTTGTTTTATTAATTTTTTTCATAAATTTGCCCCATGTTAACCCATTAAGCAATCTTTATTAATGCATAATTATTAGGTATTAATATGCCAAATAATTATGTATCAGTCAAGAGGGGGTTGAGGCTAGATTGTGAGTGTTTATTCTTTGCCAAATAAGCACAGCAATAAAGATCCGCCAATATATTGACTTTGCTTACCTCTCTTTTCTATTATTACTATTAGTTAAACTATGTTGCGGGGAGAGGGGGGAGCGATATGTTTAAGAATCTCAAATATTTTTTTATTCTAATGGGTTTTATTCTAACGAGTTTGGTATTTTCATTAGACGCATCAGGTGAGCGTGCGAAAAATAAACAAAATATTACTAATAACGATGTTCCTAATGAGGCTGTTTTAGAACAGCAAGCATTACCGAAGGATCAACAAGGGAAAATTATTTTTGTAACAGGTTCGTGTTCTGCCGGTAAATCGTCAATGGCAAAAATTATAGCACAAAAACTTAATGCAAAGTCATTTGCTTTTGATGAGTACGTTATGCCATTGATACTCAAAAAATTTATTACAAAACATTATGGCAAATTTTTGGCGTTTTTTATCAGTGGATTGGTTATGCGTAACTTTTTTACGGCAGTTAATTTTTTAAGTGATAAAAGCAAATATAAGTTTCAGAAAAAATTTTATGACGATTTAAAAGGTGGAATGGCAATCGAACCAACGCTAAAAATGTATAGAGAGGTAAAAAAATTGGCCATGCAGGGGCAAAACGTTGTTATTGAGTCTCCGATACACCTTTGGGATGGAGTAGATTTTGTAAGTTGTCTTTCTGAATTTGATGAAATGGACATTACCTATGTTCTGGCTCATTGTCCATGGAACAGTTTGATGGACAGAATAAAACAACGTAATTTGTCCAAAAATAAAAAGACACACCGAGAGCTTGATTGGGTTGTAATCAATTATATGTACTGCTTTGATATTTCTCCTGATTACAATGGCGAGCGCTTCTTGGAGTATGTTAACGGTGGGGATGTTCATAAAATTATTAGAGAGTATTCGCAGCCAAAATACAAAAAAAAGCATATGTGTCTATTATCTGAAACGCAGCATGTTGCATTGAAAGCATTCCCTAAAAATATTGGATATTACGTTTATCCGCGTTTTGACTATGACATCATAATTAATACTAAAACGCATAATCCGGAGCAAGGGGCTCAAGCTGTTTTGGATTATATTAAGGACAAATAGTTAAGTATTTTTAATTTTTACCAAGATTCTTTTAGGTAATAAATAACCAATTTTGAAGAGTATTTTCTAGCTTTATGATCGCTATAAACTGTTTTTTTATGTTACAACATGAAATATTACAGCTTTTTTACGGTAAATTTCGTTTATATAAGGCTTTTTTGTGTTATTTAGTCATTATGTCATACTATGACTGGTGGGGGGAATCCAGACTAGTATGAGTTTTGCTGGCCATCAAGTGGCAATATTCCAAATTTTATTTTACAATTTTCAAGTTTACTTATTAGGGGGTTTTATGAGAAAACTATTATTTATTTTATTATTTTGTTTATTTTGTAAGCAATCTTTCAGTAATGCCGGAGTTATTGGAACTACTAGGTGGGTTAAGGACGGTAAAACGATTTGTATTTATTTTGATAATCATACAAATGGAACACCTGAGCAAAACGCACAACATTTTAACCATATTCGAGAAACTGTTATAGATAGCGCAGCGACTCGTACTCGGCCGCTGCTTATGTTGGTTGAAAATTATATGAGAGAGCCGCAGTACAGGCAACTGGCTCAAAGTCTTGAAATGGCTTTTGGGGATCATCAAAGATTTTTGCAACAATTTGACGAATGGGTTGGAAGAGATTTGGGTATCAATCTAATTATTAAAAGCTTTGATGCTCGAGTTGTGCCTTTTTTAACATTTCCATTATTTTGTGAATGGCAGAAACGCTGCAAGGGTAGATCAACACTTCCTGACCAACTGTTCACTCAATTGGATACAGCATTTGAAAAACTTACTTTTGGCGATGTTTTTGCGCGAGCTAATGAAATTGACCATTATATCGAGCAAGCGCCTCAAGGATCAGAACTAAAAAAGATATTTTTAGACCAAAAACATGCAATGTTTGAGTTAATTGATAACGCAAAAAGCATTCTAATGTCTGGAGGCTTTTCAGGGGAAGAGATTAACTCCAAGCCTATAAAAGTAATTTGGAGCGAAATACAAAACAATCAAAGCAAATATCAAGCTTGGATGAATTTATTTATTGATTATCGTGGGCAAGATTTTTGGACGGCCGATTTGCTTTGGCAGTTAACAAATGCCAATATGTTATGGGAAGCAATTATGTTTAACGGAGATGTTGCGATTTTTACTGGTTCTTATCATGCAATAGCAATGGAAGAATGTTTGTTGAGACTGGGATATAAACAGACTGGCATAGCAAAGAAAAATCAGGTTGAAATGGAGCGAAGCGTTTTTCGAGGAGAACAAGAGTATTCAGACACCAGGATGGAGTTGATCTCGTTTCAATCTTACTCTTGGATGAAATAATACGCCTATGGGTTAAGATGGGGGTAAATAAATGCTTTTGATGAAATTATTAAAAAAATTATTTAAAACATATGTGTTTTTGGGATTTTTCTTGTTATTCCCAGACTGTTTACGCGGTTATTTTTATAATATTCAAGAATGGTCCAATGGCGTTCAAACACTTTTTTTATTTTCCGATAAACATGTTGAGACAAAAGAGGCATTTCCTCAACGTATTGATTTAATAAATGCCGCAAAACGCATGAATGCCTTTGTTATTGCGGAAGACAAACTTGATGTTGCTATTATTGGCTTAGATTCGGTAGCGTGGAGTAAAGTAAATTTGCCGGGAAATTTAAAAGACACTTTAGAAGCATCAAGTTTATGGCCGCTCTATCGGAAAATTTATTGTGATTGTTATGAAGAAATTACCAGGGGGGTGCTCATAGGCAAGCTTAATTTTAATCCTAATGCTGATTATAGCCATTTGCTTCCTGCAGATTATTTAACAGTTGCGAACCAACATTTTTCGCCACTAGTTGGGTTGACTCAATTTTGTCGGCAATATGGAATATCAACTAAAAATATTGAATTTCGATTTTATGAAGTTCTTGAAAATGTCTTAGATATGCATAAAAATGCAATTGCTGAATTGAGTCATTATAATGATGGGGTTGTTCTTAGGGTATTTTACGATGGAATACTTTTTAATGAGTTTAATGCGAAAACGACAAGACTATTACATGCTTTTATAAGTGGTAATCCTTATACAGGTGTTGAAAAATTTATAGATAACGACTTATTTTATGATCGAGTGTTTGACAATTTATTTGAAGAGCTATCAGATCCATATTTTGTGTCATATTGTAGATCTCATGAAGGTATAAAAGCACTTGAAAAAAAGCCATTTAAAACTAAAAAAAATTTGATAATTCGTGCCTATGATTCATCTATTATTGCGGCAAGAATTCTTCATGAAATATATAATAACCGACAATATTCGACCATTTTTGTTTGTGCTGGTGGGTGGCATATTGGAGATGTAAGCAATGTTTTACCCAAGATTGGGTTTGAATTAGTTCGTAATGTTGGTACATCGTGGGATGCCGAATTTAGGCCTAATATTTTTGCCGTTGATTTAAAAAATTATTTTGAGTCTTTTTATGGTGTAATAAAAAGATGATATTAAATGGAGGTTTGCAATGAAATTATTAAAAAAAATATTTAAAATGGTTATGTTATTTGGCGTTTTTTTGTTATTTCCGGTTTGTTTAAGCGGTTATTTTCATAATATTCAAGAATGGAGCAATGGGCGTCAAAAACTTTTTTTGTTTTCAGATAAACATGAAGCTGTAAATAAATATGGACCTGTAAAAGCGATTTCACAACGTATTGATTTAATAAATGTTGCAAAACGTATGAATGCTTTTGTTATTGCTGAAGATAAGCTTAGTTTTCATATGGTTATTTTAATTGCTATGGGTTTAGCAGAAGAAGCAAAGGTATTTGATTCGTTTTTTGCGGCTATAGAAAAGGATTTTTTTGAAAAAGCTCCTGGCGGATGGAAATGTAATAGTAGTTATGATCCTAATAAAGATTATAGTTCTCTGCTTCCTGAGAACGCTCAATTAATTGCCAATCAAAGCATTTCGCCATTGATTGGCCTAACTCAATTTTGCAAACAACAAGGTATTCCTAATAAAAATATTGAGTTTAGATTTTATTGGATTCTCGAAGATATCTTAGAAAAAAATTGTATGATAACCAATGAATTGAAAACGTACAATGATGGTGGAGTGTTGAATTCTTTTTATGAAAAAATATTAAATAGTCCCTTTAATTTAGAATTTACTAAAGAATTAAACGCATTTACTCTAAAACATCCATATATGCAATGTGATAAGTTTTTGCATAATGGTTCTTTATATATTGAAGGGTTTGATAAGTTATTTGAAGATTCCGATTATTCATATTTAGAATTTTATAAGCATTTAGACTTAACAAAAAGAATGCTTATGGTAGATCCAATTGGGGTTAAAAAACAAATTATCATGGATATTTTTAATGCATCACGAATTGATGCAAAAATTTTACATGAAATATATTGCAATCCACAGCGTGAATCTATATTTATTTGTGCCGGTAATATGCATATATACCAAATTTGTAAGATTTTGCCGGATCTTGGCTTTAATTTTATTCGAAACATAGGAACATCCTGGGATGAAGAAGCTGTAACCCAAAATGCCTTTGAAGTAAACGTGGGACAATATTTTGAAGATTTTCATTTCTCAATCGGGCTGCCAACAAAAATTGCTACAATGGATGGAGGAGAAGCGTCAGAAGTTAAGCGTTCTGTAATAGGTGAGAGTAAGGGGGTGCCTGCTATGAAGCGATCTAAAAAAGAATTGGTATTAAAATAATTTAAGCAAGAATCCCAGGCCTTTGATAAAATTGACTAGTTTGGTAAGCTTGAATTATGTGTTAAAACCAGGCTGAAGTTGTTTTTTAACGGGGGTTATGAAAAATGTTTATTTTTAGAAAAAAACTTTATTTTACAGCTTTTATTATAACTTTTTTGTCTTCTACTGTTTTTGGTATGCAAAGGCATGCTAGCCACGCCGTTGAAGAAGAAGGATTAACAGAAGTTGTTGTTGTACCATCAGAAGCTATAACGCAGAATAATGTTTATAAGGCGATAGCTCAAGAAAACATAAAATCACTCAATTCTGATGGAGCGGCAGCTGGGCTTTGTGCGGTACAGGCTGAACTTGAAAAAAATGGGTTCAAAGCATTTATTACCGCTTGTGCCGATCATCAGATCAATCCAAATAAAGAAAGTCGACAGCGTTTGGTTCTTGAACTTTTATCAGAATTTTATGACAAATATCCATCCCAAAAAACAAATTCAAATATTATGGATGAGGTAACGTGGCAGGATTTAAATCTTTTATGTGGTCCAAAATCAAACCCAAGAATGTATTTAGCGGAGAAAATAACAGAAGGCCGAGCTGTAAGCGCCATTGGAATTGCCACAATATTTCGCATGCTTGTTCAACCAACTGCAGACATAAGGAAGCTTAGAGCTCAACAAGAGATAACAAAAGAACTTGTTAAAGACGAACAACTTTTTAATGATTTGAATGCAAGATTAAATGAGTTAGTGATTCCTGAAAATATTCTGTTATCATTCTGGGATCCTGAGGATGTTTTTTCATTAATCTCTGAACAAAACAAAACAAAAATTCCTTTTGATGATAAATTTGATTCACTCAAGAAAATTTCCGATTGGATAAACAAAAGTCCTGTTACATTGGAGTCGTATTCTAGAGCGGAAGAGCTACTTGGTTACGTGGGAAAGTTTCTTATGGCTTATGGAGCTGTTGCATTACCAGTTTATGCAGTTTCTGGACAAAGTATTATTCCAGGTCTTCCAGCAGAGCAGTTTAATTATCTTGCACCATGTACAATGCTGTGGGTTATGGGGTGGGTTGCCAGCAGAGTTAACCAGAGTGTTCATAACAAATTATATACATCGCAGATTGCAAACGGAACAAAAGGGATTGCTTCAACCTATGCATATGCTAAGGCCGCCTATGACGCCGTAAGAAATATGGATGAGGGTAGAGTATTTTTTAAGTATTTTCATCAAAAAATATATTACGTTGCTAAATATCTTAATAATCTTAAGGAAATGGAAAATTTTATTGCCTGCCATCCAGTATTGGCATCGAGGATGCCGGCGGTACAAAATTTTTCTCAGTTATTGAAAAAATTAAGAGAAAGTACATCTGATTTTGGATATTTAATAAAAATACTTGAAACAGGTACTTTTAAGGGTGAATATGCTTGGTGGGAGTATTTTAGTAGGGTTATGGTAGCATATAAGCTTATGCGTGAACAAAAAGAGCAATTTGTGCCTTTGATGCTGGCTGTTGGAGAGCTTGATGCCCAACTAACAATAGCAAAACTGTACAAGGAATTTCAGGGTAAACGTGTTACATTTTGCTTTCCTGAGTTTATAGAGAGTTCGAAAAATCCAATAGTTTGTGTACAAGATTCTTGGAATCCATTTTTGGATCCTGAAAAAGCAGTTTCAAATTCGATTGAAATTGGATGTTCTGGCGTGCCCCAAAATGTTATTATTACCGGTCCAAATGCTGGGGGAAAATCAACAGTTACAAAAGCTCTTATTTTTAGTTTTGTTCTTGGACAAACTTTGGGAATTGCTCCAGCCAAAGCGCTTTCTTTCACTCCTGCATCAATTTTAATGACATACTTAAACGTGATCGATGATTTTGCAGCAGGAGTTTCGCATTATAAAGCATGCGTAATTAACGCCAACTCGATAACTCAGAAATAGCTTTTAAAAAATCCTTTCTCGCTTAAA
>CAZMQG010000026.1:0-13085 GCA_964568625.1 uncultured Pseudomonadota bacterium | reverse complement strand
CAATGTTTGCGCCATGAAGAAGGAAGAAGTCCCTCAAAATCCACAAAGTGCTTCAGAGATGGCAGGGCCAGGGGCGACACCATCTCCGGTACGTATAGCACAACCTCAAATACCACAAGGTACACCATTAAATGCTGCTGCTGCGAAATCGATGCAAGGCTCACAGTCTGCCAAAAGTGTGATTGTACCCACTCCGAATTATTGTAGTGAAATAATTGGTGCTTTGAATAGTGATAATCCTAAGCTTGCCTTAGAACTGATTTATAAATTTTATGCTAAAATTCCAAGTGAGTTGAAGAATTTTATCATAAAGGGACAGACTAATCAGCGGAGAATTGATGCAAGCATAAATTTTCACTTATCATTGTTCTTTTTAATTGCGCTTTCCATTGAATTTGGAAGCACAGAAGAGCGTGCGGATGGAACAATATCTTTACAGAATACAAAAATAATTTTTGCAGATCAAAAAATTATTCTGAATTTGAAAAATATAAATAATCAAATTTATGAAATTAAATTTGATGTCAAACCCGTATTAGACGAAGGTGAAAAATTTAAAAAAATTGATTTTAATGTAACAATTACAAAAAAACGGGATCTTAGTAGGGACATTGTTGCTGTTCTTGCTTCTAGATACATAACAAACAACATTATGAAAAATACAACACTAAGATTTGTTTATGATCAACCAAAAAAATTAAAGTTAGTAGAAGAGGCAGCTGCAGCCATTGATGTAACAATCGATGATAGTTCAGTTTTGGATGAAATATTATCTACTCGACTTACAAGTTTATTCAACTGTATTCCCAAAAAAATTCAGATTAATTATGAACGTTATTATCATTTCATTATTTATAGCTTGATAAAATTAATGGGTAGTGAAATTTGTCATGCGGAATATTATGTCGGGGAAGGTCGTGCTGACTTGATTCTTCAAACATCAAATATTTCCTGCATAGTTGAATTCAAATGTCTCGATCCGGAAGAAAGTAAGGATGGAAAAGAACCAGTAACTGAAGCATTGGCACAAATAGAATCGCAGCATTACACAAATTTTTTTGATGAACCAGTAAAAATTAGTGGCGTAAATATACGCAGAATAGGTGACCAGATAAAAGTTACTTGTTCCATAAAGACAGGAATTCCGTTGGTCCCAAAAATTGAAACTCCAGAAGCCGAAATATTTTCAATGGATTTTTCATCTACAGTTCCAATGATTACCAAGAAGCGTGATGTGCACGTAAAAAGTGAAGAGGCGCCTGAAATGAAAAAACGTAAAGAGGCCCCTCAGCCTGATGAGTCTATGTCAGATGAATTTGGTGATGAAAAACGCAAATAAAAATAGGCAGATTCACAATAAAAAGAAGAGGCGCTAGATCAACTATGGTCTAGCGCCTTTTCTTTTTATTTATAATTATCTAAACAGTTAAATCGACAAAGTTTCCAGACATTTGGATAAACATTAAGTCGCGGTTGTATAGTAAATTTCCTTCTGATGTTCCATTTCCAAATATTATTGCATCGCTATCATTTTGTGAATTATCATTAAACGAGTAGCATTCATCCTGAATTACTAGACGTCCTTTTGTAAGTTGAATGCCATTTGGAGCTGATAAGTTTGCCGTATCAAAAGCAAGTGCCGAAGTTCTGTTTACCATTTTTATCAAATTAAGTGTTTTGTCTGTTGGTTCATAATTAAATGTAATTCCCCACATAAATTTCATCATTGAGTCTGAATCGATTGTAGATGCTTGATTGCTTGTGTAGTTGAAAAAAGTTTCATTTCCCATCAATACAAAATCATTTAATACCTCAAATGATCCTGTTGCAAAAGTAAAATCATCATCCTGTACCCATTTTACATTTTGGAAGATAATTTTTGAGGTATCAGATTCGCATCGAATTTTTGAGCTACTGATTCCTTTGAGAGTTATTCCTTCAATTAACAGTGTTGAGTTTTCGCCTTTGAGTACGATTTCACCTTTTTCACCTAGTGTTAAGATTGCTCCACCGCCACGAATATATGTGTTGCCTTGGAATACCCATGAGTAAGTTAATGTATCATCTTGCCATACTCTAATTGTTGATTCGTTGCCAAATACAAGACTTGCTCCCTCTTTTAATTCAAGTTGAGATGGTGCAAAATCCCTAAATAAAATATTTTCAAAAACTACATGAACTCCTGTGTCCACTGTTAATAAAGGTGATTCGGATGATGTAAATCCTAAAAATTGAGTTCCACCGTCAACAGTGAAATCATAAATAGGTTGTCCCTCAGAGTCAGCTCCTGCATATATTGTCATTGGACGTTCAGGCCACAAAATTATATATCGTTGTAATTTGGAGTTATTTCCCAACATTGCAAACGAAATTGACTCGACTCTTAACGTGCGAATTGATCCTTTACCTAGAATTGTTACAAATTCTTGAGCAGGGTCCTGTTCCGGGGTTGGCTGTATGTTGTGTTTATCACCATATCCTAGTGGATCATAAGTTAATGCGACACTATTAACGGTGAGAGTTCCTTTTGTTGTCCCATCTGTGGTTTCAGCAAATTTTAAAATGTGATCTTTTGTAATAATGCTGGAATCTCCAATAACCCAGACATTACCGGAATCGAATGTAAAGTCTGCATCCATTTCGATATTAACATCAGAAAGAATTAAGTATGAATTTTCACCCATGTAAAAATTGCCACTACCTAATCCCTTTAAGTTAACACTTGATAATCTTAGTATGGAATTAGGATGAATAAAGATAGTCCCACCATTAGAAATATCAAGGACGTTTCCGTTTCCATTTATCTGTCCATCTCCTTCAAATACCCATGAGCCGCGTAAAGTTGTTTGATTATTCAATTGTAGGTCCAAAGCACTCTGCCAGAGTATTGTATCATCCCAAGTTGAGGCTCCACCTCCTAGAGAAAGTTTTCGGTTATTGAAGTAGACGACCCCTCCATTTTTTATAATGGCATCATCACCCAATTTCAAATCATCTTGAAGAACTATATACCCATTATTTAATATTATGTTTGTGTTTAAAGTATTTTGTATGGCAATTGCGAGTATTGGTGTTCCGTTTGGTTCGAAAATAATGTCGTTTTCCCCAAAAAATAATGGTTGTCCACGTAAAAACTGTGCTCCTGTTTTTACATAGAGTTTGTATCTTAATCCTCCGGGGTTTGCGATCATAAAGTCAATATCAGCCGGATCAGGGTTAAATCCTAGTTCTAAGGCACCATAAAATGTACTTAGAGTATCATTGGGGTCATAGTAGGGTGTTAATGCTTCAATGTTTAATATGTTTGGTTCATAGCGTCCACTCATAAACGATGATGATAAAAAGCTTCCTAGGACTCCTCTGAAAAAATAGAACGGATTTCCTGAAATATTGCCATTTTCAGAACGATTTATTTGTCCTCCGTCAATAGTAAGGTTTTTGCTTTCATTTCTCAGTTCACCATGATTTTTTAAACTAATGGAAGCTCCTGTGTTTCCAAATTTTATATTGGGTTCCGGTGTTGCGGTACTAATGTAAGAGGTTGATCCCAAACAAATTAAAAAAAATATGAAGAGTATTTGCATGCTTTTCTCCCTAGTTAACATTGTTGTAATGTAGCGTTATTTCTTGAACTTCAAAAGTAGCGCCCGGCATAATATCAACCAATAAATTATTTGCCTCTTTACCGTTCCCAATAGCCATTCCATAGGCGTAATCTCCGCAAATAAAACCATTTCCATAAACAACTGTTTTGTGATCAATAATTAGATGTCCGTTGGTTAAAACGAGACCTTCTTTTAAAGGAAGGTAAAGAGTACAGCCATTCAAAAATAGCTTTGATGATATATCTTCCATAACAATTAATTTTGCAAACATCCCTTTTGTTGGTTTCTTCTTTTTTATTGCAGGATCGTAAGTGAAATATGTTCTGGTATCAATAAAAAATGTTGAGTCAGATTTTATGGTAAGTTCATATTCGCTGTTGTAAGCAAAGTAGTATGTCGTTCCTGTTAGATTTACAATATTTTTAATATCAAGCATTCCGCCACTGAAATTGTAATTTCCGGCTAAATGCAAATTAACTTGGTTTAAAACGAGTTTTTGATCTTCATTATCCCCAAAGCCAATGCTTCCGTAGCCGGTGGTGTAGTTTTTTAATCCTTTGATTGTACAATTTCTTATGGTTAGAGTTGTTCCAGCAGGTCCGTCTATCCAAATGTATCCCCCTGCACTTGCATCTTCAAATACTATGTCATGTCCTAGGCCATCAATAATTGTATCTGTTGAAATAACAATTCCTGAACCAGCAGGAATTGTTAAGTCGTCCCATAAGTAGGTTATTGCAGGAGAGCGGGTGTTTGCTTTTTGGCCGTTTTGACTTTTGACATTAGAATCTAAATTTAAATTTCCTGAATTTATTTTATTCGAGACAGGTTCTTGTTTCCCAATTAAAACTGTTGTTTTGGCCGGTATGGCAAGTCCTTTATCTATTTGAACTAAGTATTTTGTGAAGTCTTCGTTAGAAAATACACTTTTGGTGTTTTTATAAATAGGCGTTTTTGTTGTTACGTTTAAACTGGTGGCGTTTAATATTTTGCTAAAAAACAAATTATTAAACACTAGCGTCCAAATCAAAAATAATCGAAATCCATTCATATTCATTCTCCTTTTTATTAATTGACCTAAAAAACTGCAGGTGTAGCTTTTTACACTACACCTGCAAAAATATTCCAGCTTTGGATATGAAGTAAACAATTTAATTACATATTAAAAAATGTTATTTATATTAAACTGTTTTATGCATTTACTGCCTTGTTCCATTCGCTAAAATAACGAAACTATCATCTGCGTTATGCCCAAAAATTTTACCAGTATCCTTATTGTCTGAATCTATAATATCGCCAGAACTTAATTGAACACTGAGGCCATTTTTGGTTCTAACAAATTGATCTCCAGCTGGATCATTGTAAAGAGTACTTACTTGTAAATCGGATTTTTGATTTACCAACATAGATGCAAGTTTTTCAAATGTAATGCCGGTGCTATTGCTCTTGTAGTAATCCTTATATAATGTGACATTTGAAGGATTAATGATACCAATAAAAGAACCAGATTGCTTGTTAGAAAAATTAACAAATTCGATGATTCCATTTTGATCGTTGTCGGCAGATCGGTTGATGGTGTTTTCAAAACCAAACCAGTCTAGTTTATAATCCCAACCGGTAGTCTTGTCGATTTTATTAGGAGCCATTCGTAAGGTTCCATTGTCCTTTACAAATAAAGCTCCACGACCATCAAAAGAGAATTTTTGAATGTTACCGGATTTCAAGGTTGAATCATCACAGTTGATTTCAAATACGCTATTATGCCCAATGGATAAAACGCCACCATTTTGGAAGTTTATGTTTGAAGTTAAATTCCACAAAGAAATAGAAGCAAGGGCAATAGGGGTTTTACTGGCCGAAGATTCTAATAAGTCTAAAGAAATTTCACTGGAACCGGTGACTTCAATATCAATATCATCATTTTGCAAGGTCTCGCTGCCGATTATTAAAGAGCAGGCGGAGCTTGGCTTGATGAACCCGCGATCTTGGAGGCTGATTTTACCTATACCGGTAATATTGACAACAGCGTTTTCATCGAAATCAAGAATAGCGCCGTCGTGAATAATCAATTGAGCTCTCTGGATGGTGACAGTTTCGCCATGTTTTTTATTAGAAACCTCTTTTTTGCCATTGAGGTTTATGACTACGCCATCTGCAAGCTTGACAATACCATTTCCTTCAAATCTAAGAATACCCTTATATTCAATGTCAATGGAAGTGTTTTCAGCGAAGGTAACCATAGGCACCTCGCTACCGCTTTGGATGAATCTGATTGTTAATTCTGCGTTTTCTTCAAGAAGTAAATTGTTATTTATGGTCAAAGTCTTTTGAACTTCAATAACATTTCCAGAGCCAACGACATTTATGATTTGATTATCAGGATCTAAGATTACATCTTGATCTGCCATAGAAAGCATGGAATGATTTTTTAAAGTGATGTTGAAAGGTGCAAAGATTCCGTTAGATTCAGTAAATAAGTTGTTGATTTGAGAGTAAGTTAATAAGATATTACCTGTAGGAGGAACGTCCATTGTAAGTTGAAGATTAGAAAAAACATTGTCATATGAAGTTGGAAGATTTACAGATCTAAGTGTGACAGCTTCAGGGTCTGAATTGATTGAATCAAAATCTTGTTGCAAGGATCTTAAGGTCTCAAGATCGTTATTACTTAAATTTTCATCTGAACCTTCAATCCCTAAGACATCATTTAAGTCCTCAAGTCCTTTGCGATTTTTTGCGGAGACGTGTTTAATCTTTAGTTTCTTATCCTTAAAGTTAGTCTTTGTATTTTTTGGAGAGCTTTTTGGTTTAGATGTAACTTTTTGGGTATCTGAAACTTTACTCTTTTCTGTTTTGACTTTTGCAGTCTTTGGTTGTATTTGAATTTTTGCTTTTGGTTTAGACGTTGGTTTTGATGTATTGCTCTGTTTATGATTGGAATATGCGCGAATGAATGAAGAATCAATTTGGTGGCCAATAATTCGTGTACCGTCAATGAGTACGTTTGCAGAATACTGTTTGATATTGTTTTCTCTGAGCTCTAATTCTGTAAAGAAAATTTGTCCATTTTGATCGAGTAAGAAGGCATTTGAGTTTAGTAAATTGAGAATGGTGTATGGATTTTCAAGAATTAAACGAGCATCGTTAATTGAGGAGCCTCCGAGCATAATGCCTGGGCCACCGGTGAAGTTGACGATTGGATATATTTCGCCAGCAGTTACTCGCTCAGGATCAAGTCCATTTTCCAATACAAAACGAATGGCGAGTTCATTTACAGCAGAATCACCAAAGGTAACTAGGCCTGAAAGCGTTAAATTGTCTAACATGAGTGTTAATCCATTGTTTTCGCCAATAGCCTTAAAGTTAAGGCCGATAGGATCTCCTACGTTACCATCTACATCAACGCTGGCATTTGATGCCAATTCAATTAAATTGGCTGAACCATATTCTATATTTAGAATGCTTCCAAGTTCTACATCTTCAAGTCGTAGCGTGTTATCTCCCAAATTCAAAGTTGCTTGATCGTTGAAAGTAATGATGTTGTTTCCTGATAGACTTGCCAATGTAAATACTGTTCCGTCAGGCGAATCTAGAACATTAAAAGTTCCACTGCTAAATGTTACATCCTGAGAGAATTCAAATGTTGTGTTTGGGCCAATTAAAACCTGACCGCCAGATTTTATGTTAAATGTATTTTGATTGATGTTTTGAAGTGTAATGTTTTGTAATGTTACGGGAACATTTTCTTGAACTACAAACTGAGGGCCAAAAGTGTTATTGAATACAATTGTTTGGCCATTTCCATCTAGCACTACGCCGGCAGGGTTTGTGATATTAACGACCTGAGTGGAATTTAGAATATATGTTTCATTCATTACAATGTTGTTGTAAATATTTCCGCTTACAAGTGGTGGATTGAATGTGCTATTAACAGCATTACTTGTGCCTTTAATCCAAGATACGATGGCATTACTGTTAGCTTTTGTTAAAGCTGGATCGCCGTAAGAAGATAAGAATATTATGGCATTAGAGTTATTCTTTATGCCGTAAGCAAAGGCATTACTATCGGTCCTGACTGTTCTATCAAGAGTTACAATGGCATTAGAGTTATTCTTTATTTTTGTAAGTATTGCCGTAGAAGCACCAGAAGCTCTTATGAGGCCATCATTTTTATAAGCTATAAATTTTTGATTTGGATCTTGTGCTGGTGTTGGAATAATGTTGTTATTATCATCAAATGTTAGTGTGTCGTACCATAAACAAACACCATCAACAGTTAGTGATGCATTTGTGTCGAAAGTTAATGTTTTATCTGCTGTAATTACTGTTGTAGGACCGTCTATGTAAATGCCACCTTTATCAAATGTATAATTATCATCCAATTCAATTGTGCATGAAGTTAGCACAAGTTGTCCCGTGTCATCTTGGAATTGCACAGTTCCTCGAGACCCCAATCCTCTGATGGTCAAATTTGCAACATATACTCTTGTATTGCTTTTAATAAGTATTTTGCCTCCATGAGAAAGGTCTAATACGTTCCCACGTCCTAAGACATGTATATCTCCTGTCAAGTTCCATGTTCCCCACAACGTTAATCTACTGTTTGCGACTATATCGCTATTTATCCAAGATAGGGTTGATGTAATTGTTAGGTCTTTCCCGCCTAGAATTGCAGCATTCCCATTTCCTTCTATAGTTCCTTCACCTTCAAATTGATTATCGCTTCCAAAATTAAGGTCACTTTGCAATGTGGATGTTCCACCATTTAAGTTGATACTTGAATTTACGGATCCTGGCGAGTTTATGGTTAAATTTGTTGATGGATCTGATAAATTCACTCCGTTAGACATATTTCCAATACCTTCCAAAGTTGCATTTCCACTCATTGTTAGAGGATAATTCACATTACCGGGCAAGCTTTGGTATGAAGAATTGCTTACAATGGTTCCACCTGTTGCAGGGATGTATGATCCGGTAAAAGATGACTGAGCTCCATTGTTTGTGGAATATCCTCCTAATTCAAAACTTACTGGTAGACCTTCTAATGTAGCGTTTTGATTAACTTGTATTTGAAGTTGTCCTACATTTAGGTTATTGGATTTATTTACAACCTTTGAGCTTTTGGATTTTACGCTAGTTTTGCTTTGTGCAACCACTCGTGCCTTTTGTGCTGCTTTTACTTTGCAATGTAAATTTATTGGTACAAGAGAAAAAAGAATTAATCCATAAAAAATAATATTTTTAAATTTCATTTGTTATCCTTCAACTTTTATTCAAGAGCTACGTTATTGTAAACAAATCGTCCTGAGAGTGTATTGAAATTTGCTCCGGTAATAAAAGTAATTATGCAATCATTTGTTGCGTCTATTCCGTCTCCAAGTTGAATTCCTTCGGAGTCAGCCGCGGCGCCGGGATTTTTCATATAACAATCATTATTTAACTGAAAAGATCCACCTAAAAGGCGCATTCCTGTTGTGGTTGAAGAAATTGTTCCACCATTAAGCGCAAAGACAGATCGCTCGTCAATAAAGTTAATAAGATCTCGATTTGCTACAGGAGGCATATAATGGAATGTTGAATCCCCCCAAAATGTCATTGTTGCGTGATCCCAGATAATACTTTGTTTATTTGTGTTGTAATTAAATGTTGCTGATCCAACTACATCAAGCCAGTCAATAACTTCAAAATGTCCTTTTGTGAGTGTGAAGTCATTATCAAGATACAATGTTACGCGTTGAAAAGTCATTGTGCTGCTGTCATCCCATCCGGAAAGCTTACTTCCCGAAATTCCATAAAGAATAATATCTTCAAATTGAACTGATGAGTGTAATTCGATTCCACCGTGAGGACCAAAAGTTAGTTGTTTTCCCATTCCATCAATAATTGTATTGCCTCTGAATGTATATGTTGTATTAAGGTTTTGAGTATCTAATAGCTCGATTCTTGTTTTGTCATCAAAAATTATTTTTGCACCGGGTTCAAGATTTAAATAATCGAATTTGAAGTTACGAAGTGCGACGTTTGTAAAATTCAGTGTCTTGCCTGCTTGAATAGTTATTAAAGGATTTGCAGACTTTGCAAAATTAATTGCATTGGTGCTTCCATTGAATACTACGTCATTTGCAACAATAATTTCTTTGGTTGGAGCGATGTCAATGTCATCTGAAATTCGTACTGTATCAAATGCAACTGTTGGATTTAATACCAGGGGGCCAACTTGTACGCCTTTTACTCGTCTGATTATACCATTATTCAAAAAGGCTACTTTTTTACTGTTTAAATCGGCATCTCGTGTTGGTTGAATGTTGTTACTGTCAAGAACGGATAAGGTTTCGTAATTTAGTGCGACGCCGTCTACAGTTAAAGAACTCATGTTATCGAAATTTAGCATGTAATTTTTAGTGACGATAGTTGAAGGTCCTTCAACATAAATTCCGCCATATGTGAATGTGTAATTGTCGTCCATTTCAATTTCAACATTTGAAAGTCTGACTTGAGCTCGACTGTTTTCAAATTCAAATTTTCCTGTTCCAAAACCCTTTAGTTTAATGTTACTTAAATATAATGGGTCTGATCCTTTTATTCGAATTTTGCCGTTTGAAAGGTCAAGAATGCTTCCTTTTCCTTTAATGACACTTTGCCCGCTGAATGTCCAACGTCCGTTTAGTTGAATATTGTTATTTAATTCAACTACCGGGAAATTGCTCCATTCTATTGTTCCAGGCTGAAAAATAACAGGCTTGGCTCCAAATGTAACTCTGTGCCCATAACATTTTATTAATCCCGATGATGTAATTACGATGTCGTCACCAAGTTGTAAATCGTTTTCCAAAAATAAAGTACCTTGGTTAAGTTGGATACTCGTTGTTAATGTATTCTGAATTCCAAGAGTGAGAGTTGTGTTAAAATCTTGTAATTTAATTGCATTGTAATTTAAAAATAAAGGTTGTCCTTCTAACCTATTATTTTGGTTTGATACTGCTATTCTGCTCGCAAATGTTCCTGCTTGCGCATCAAAAGATTTTCCGCCATTTAAAGTGACTCCATAAAATTCATCAAAATCGTATAATGCTGTTAATAATAAGTCCAAAGATCCGGATGAATATGTTCCTTTCGCAAAATCAATTGGAAAACCTGTAATGAGAGAGGAGTCTTCTTGTTTTATTGTTCCTTTGGCGACAGGCAAATTTGATTGCAATATTCTAAGTTCGGAATTATTAGAAAGTTGTAAAGTTGAATCGCTACTCCAAAAATTAACCCCTGGGGAAGCGTTTGAATAAATGCAGATAACGGCAATTAATGCCGTGAGTAAGTTTCGTTTTTCCATATTTTCCCTGCGAATAAAAAATGATTTAAAAATTTAAAGACAGTTGAAAAGGGGCTCCTTAGATGAAGCCCCTTTTATTTTTCTTCTAGAAGCTATGTCCCAATGAACAACCGATATCAAATGCTTTTGGTGCATTTGTGCCTGCAAATGAGTAATTCAATGTTGCTTTTAAGCGAGTTCTTGAATCATATTGATGGCTGTATTCCATGCCAATGCGATGTTCAACAGATTTTGTATTTTCTTCCATTTTTTGTATGTCGTATTCTTTAACATCTAAGCCTCTGTAATTATCTTCAAGCTTTGCTCTTAAATCATAGTAGATATCAAAGAATCCTCGACGACAGATGAATTTATTGAATACGTTGCCAAGGCGAACGTGAAACTCTGGGCCTTTTTCATATTTTAGTGAAACTGCATGATCTGCTAAGCCACGAATGGTTGAATCATAGCCTTCAAATGATATTGCTGTATCTGTTCCATCATCAACATATTCTACTCTATCACCCATTGCCATTATATCATTACTAACCGCCTCACCGACAACTGCATTTTCAGGGCTTGAAACTTTGTGTGGTACACGTTTATTGACGTGGCTTGTTGAGAAGAAGCTAGCTTGCAATGATAGGTGTGGATTTACGTATGTGTTGTAATTTACAAGCATTGAGGCAAAAGCTGCAAATTCTGCGCACTTATCATTTGCGCTTAATGAAGGAGCAAAAAGTTTGCTCATTGATTCTTCTTTACCTGTAGGTAACCCAACCTTTAATCCGAGAACTATTTTATCAACATATTTTGTTGTTACTTCAACATTACCAAACAATGTTATGTCACCCAAGCCTGTTGCACTTCCGCCAAGTTCGTTAATTCCCTTAGATTGTAATACGCGATGTAATGCTTCTCTGTAAACCAATGATGCATTTTCCTCATCAGTTGTTATTAGTAAAGAACTGGTAGGGAAATTCATACAAGCATCGAGATGATTTCTCATGTATAGTACTGGAACCTGTACCCCAATTGTTATATCGTCGCGCAATACATGTCTTGCAAAATCAAAATCCAATCCATATTTTTCGGATTTACCATTAAAATTGATTATTTGGTCATATCCTAAATTAATAAAATTATCCAAAAATGATGGAGGTGTTCTTCTTATTGCAACCGGTGCAGGATTTTGATGTAACAATTTGCTTGCAAGCAAAATATCTTGTAGATGAATGGTCTCTTCTCCAAAATTTAGGGTTGTGATATCACGGCTGGCACCATCTGAATCATAAGCATCAGTTGCATAGTAGTATGATGCTGTTACATTAACCATTGCTTTTTCATTGAAGAACCAGTTTGAAAAAGGCCATGCTGGAAGCATATGCACATCAGAAAATTTTCCTTCTTTATACTCATTGGCTACTACAGCTTTTCTAGCATCTTTCCAATTTGAAGTCAAACGAGCAGCTTCAGCCTTTTTTGCTTCTTTTTTTGCCTGTTTTTCTGCTTGGCTTGTTTTTTCGTGGAGATTTGAGAGATGTTTTTCTTCCTCTCTTTTTTGCATTTCTAAATGTCTTCTTTCTTTTTTTTCACGAGCTCTTTTTTCTTTGGCGAGCTCTTTCATTCTGCGTTCTTCTTCTTTGCTAATTTTATTTAATTTAGCAACTTTTTGAGAATGTTCTTTTTCAAACTCTCTGTTTAATTTTCTTTCTTCTTCTGCTATTTTGGCATCATTTTTTTGCTTTTCAGCTTTTTCTTTGCGTTGTGCGCGTTTCATTGTCGCACGTTCTTTTGCTTGTTGTTTTTCAAGCTTGCGCATCTCTCTTTTACGAAGCTTTTCCTCTTTTTTCCTCTGCTTTTCTAATTTTTCCTGTTCCTGTTTGAGTTCCTTTTTTTCTTTTTTCGACATTTTCACACCATCTAAGTCGTCACCGGCTAGACATTGTGATGTGAAAATCATTGCAAATACTAGGCCCAAACCTATCAAATGCTTCTTCATTCTACAAACTCCTCTTATTTAAACAAACACTACGGTCTTGTTCCATTCGCTAAAATAACAAAATTATCATCTGCATTATGCCCGAAAATTTTACCAGTATCTTTATTGTCTGAATCAATAATATCGCCAGAACTTAATTGAACACTGAGGCCATTTTTGGTTCTAACAAATT
>CAZMQG010000025.1:0-14300 GCA_964568625.1 uncultured Pseudomonadota bacterium | reverse complement strand
TTATCTAACTGAAAAGGCTAACTCGATTTTAATTTAAACGGGTTAGTATTATGAATGATTTTTTTGTTTTTGCAATCTTTTTTTACCATCAAGAAGGAGTAAATAATGTTGGGACATAAAAGTTTTTTTGTTACTGCTGTTGCCTTATGTATCATAACCATGCTTAATCATTCAATTATCTATTCAGCAAAACAACCTGCGCAACAAGTAGTAGAACTAACGAGCGAAGTTGCAGGTCTACGGAAACAAGTAGAGGGATTGGAATCTGACCTAAAAAAAGCAGGGGAAAGAGTCGATGATATTTTCAAAGTTGCAGATGCTTTTGTAGATAGAGCACGCATAATGGATGTCTTAACACATTCTGCAGCTGAACGTGCTGATAAAGCCAATACAGCTTCAATTGAGTTTGGATCAAGAATTGAAAAGCTAGAACCCAAATTGAAAGTTTTAGAAGAGCAAATGCCTGCCGCACAGCAAGAGCAAGAGCGGTTAAGCGCTAAATCTGAGGCTGAAATTAAGGGATACATGGGAAATGCAATAAAAATGTTTACAGCTTTTTTAAGCGAAAATAAGAAGTCTCCTGAGCAGGCGCTGAAAGAAGTCACGGCGGCTGCAGAAATTATGGCTAAAGCGAATGCCGATGCTGTAGTTGATGCCGAAAAACAAAAGGGAATAGAATTTCGAAAAACAATCAACGATAATATACCAAAAATTACCATTGCAGTAATTACTGCAATGCTATGCATCTACGTAATCAAATATGGATTGCCTGCGCTAATGAATTATTTAATACAGCCACGAATTATAAGTGAAACATCAAGGCCTGGAGTATTTGAATGGTTTAAGCCAAAACAAGCGGTTGCTATTGACGATTTAATATTTACCCCTCACTTACAAAAACAACTTTTAGATCTTTTATTGCGCGTACAAACTGCAAAAAAATATGACGAGACCCTCCCCAATGTTCTTTTTTATGGCGCTCCAGGCACCGGAAAAACGGCGTTTGTTAAAGCATTAGCGTATGAATCAGGGCTTGATTATGCATTAACCTCCGGTTCAGAATTTGCAAAAATTACTGACCTGAACCAAGCCAATAATGAATTACGAAAACTTTTGAATTGGGCAAAAAGGAGCAAGAACGGCCTCATAGTTTTTATAGATGAAGCCGAATCTTTGTTTGCAAACAGAAAGTTGGCAACGACATCAAAAGCAACGCAAGATTTTATTAATACATTCTTGTCGCTTGTTTCAGATCAATCACAAAAAAAAGTAATGTTTATTTTTGCAACTAATCACCCATTTAAGCTTGATGATGCAATTACCAATCGTGTTGGAATAAACATTGAATTTACTTTGCCGGAGGGATTAGAACGAGAAAAAATTCTTTCTATGTATCTTGTAAAATCTACACAGGAAAATGAAGAAGCAATTGTTGATTTGCATCCAGACATTATAAAATTGCTTCCAAAATATGCAGAAAGTCTCAAAGGATTTTCGCCGCGTGCTATAAAATTTGTTGCGGAAGAAATGATTATTAATGCGCGACGACAATGGCCTATGCAGTTAACTAATGACATCGCGTTGGCCATAATAGACCAAGCAATAAATAGCCTGCAGCAAACAGAACTATGGGAAAAAGAACGTAGTAAATGGGTAGGAGGATTAAATGTTGTTCATGCGTAATTATAATTGTTTGCAACAGTTGTTTTGCATAAATATGAGATACTTGTTTTTTTGTATAACAGTTTTTGCTGCTTTGAGTAATCATAGTTATTTATTAGCGCAAAATACTTGTGAAGCTGTAGCTTCCATACCTAAAAAAATGGGAGATGATGAGTTTAAGCTGCTTGTAGAAAATATTTATGAGCTTCTTCTGCATGAAAATTCAGTCGATGAGATTGTAGAAATGCTTGACGGTGACCAAACAATTCCATACAACACCAAAAAACTTGTGACACACATTAATGATCTTTTGAATAAACAAAATTCAAAGGGTACTGTCATAAATATTGTTGTGAATAATAATGGATCTAAAGAATATTGTTCGCGAGCAAATTTTTTAAACCTTTTAACGAATGCAACAAATTATTATTTTGCATTGAAAGTTATTGCATGCATTCTTGCATTTGTGGTTGCTTGTATTTTGTTATCAAAATGGATTTCTGGTGAAAATGGCCTTTTCAAAGGGGCGCCAAAACCTAAAAATGAACCAGAATCTAAAGATAACGGTAAAAAATCTGATGAACATGAATTGCATAATTGTGACAATGAGCCTCAACCATTTATTATTCAGGAAGTGCAGGAGCCTGAGATTGTAAAAGGAATGCCTTTGAAAGTACCTCAAATAATTCAGATAATTTCCGAACAAATCACTCAAGGAGGAAGTCAAGAAAAGGCTTCCTCAGTGAACAAAACAAACTCAGAAATGGTACAAAGAGAACAAGCTCCATCTGTTACTTGTATTGACAGGTCATCAAGAGATGCCGAAGAACTTGATTTGGATTACGAATTAAGGGGAAAAACAGATCAATTGATTGCATCTTTAATAGACTTGTATCCCGAATTTGTAAAACCGCCACACGAGGATATATCTGTACTTGCTGCCGAAATTCCTGCAGTTGAACAACCAATTGATATGCGAAGTATTAGAGAAAGAATAGACGAAAAGATCAGTGAATTAAAAGCTCTTCTTTAATAACAAATATTAAAAAAGATGGTAATTGTATTTTAAAAAATTTAAAACTATGAGGATATATATTATGATGAAATATACGATGAGGTCAATGTTGGTCACAGGGTTGTTCTTCTTCAGGTTGGTAAGCGCAAATTATGATGAGACTGAATTTATTGAATTTGCTAGAAGTGAAGTATTTATTCCAGAAAGACTAGGAGATATTAAACTTTATAAAGATTATGATGGATTTCATATTTTTAAAGATGGCGAAATATATGATGTTCAAAATTGTTTTTGTGATCGATTGCTACGAGAAATGTCCAATGATCGGCTAGCAAAATTTTTGGGAAGAGATAAGCCCAAAATCATTATGCTAACCCCAGAAGAATTTGACCAATTAAACCAAAATGAATTTATTGAAATAGCTGAAGATGAAATCGACAACCGTATAATCCAATTATTTAGTAGTGGATATATTTCAGTTAACCAAATGGATAATGGTGAATATATCCTTCATACAAAAACAAGGCTTCTGGGTGGTGTAGCAGGTGAGGCAATCGTTGCCGGAGCTGGAGTTGGAGCATTAAGCGTAGCAGGGGTGGTAGGTGGAGTAGCAGGCGCGGCAGCAGCATTAACACCAACTGTAGTACCGCTAGTACCAGGAATGATATTAACTACAGGCGCAACATTATCAGCAGGGTCCGCGGGAACAATAATGGTAACACTTCCAGCATCGGGTGCAGTTTTTTCAGGAGCTGCAACAGGAGCGGTAGCAGTAATGGGAGCAGTGGCAGTACCGGTGCTGATTACTGTGGGCGGATTATTTGTACTCGTTAAAGTGGTTCAGTTTGCAACAAGGCCAACCGATGTTCCAACCCCTCCCACCCAAAATCCGCCTGGGGCAGATAGTGATGCGGCGCAGCAATCAATTCCTGAAGTAAAAGTTCGTATTGTTAAGCCTTTGCCACGTTAATTTTGTCTGTTTTTAAAACAAAAGACTTAGTAAACAGAAAACACAACAATGAAAAAATGGTTTAAATGGTCTGCACTAACAATAACAATTTGTTTTGTTTCTAATTTTTCTTCAAACGCTTACACAAAAGAAGATTTAGAACTGGCAAAAACCAGGGCAATGATAGTAGATTTGGTATCATCTTTATCTATAATTTTCAGTGATAAATTGTCACCAGAACTTGCCAAGCTGGCGGACCAAGTAAGTCCAATCGCCCGAGATTGTTCTCGTATGGTTGAGGACTCTTGCTCCCGTGCGCTAGAAACTGATGGCGGCATGGATGGAGTGTTTCAACGGATTTTTGAAATCATTCCGGTTCCAGATAAGCATAAACCTAAAGTTTCGTTTGTACTAAAAACTGTTTTAAATGAGAATATGGTTCGTACCATTCCAAAAATTATTGAAATCATTAAAGATAAAAAGGGATCTGTTCCTGCATTTTTATTATTACTGAAGACTGTTTTAGTAATAAAGACAAATGAGTTTATCAATTACAAATATCAAGGTACAAAATATCGTATAAAAAGAAGATGGGTTAGGGCTATTGCTTTAGCAGCAATAGAAAGTTTTATGGATATGTTTAATCGCTGGGATTGTGTTTTTGAAAATCCGAAATTGGTAGAATTGGGAAAGCATAATAAATTTCGTGCGTCGGTAGGAATTTTTATTGGTAATTTGGTGTACAACGGAATTGTGGAGTGTGTGGGAGAAAAGATAATTCAGGAAGTTGAAGAAACCTAAACTTATACGTTACCTGATTAAGGCCAGGAGGACATTGCATGATTATTAATTTTAATAAAAAAACGGGCTATATTTTTTTAGTTATAATTTTATTTGCAATCTATAAAATCAGTGCAACGAATAAATTCTACATTCCAATGGAACTGCATTCAGAATGTTGGATTGAATATAAGAACAGTCCTAAAGAATTTAAAAGTAATTCTTGGGATAAAAATGATGAAGAGCCTAGATTTGATCTGGCTTTTAACACTAAAAATAGTTCCAATTATCATTCTAATTTGTGCGACACTGGGAGGATAGTCTGTAATTATGGTGGTTTTATAGAAAGCTCTGAAAGTAATTTTGATTTTGTTCAAATGCCAACTGACGATCGTAAAAAAGTATTTCAAAATGCGCCTGATGAATATAATATACTTTGCGATTTGAGAAAATTTGTAAACGTAAAATTTTGTGCTAATGCACGTAAATTAAATTGTTATGAAAATTTCATACTTTGGCTTCAAGATAAAATTAATAACGATAAAAAATTTAGAAAAAAACTTGCGAAAATGCCTGGGTATGAGCACAGCTTTTCCAACTTTAATGATTTTGTAAAAGAGGAAGCTGACCGAATAGATAAAGAAAGAAAAGAAAGAGCGAATCGAATAAGGCTTCAACAACAAGAAGATGCAAAAATTGCAGAATTCAAAATTTGGCAAGAGAATCAGCCACGCCTTTGTATAAACAGTAATTTCACAAGGCAAAAGCTTAAGCCATTGTATTTGAAAGATGACATCCAATCAGCAAGGAAAGCGCTTGATACCTACCGACAAAGGGCTAATGCACTCCAAAAAACACTTTCCGATAATTGTGTATGTTATGATTATTCATCGCAGGTAAAGAATCCAAAATTTACAGATCCATATTCCGATGTTTTTAATAACTGTTATGGTACAGCACTTGATAAACAGTTACACGAAGAGCTTTGTGATACACGAATAACAATGATGGATCTGCAATCAACCTACGTAGACAATCTTCAAGTAAGAGCCTTTGCTCCATTAATTTATCAGGCAACTGCACAAGCAAAAGTAGAAAAAAATATAGAGAAAGCATTTAATCTTTCTGACTTTTCTTATGATCTCGTTCGAATTGTTGCAGGCGGTGTGAGGCTCATGGTCTTGACATTAAATAATCCAGAAATCGCTGCTCGTGGAATTGCCAGTGGTCTAAAAACAACGTGTAATCCACAACATTGGGTTGATGTGGGCATGGGACTTTTAAAATCATTCGTTCTCTTGGCGGATGAAGATGGTCGGCAAGATTCGCTAGCTAACTCGTGTTTAGCTTCAGCTGTTTTAGGAACTCAGGATCCATTTTTAAAAGAATGTGATGATTACGCAAAACATTCCGAAGCCCAGATGCAGGCAATTCGACAAGAATTTTATGAAACATCAGAAAAACTTAAAAAGATGTCAGATGAAGAGTTAATTGAAGGCGTCTTCAGTATTGGAACAACATTTTTTCTTGATGGAGTAATACTAAAAGCGGGTGCGTTAGCGGCAACAGTTGAAGGGCGCGAACTTTTAAGTCAATGGGCTGGGGCATTGAATTCACCTTTTGCAAAAGAATATGTTCTGAATGCTGCTGGAATTGGAAAGCTTACGCTTGAAGAAGGGGCTGAAACTGCAGATCGAATTGTTAATGTTGTAGTCAATAATCCTGAACTTGTTGCGGATTATAATGCTTCAGTGTTTTCAACTTCCAACATAACTTGGTCACCTGAAAATATTCCAAATGGTGCTATCTATAAAGAGCTTGCTGGTATCGCTCCTGAAGTTATGCCTGCTCAAAATTTGAAGCATTACTTTTTGGGTGAAATTGAATCAGAAAAAGGGAAACTTGTTTTAAAGGGTTTCCATCATGCTAAAAGCTATCCAGATAGAATAAAAGAGATAATTATTCCATGCGATGTAAATGGATGTTACAAGGCTAGATATGTTTATAATGGTTTGGAAAAAAATTCTACATTTTTCCCAGATCATTGGAATAGGATTACTGTTATGAAAAAAATTAGTGAGGCATATAAAAATCCGATTTCATTTAGTGAAAGAGGATTGCTAGGAAAAACATCTGAAGGAATTAAAATTCAAATGTGGTTTTTAAAAAATGCAAAAACTGGTGAAAAATTAATTATAAATTCAGCATACCCAATTATTGAATAAAAAAGGATATTTAATGAATATAATCAATGAATCCATAAAAAATGAGTCGACTGAATTAAATCTTTTTTTAGATACTATACAAGGCTGCAACTACGTTGTTTATGGAAGTATAATTACATTTGATTATACGGGAAGCATAGACCTATTTAATGTTGATTTGATAAAAAAAATTTACTTAAAATTTGAGGATCAATCGGATGGGGTAGTAAAATTGTTTCCGTGGACACAGGCTTTTGAAAATATAAATACAAATCTTAGTTACACTGCATATGGCGAAGGTAAAAATCATGATAATAAATCTGGCCTTGATGTTGTATCGAATATTGAATGGGAAAAACGTAAAAAAATGTTTTGGGATATAATTAGTAATAAGTTCAATCTTCCCCCTGAAAAAACTTATAATTATGATAATTATTTTAATTCGGATATTATGTGGGGATTTTGCTACATATTTTTAAAAAATGGTAAAGGCTTGGTTTTACATGTTGGTGCTTCGGATTAATAATTCCACTGCTAAAAAATTTTGAATAACGAAAGAAGTAACAATGGTTTTTTGTCCCTTTTGTGATGGTCAAGGCCTAATAGATAAGGCTAATATTAAAGGTAAGGATATCCAAATATATATATGCGAAGAATGTGACACAATGTGGAGAACTAAAGAAATAAGAGAGGATAATTGTGAAAATTTCAGAAAATTTATGAATTATTTGGGCCTAAAATGGCTTTGGGAAGAATTAATTAATGTAGAAAGATTGTAGGAGCTATGAAATATAAATACGAAATCAAGAAATTTACTTATCACAATGGAACAGATGACCTAATTATAGTAATGGATGAAGAAAAATATAGAATGGTAGCACAATTTCTTATGTCTGACATACAAGGACAAGATCCACAATATGTATTTGAAGCTATAGATAAGGTTTTAAGTGGTAAAAGTGAGTATGAGGAATTGAATGGAAATGTTTGTGGTGTTGAGATTCATAGAGAAAAAACACAAATATATGACAATTTAGCCCAAGATGGAAAAGGAGACTGGTGTACTACGCTAGACTATCTTAGAACTTATACATATGAAGATAAAATGCCACTAAAACTGCAATCTGTAATGGGTTCGGTAGCTTATGCAACTTAATCCTTTCACGCCGATTCTAAATCCCCAAATAAAGAGAACATCTAGTGATGATAAAATAATATTCAATATCTAACTTCGGTATATTTTCTTGAATCTTACTGATGTAACCAATGCTAAAAACATGAAAATTGCCGCAATCACAAAAACAGCACTGTGGTTATAGATATAAATGCCGGCAGTAACAAGCGGAACAATAGTTTGGTATATAGCCTGGAGGCTTCTGTTTACTCCCTGCAGTCGGCCCTGCTTGCTTTCCTCGACAGTTGATGAAAGCTCTGCGTTATATGAAGGATCAAATAGACCCTCACCAAGAACCAAGATCCCCACTGCAACCAAAAGTAAAATCGGGCTTGTAACATAGGTACTTAAGAATAGCATGACCATGCCAATAGTAAGTCCAATAAGTCCTGCCTGGCCTATGTTTTTTTCACTGAATCGCTTTAGGAGCAGAGGCAAAATAAAGGCCCGGGAGATTATGTCGCATGCACCGGCAAGCATTAGAATTCCTCCAATATATCCTGGTCCCCAAGCAAAAACATCTTTAACAAAAAGGCTTATATTCATATGAAAAATTGTCAGTCCAATTAAAAAGAAAGCTCCGACGATAAGCATTCTTCGGACATTTTTCATGATTAAAATATCTTTGAAGTGAGCAAACATGTTGAACTGCTCCATGGAGAAATGGCTAATGCGTTTTTCCACAGCAAGGGACTCTGGTAAAAATAATTGACTAAAAATCGTTATAATTAGGGTAATTCCAGCCGTTATAAAAAATGGAAGCGTAATTGAGATAGTACCAAGAAACCCACCTATCACCGGTCCTATCATTAATCCTATTCCCATAGCCGCTCCGATATAACCAAACCACTTTGCCCTTTCGTGTTTTTCTGTGCTATCCGCTACGTAAGCAGTCAGCGTACTAATATCGCCGGCAGTTATCCCATCAATTATTCTACCCAAAAAAAGCACCCACAGAGCTCCACCAATGCCAAACAGAACGTATCCGATTGTCGAACCTAAAAGACTGGTGACAAGAATAGGCTTCCGGCCAAAGCGATCACTTAGTGCGCCTAATAATGGTGCCGCAAAAAACTGGAATAAAGTGTACACAGCCGCTAGAGTACTTACACCAATAGCGATCTGAGAATCGGGCAAGTACTTTCCTACAAGAAAAGGTAAAACCGGAAATACTATAGTCATGCCAATCGCATTAACGGCCATTATAACAATAATTGTCCAAAGTGCTGCGTGGGGTGAAAGAATTGGATGGATTTTTGATCTGTTCATATGGTTAATGTTGTTTTCTATAAATAATCTTACAGTATACTGGAATAAATTTTATCATAAGAGACAATTTATTGCAAATATATTTCTTTTAGCCGGTGTCAATGCAAGAGAGGTAGCGAATGTTAATATCAGAACAGGAATTATTTCTTGATGAGCTGAATTCAATCCGTGATCGCACAGATAAGTCATATGATATTAAGACAATCAGCCCACTAATATACGAATTCACAGAAAGGGTTATTAGTTCACCGTTAACGAAACATCCGCTTGACGATCTGAAAAAAGAAATGGCGATCGACTGTGATCCGCTGAATAAAACGGTTAAAAACCTAGCTAGCAGAATTTGGCCTGCGCTTGAAGATGGAATAATTTATTCCGAGAAAAATAGCCTAAAAAATCAGCCTGTAGATAACTTAATACGCTTTAATAGTCGTGAATTGACCGCGAATAATCTATGTATCCAGTACTGCATGTTTTCAAAATTTATAAAATCACTGTGGGACGATGACCCAGTTAAGCACAGAAATTTTATAGAAAAATATGCATCCATTGATGAAACTAATCAGGCTAACCCAGTTAAACTCAATTTCAATCTGGATGACCTGGAAAAGGAGCTCAAATCTCTGGATAGAATAAAAAAAACAAAGGCATGGTACAGTCTGGTGCAGCTAATAAATTTTAATTTAATTTATAATCCGAAGTTATATGAGAAATATAAGACAGAGTTTAAAGAAAAATTTCCTATTTTGCAGATGCAAACAGATATTCGTTTCAATGCTCTCGACAGAGCCTTGAGTCCAACAACCCACCCAGCCGCCTATGAAATTGGGCTTAATCAAAATGACTGTAAAGATCACATGCGAAGAATTTATCATTACATCAGACGAGGTATAATGCCAACTAAATCTGTGGCCGACTCTTCAAATTCATCCGCAGAAACTACTGAACCCGGTGTTAAAATTCATGCATATGATTATGATTCAGTTACAGCAGAACTTAAGATTGATAATGATAATCCGATAAAATATCAGAAGGGAGAAAAACCAGCACAGGTTCTTAAAGATCTAACTTCTAATAAACATAAAAGGCTATCCTACATTTACATTTACAATGCGCACATACAAGACCCCAACGAGCCTAAAGTCAAGGACCTTAGCCGAAAGGAAAAAAAACAAGTAGAAAGTGTAATCAGGCAAATTAATAAAAGATTACCTGATTCAAGACCGAAATTTATAGTGGAACAGACAGATCTAAATAATCTAAACAATAGAATTGCCATGATAAGTTCATCGTATAAATCAAGCAAATCTTAATCCTTATGGCGGGCTACTTCGGTCCGCCACCTTTATTAGTAACTTGCCCCATAGTTGAAAATCTTTTTTAATTTTAACAAAGAAGGATGTAACAATTATGGATGAAAAGGTTACTAACATTCAGATTGTACCCGTTAAACCCAAAGATGGGCTTGTCGGATTTGTGAGTTTTATCTTCGCTGATCAATTCTACTTCGGATCAATTGGTGTCTACACCAAGCCACATGGAGGTTTCAGGCTAACATATCCAACTCGTAAAATAGCAGATCAAAGCCTTCCGATTTTTCACCCGATTAATAAAAACATTGCCACTGAGATAGAAAATGCAGTGATAGAAAAATTTGAGCAGGTGATAAATGGAGAATTATAACAACGAAGGGAATACGCACAGCCCACAGCTTAACAATGTAAGCCAGGAAGAAATTGATTTAAAGGCCTATTATCGCCCTGCCATTAAATTTTATGAAATATTATTAGGGTGGAAGATGAAAGAAGTAGATGAAGATAGCAAAAAAGGTAAAAAAATTCAGACGCCATCACAACTCGAATCAAATAAAAATTAGACAGTCCTATTCTACGTATGAAATTGCCGAATTGCTTGGTATACACCTTCAAACTGTCATCAGTTGGTATAAAGCTGGGCTAAAAAGAATTGATAATTTACTACCCAGTATCGTATTTGGCCAAGATCTTATAAATTTTATCAACGATAAAAATAACAGACATAAGCATAAATGTGCTGATGACGAATTATTCTGCTGTAAATGCAAGCACTCTAGGCGAGCGAGTGAAAATAAGGTAATCATTAAAATCTTCAAGGGTAGAGTGAATTTAATGGGAAATTGTGAAAAATGCGGCACCAAAATTTTTAAAACTATTTCTACTGAAAAAGTAGAGCTATATAAAAAAATTTTTGTGGTTATAACGGAGCATGAAAAAGATTTAATAGAATGTAATCATGCCTCCTCCACCACTAGTAAAAACGAGAAGGAAAGAAATGATTAAATTTAATCCTGAAAATGAGCGTATTAAAAGGCAGTATTTCGAGTGGGAAATGGAGGCAAACGGTAAGAGTGCTAAAACTGTTGATAACATACGAAATTCCATCTATGCATTCGAAGAATTTACTAAATTTAAAAATCTTAAACACTTAAACACGGTCGACATTATTGCATTTAAGAAACATATTGCCAAGCAGAAGAACAAGCGGACAGGTGAGCTTGTAAGTAAGTCATACTTATTCCATACGTCCAAGAATATGATTGGGTTTTTCAGGTGGCTTTGCAGTCAAAAAGGGTATAAGAAAAGTATCAGCCCAAATAGTATTAACTATTTTAATTTATCTGATAAAGATGTGCAAATTGCTTATAGCCCTAAAAACAAACGATTCCCAACTTTAAGCCAGATAAAAAGAGTGATTATGAACATGCCATCAGAGACCGAGATACAGCGTCGTGATAGGGCACTGATCGCATTCTTAATTATGACGGGGATGCGAGTTAGCGCTCTGGTATCTGTCAAGCTAAAGCATGTTTTTACCGAAGACGGTTATGTTGAACAGGATCCAAATGAGGTAAAGACCAAGTTTGGTAAGAAAATAACTACATACTTTCTACCTGTGGGCAATGAGATCATAAAAATTTTCATAGACTGGGTCAAATTTTTAAAGAATGAAAAACTGTACGATTATGAATGCCCTCTATTTCCAAAGACCTCTCTGGCCTTAGATGAAAATTCACAGTTTAAAAGAGATTTTTTGGATACAACGCCATGGAAAACAACCTCGCCAATTAGGAAAATTATACAGCAGGCATTTATATCCGCTGGACTTGCATATTACAATCCACATTCTTTTAGAAACACACTGGTAAAATTAGCTTATGAACTATGTAAGACTCCTGAGGAATTTAAGGCATGGAGCCAAAATTTAGGCCATAATAACCCACTTACAACATTTACCAGCTATGGACATATCGAAGAGTTTAACCAGGGTGAAATCATTAAACGGCTTGGAAGGCAAGCAGCCGCAGCAGCATGAGAATAACCATTAGTTAATTAAGAAATGAGTCTTGAGGGGTGAATTTTGATAGCAAATGCACCTCTCGAGCTTCTTAATAAAGTGTGTTAGACAAAATAGTAAAACGTGCTACATTTTAAAATTGAGTTCTTATAGAATTCAACAATAAAAAGTAGCCTTAATGTGGTGAGGATTCAAGGACAATGAACAAAGCCGTAACATATGCTCGTGTTTCATCCAAAGAACAAGAAGCCGAAGGTTATTCTATACCTGCTCAGGTTAAACTTTTACACGAATATGCCACTAACTCGCAACTTTTAATAGTTAAGGAATTTGTGGATGTAGAAACAGCTAAGAAAGCCGGAAGAACTAACTTCAATGAGATGAAAAAATATCTTCATGAGAACAAAGGTGTTAAAAATCTTCTGGTAGAAAAGGTTGATAGATTACTGCGTAACCTATTCGATTTAGCCTTTACAGACCAATTGATGACCGAGTTCAACGTTAAAGTACACTTCGTAAAAGAGGGATTTGTAATCGACAAATATTCCAGATCAAGTGATAAATTTCTCTTTGCACTTAAGGGAATAATGGCCAAACAGTCAGTTGACAATCTTTCCGAAGAAGTCATAAAAGGAATGAAGGAAAAGGCCGAACAAGGGGTGTTCCCCTCACATGCACCCTATGGCTATAAAAATGAGGGAACCAAAGGGAAACGTATTATCAGCAAAAATCCAGAAGAGGCCCTATATGTTAAAAAAATTTATGATCTATATTGTGAGGGCTATTCTCTAGCCAGAATAAGAAGCAAAGTACTTAGTGAAGGTTTGGTCTACAGGAATGGCAAAAATTTTCATAAAAGCACTGTTGAGTATATTTTAAAGAATGAGTTTTATACAGGCGTATTTTATTGGAATGGTGTCAGGTATGAAAATGCGTCCCATCCCATAATAATAAGTAAAGAACAATTTAACGAAGTTCAAGGAAAGCTAATGAAACCCAATAAGCAGAAGTCACACAAAGGAATATTCCCATACACTGGCCTTATAAAATGCGGTCTTTGTGGATGCTACCTAACTGCCGAGATAAAGAAGGGAAAATACATATATTACCACTGTACTGGCAGCAAGGGAAAATGTCCTCAAATATACTTAAAACAAGAGTTTATTGAGGCAGAAATTCAGGAAATGCTTGATGGAATAAGACTTTCAGATGAAGCTCATCAGATAATCTCACAGGGGTTGCGTGAAAATATTAAAGAAAAAATTGAATATCATAATCAGCAGGTAAAACAGATTGAAGCACAGATAGAAGTACTTCAGTCCAGGCTTGATAAAGCATACACAGATAAAATAGATGGTAAAATCAGCGAGGATTTCTGGAATAAAAATGCTCGAGTGTGGGCAGAAGAAAAAGAACGGCTTGCTATGAGTCTGGTTACTCAGCAACGAACAGATACCCATTTCTTGGACACTGTAAATCTAATCTTAGAACTCTCCAAACAGGCCACAGGTTTATTTAAAAGACAAAATGCTGATGAAAGACGTAAGTTGATACAATTGATAACATCGAACTGTGTACTGAGGGATGAAAAGCTTCACTGGGAGCTAGCTGAGCCGTTTGATAAATTCATGGAAACCAAGAAATCTGGAAACTGGTGTGCCTAACAGGACTCGAACCTGTGGCCTAGCGATTAGGAATCGCTCGCTCTATCCACCTGAGCTATAGGCACATAAGATATAAAAATTTGTGAAAATGTAAAACCGGCTGTATCAGATGTAGTTTGCAGAGCGAAGATGGCCTGCCATACGTAGCCACGAGTGTAACGATGGCGAAGTATGGTGCGCCTGGCAGGGCTCGAACCTGCAACCTGCGGATTCGAAGTCCGACACTCTATCCAATTGAGCTACAGGCGCA
>CAZMQG010000024.1:0-17372 GCA_964568625.1 uncultured Pseudomonadota bacterium | reverse complement strand
TTTAAGCGAGAAAGGATTTTTTAAAAGCTATTTCTGAGTTATCGAGTTGGCGTTATATAATCGATTTACTGGTAAATCAACAAGCGTAGTAGCAAATGATTTTGAAAAAAAGCTCAAGGGAGTCTTTTGCCCTGTCTGTTGTCCTAATCCTAAAATAGCAAAAAAGTTTAGTCTGATTGAAAAAGCAATGATAATTGGCAAAAATATGCAGATTTTTATTTGCAAGCCTTGCGGCCTTGTATGGCTTACCGAGGATATTCGTGCTGATAACGCAAAATATTATAAAAAGTTTATGAAAACCTTAGGGCTTAAGGGTTTATGGAAAGAACTTAGCAATGTGGATACGTTGTAGTACTAGTATCAGTGTAATGCAGAAGGGATATACACAATAATAGTTAATTATCGTTAATAATGTCAGTCTCATGTTTTTAAATTATAACCAACTTAGGATAGTTATTATGAAGAAATTTATATTGAAAACAATATTATTAGCTGGAATTATTTTTTTAAATTTAGTTAGTGCAAACTGTGGCACTAATGACTGTATTGAGTTCTATAGAAATGAAGTATTTATTCCAGAAAAATTAGGAAATATTAAGCTTTACAAAGATTCTGATGGATTTCATATTTTTAAAGATGGTGAAATCTATGATGTTAAAAATTATTTTTGCGACCCATTGTTACGAAAAATGTCAGACGATCAGCTTGTGAATTTTTTGGGAAGAGATAAACCCAAAATAATTTTTGTGAACTTGGAAGATTTACAAATCAATCCTGATGACATAGTTGAAGTTACAGGCAACAAAAAAGATATACTTATAAACCAATTATTTGGTGGTGGATATATTTCAGTTAACCAGATGAATGATGGGGAATATATTCTTCGTGCTAAAATTAGACTTCCTGGTGGCGTATGGGGTATTCGGGTAGGAATAATAGTGGGAGCAATAATAGGGGTGCCATTAGGAGGAGGTTATGGAGGAATACCTGGCGCCGTAGTAGGAGGTGCCGTAGGGGGTGCAGCTGGGGCTGGAGTAGGTTTTGTAGGAGAAAAAATTGGGGAACGTGTAGGTCGTAAAATAGGAGAATTGAGAGGTGATGGAGCTGTATTGCGAGGAGAAGACTATGGAAGAGAAGTTGGTGGAGTAGGCGCCGTTGCCGGTGCTGTTGTAGGGGCTATTGTATTAGGAGGATTCGGTCCATATGGTGCAGTAGGAGGTGCCGCGTTGGGAATGGGTGTTGGTGGAGCAGTTGGTGGGGCAGCAGGCGGATTGGTAGCAATAATCGTAGGAGACGGAAATGAAGCTCCGCCTGTGCATGATGAAGAAAATCCAGAAGAACAGCATCCAGCAGTAGGTGAAAAACCATCAGCCAATGACAGGGAAAATCAATCAGCGCATAGATTTGCTTCCGCAGATCAGTACAAACCAACGCTCACAGAGCTTTTTTGTTGCTAAATTGATATTCAATGTGATTAATGCCGTTGATAAATTTTACAAATTTTTTTGTAGAATTTATCAACCTAAATGAAAATCGTTCAATGTAGAGTATCTTAAAATGTATTTTCGAGATTAAACAAAAAATTGCTGCAAATTTGAGTCTAGCTGCATTGCTGTCAGTAAGGCCAAATCTTGTTTCATTCTCTTCCAGTTAAAAGTTCGAAGTGGGACCATTTGCTGGAGCCATACTTTCTAAAGCCTCGTTCGGCTAACCCATACATCTATTTTTGATTTACATTGAACCATTTTAAACTAAATGGGCAATTTTCTTGTCCTCAAAAAAATTTCCGGTCTATTTTTTAAAAAAATTGACGCTAGAATTTCTCAGAGGTAATATCAATCAAAACTGTATCAATATTAATTGATGTAAATTCCGTAGGAGATTGATGTGAAAGTAGGTTGTTATTCCGAAATAGATTATTGTTCTAAGAAACAATCGCTAAAGAACTTGAAGCCCACGGTTGAATTTTTAAAAATAATAGCCGAAGAAAATAGGCTTAAGATTTTATGTATTCTCTTAAAATATGGCGAACAATGTGTTTGCAATATATGGCAGTATCTTGAGCTTTCTCAAAATTTAACGTCGCACCATCTTAAAGCCTTAAGGGATTTTGGGTTGCTTAAATCACGAAAAGAAGGCCTAAATGTTTTTTATTCAGTTGATTATCAATTTATGAAAAAATACAAAGAATTATTAGATTGTATGTTAACAAAAAACGATAACAAGTAGGGGGAGCAATGAGTGTTTTTTATCCAGTTCAATGCCTTGCGGATTGGCTTACTTATAGCATATTTTTGATATCTAAGGGTACTGTCTTGGCTGATGCTGTAAACTTTTTTATTTTTGATACAATAAAAATTCTTATTCTTTTAACGGTTATTATTTTTATTGTATCGGTTATTCGGTCGTTTATACCGGCAGAGAAAATACGATTAATTCTTTCTCATCGCTATCAAATCACCGGCAATCTTATGGCTGCAGCTTTTGGAATAATTACTCCATTTTGTACGTGTAGTGCCATTCCTCTTTTTTTGGGTTTTATTGAGGCTGGGGTTCCAATAGGTGTAACCTTTTCGTTTCTGATTGCATCTCCGATGATTAATGAAGTAGCAATTGTTCTACTGCTCGGATTATTTGGATGGAAGACTACTTTTATATATATTGCCAGTGGTTATCTGATTGCTGTTATTGCCGGGTTTGTCATAGGGAAGTTAAAGGTTCAACATCTAATTGAATCGTTTGGCGTTAGCAACCGGAATGCTTCTTTGGAGTTTATTCAATTAACTTGGTCTCAACGAATACAATCTGCAAGAGATTATACGAGTGATACGATTTTTAAGATTTTGCCATACATTGTGATTGGTATTGGTGTAGGGGCTTGGATACATGGATATGTGCCAACAGAATTTATTGCGCACTATGCCGGAGGGAATTCATGGTACTCTGTTCTCATAGCAACTCTTGTTGGTATTCCGCTTTATTCGAATGCTGCAGGAGTTATGCCGCTTGTCTCTGTTCTTACCCAAAAGGGTGTTGCCATTGGTACAACACTTGCTTTTATGATGGCTGTAACAGGGCTTTCGCTTCCAGAGTTTTTGATACTTAAAAAAATCATGAAAACCAAGCTGCTTATCATTTTTGCAGCAGTTGTTGGCTTGGGAATTTTATTTACAGGGTACATGTTTAATTGGTTGCTTTACTAAGGAAAATTCACTTATTTGGTCAGTCAGGTCTAAAATTTGTTGTACTTTAAAATCAGATGCAAATTTCGTTGGGTAGGACTGATTAATTGTTTTTGTACTGCCCAAATTGCTGCATGTATAACTCGTATACTAATTTATTTGTGTGCTTGACTAAGTATTAAAAGTTAGTACTCTAACTATTAGAGTCCTAATTAAAGATATTTTGTAATGCAAAAAGAGGTTTTTGGAATGAAAAAAAATGAAATTGAATATCCGTTTCAATTTTACTTTAGATCTATTTTTCATAATATCAAAAGATCTATTGATACGTATTTGAAGCCATATGACCTCAGCAGTCAGCAGGCTCGAATTCTCGGGTTTATCTACGAAAACCAAAAAAATGGAGTTCGTCTTTGCCAGACAGACGTTGAAGATTTGATGGGTATAACGGGAGCATCGGTTACAAGCTTATTGCAGGGACTTGAAAAAAAAGGTTTTATTCGTCGTATTACATCCAGCACAGATGAACGAACAAAGGAATTAACCCTTGCACCAAAAGGGGAAGAGCTTATAAATAAGTTTATTACTATTTTTAATGAAACTGAAAAGAAGATAATGCAAGGGATGACCGAAGAACAAAAGGATTCATACTTACGTCTTCTTCAGTTGATTAACGAAAAATTTGAAATGTGATTTTTTTTGATCGTATAGTTAGAATTCTAATTATTAGAAATCTAACTATATTTAATTATAAAATAAAAAGAATGTTAGCTTACAGTTTTGTTACAAATAAGAAACTATTTAATAATCTTTTAACCTACATCGAAGGATTTTTATGCGTTTATTAAGAAACCCTATGATAATTATATTTCTTCTTGCCGGCATAAGTGTTGGTGCATACTTTTATGTAAAAAATAAAAGCTCGGCTAATAATCTGGTTAATCCAATTCGAACCGAGCAACCAACAAGGCAGGATCTTTCTCAATTTGTAAATGCTTCAGGCAAACTTAAAGCCGTCGTTCAAATAACTGTTGGCAGCTTAGTAGCAGGACGTGTTGTAAAAGTTCTTGCTCAAGACAATGATATTGTTAAAAAGGGGCAGTTACTGGCCGTTCTTGATGATGGGGTTGGTGATAGTGAGGTGAAAAGAACTACTGCAGATCTTGCTGAAGCACGTGCAAATTTGGATTTTCAAGAGAAATTTTATCGAAGACAAAAAGCTCTTTTTTCATTGGGACAAATTTCCCAAAATACTTTTGACTCTGTTACTCAAGCCTACAAAACAACTAAAGCTCGTGTAGAAAAACTTAATGCAACGCTTGAGCTCAATAAAAAACAGTACGACAATCTATTTGTTCGGGCCCCGGAAGATAGCATTGTTATTTCAAAAATGGTTGATCTTGGACAAATGGTTACAGCGCAATTTCAAGCCACAGCTCTTTATACACTTGCTGCAAATCTTCATGAAATGGAAGCTCATATTGATATTGATGAGGCAGATATTGGGTTAGTAAAGAGTGGGCAATCAGCAACTTTTAGCGTAGATGCTTTTCCTAAGATGAAATTTACCGCTAAGGTCAAATATATAAGATATTTGGCCAACATCGTTGATAACGTTGTTACCTATGATACGGTACTTGATGTTGCAAATCCGGATCTTAAGCTTCGTCCAGGAATGACAGTTAACGTTGATATTAATGTAGCGGGAAGCGAAGAAGCCATTACCGTTCCCAATAAAGCGCTTCGCATTGATCCTGTGCATGTTGAAAATGCTGCGCAAGTATTGGGCTTGGCGGTTGTAAAAACAGAAAATTCATCCAACTCTACTCAGTCTGATCTATCAGATAAAGACTATCTTTGGGTCATGAAAGATGCAAAAACTATTGCACAAGTTGAAGTAAAACTTGGGGCAACAGACGGAAGAAATACCGAAGTGACATCAGGTATTACACTTAACGACCAAATTGCTGTCGAAGTAGATGATGTTAAACGCGAAAATTTACTACTTAAAGGGATTTTTGGAAAACCTTCAGGCGGATTGGGTAATTAATCATGCTTATAGTTGCAAAAGACCTCATCAAGATCTTCAAGATGGGTGATAACGATTTAAAAATCCTCAAAGGGGTTAGTTTAACAATAGATAAGGGTGAGTTTGTGGCTATAACCGGTTTTTCAGGTTCTGGAAAATCTACGCTCATGCACTTGCTTGGTTGTTTGGATGTTCCAACATCGGGATCATACATTCTTGATGGAATTAACGTATCAACAGCAGACAGTGATGATCTTGCTCGTATACGTAACCAAAAAATTGGGTTTGTTTTTCAAAAGTTTCATCTTCTTCCCGATCTGACCGCCCTTGATAATGTCGCATTACCACAACTTTATGCAGGAGTTAAGGAAGAGGAAGCGCGTGATAAGGCTGCAAAACTTTTGGAGCTTGTCAATTTGTCAGCCCGAATGGACCATTATCCTCATCAACTATCTGGTGGCCAGCAACAGCGTGTTGCAGTGGCGCGATCACTTATCAACAATCCGTCAATTATATTAGCCGATGAGCCAACCGGTAATTTGGATACAGCAACCGGTAATACCATTCTTGATGTGTTTAAAAAATTAAATGCCGATAAAGGGGTTACCATTATTATTGTGACGCACGAGCCAAGTATTGCTGCAAAAACTAAACGTATCATAGAACTTGTTGACGGTAATATTATTTCAGACAGAGCTGGAGCACTATGAACTTTTATCAACTTTTTACTTCTGCATTCCGATCGCTTAGGAAGCATAAAGTACGTTCTTTTTTAACTACGTTGGGTATCATTATAGGCGTTATCTCAATTATTGCTGTTATGTCAATTGGTGAAGGAGCCAAATCTCGTGTTAATCAAACTATAGAAAAACTCGGAAGCAACTTCATTATTGTATTGGGTTCTTCACCCAAGCATGTGGGGCAACGTGGTGGATTGGCTCTTACACTCAAAGAAGCTGATTTGAAAGCCATAATGTTCGAATGTAATGATATTGCTTTCATATCCCCAGCTGTTATGCAACCAATAAAAGCGGTATCTGAAAAATCCAATTGGCAAACAATGATAGCTGGCGTCAATCAAGATTACATAACTATTAGAAACTGGAAGCTAAAATCGGGTGATTTTTTTACTAAAGAAGATACAAACGCGGGGCGCAGACTGGCAGTTCTAGGTACAACAGTTTCACGTGAGCTTTTTGGTACAGATAATCCGATTGGCAAAATGATTCGCATTAAAAAATTGCCATTCAAAGTTATTGGTGTACTGTCAGAGCAGGGTAAATCTCCTGATGGGCGAGATCAAGACGATGTAATTCTATCTCCTTTAATTGCAGTACAACGTAAACTTATGGGTAAGACTACATATGCAGCCTTTTTGCTTTCAACAAAAACCAAAGAGCGTATGGATGCAACAGCTACGATTATTCGTTCTATTTTGCGTCAAAAACATCATTTAGGGTCTAAGGATGATGATGATTTTACGTTTTTTACTCAGAATGATATTGCTCAAGCTTCAGATGCAGCTTCAAGCGTTCTTAACCTTCTTCTTTTAATAATAGCTTCAATATCCCTTATTGTTGGTGGTATTGGCATTATGAATATAATGCTTGTGAGTGTAACTGAGCGTACTAAAGAAATTGGTATTCGCATGGCGTTGGGTGCCACAAAGCGAGCTATACTTATACAATTTGTCTTAGAGGCTGTGACGATTTGTCTCGCCGGTGGTCTGCTGGGAGCATTGCTCGGAATTGGTATTTCAAAAATCATAGGGATTGTTCTTGGTTGGCCAATTTTTATATCAAAAACAGCTATCACACTTTCTTTGAGTTCGTCGGCGCTGATAGGACTATTTTTTGGATATTATCCTGCATATAAAGCTTCGCAACTCAATCCGGTTGAAGCGTTACTTGATAAATAAACATGATTATAAATATAAAAATAAACTTTCTTAGGGGCAAACAAATGAAAATAATTTTTCTCATTTTGCTATTCTTTAGTTGCTTTGATCTTCAAGCAAAAATAAATAAAAACCTTCCTTCGGTTAAGCCACAAAATTTATCTGAAATAAAGTTTAAAGTTGTATCTCAAGATGACGTTGAGCTACGTGATGTTCCTCTTATCGAAAAAACAACATTAAACATGCAGGAGGCTGTTCAAATTGCGTTACAAAACAAACCTGATTTGAAAGCTTATCAATATGCAATTGAAGAGGGGCGAATGCGTAGTAAACAGGCACTTTCAGGGTACATCCCAACTATTTCAATGACCGGAAACGTTTCTCAAACAAGGGGCCAAAGTAGTCCAACGTCAAATGTGGATTTTTTGGTTCAACAACTGGTTATAAATTTTGCAGGACCAATTGAGCAGTATAAAAGAGCAAAAAAAGTTAAAGAAGTTGTTGAATATCAAAATGAAATAGACAAAAAAAATATAAGACATGAAGTAGAAAAAGCATTTTTAGAATGTTGGAAAGTTCAGCAACAGAATACGGTAATAAAATCTTTCAAAAAATCGACTGATTCCAGCTATAAAAAAACTGAATATGCAAATAACCTAGATCTGATAGATAAAAATGATTGGTTAAAGGCAATCGCTGATAATGCTCAAAGTCTCTCTATGATTGATAGTTATTACGAAGGCGTAATGATATCTCAGAAGAAACTTGAATTTTTTATGGGACAACCTGTAGATCTTGAAATTACAGGTGTAAAAGAGATCAGTAGTAGATATGTAAATAACAAGTTTCATAAAGTTAAATTAAATCTTGTATGGGGTGATAAAAATCAAGATTTATCTGAAAAACCAATTGATTATTACTATGATATTGCAATAAAAAACAGAGATGAACTAAAAAGATCTGATAAAACAATAGCAATTGCAAAAGATGATGTAAGGTTAGCCCGAGGTTCCAGGCTGCCCGTGGTAAATGTTTCTCTTGCAGGTGGAACATGGAAATCTTTTGGGGATCCTACGCAAGAAATGGTTTCCGCAAAAACTAGACAAAACTATCAAACAGTTAGTGCAAATTTTAGTTGGCCAATTTTTGATGGATTGCAAAGTTATTATCAAGAAAGCTTATCACATGCAACAATGCTCAAAGAGGTGTTAAATAAAGAACAGATGGTTCAAGCGATAAAATTTGATGTTGAAAGAGCTTATTTCGCTTACATTCAATCTCAGGCAAAATTTAAAGCAAAAAACTTAGATTTAACCCGTGCAAAAAATGAACTTACTTTAAAAAAACAACAATACAAAATTGGAATAATATCTAAAGTCGAGCTTGATTCTGCTCAAACAGATTGGGATAAATCCAACTTCTCGTGGCTTGATAGTAAAATTGATTTAGAATCTAAAAAAATAGACTTATTATTTGCCTGCGGATATGGAGAGATCGGGAGTTAAATGGAAAGCGTAAGAGCTTGTTTTTTTAATTGATCCATCATATTATAGCCTATATTTTGAAAATTTTTTTAGGGGTAGCACATGAAAGAACAAATATACAACTCCGTATTAGATGGTCCATTGCTTGATAAAGTTAAAGTTGATTTTACTCAAATCAGCGATAATAATTTCAGCTGCTACCCTTTCTCATTGTCTATTATCAAAAATCTCCAAGAGATTCTTTTTCCCACGCAAGTAACTTTTTTTGTTGGTGAAAATGGTACGGGTAAGTCAACCATTCTTGAAGCCATAGCACTAAAGTCTGGCTTTGGGCCAGAGGGTGGTAGCAAAAATATTCATTTCAAAACCTCCAATCAGAATACCTACGATGGGACGGAATTACTTGCCCAGACATTTGTACTTTCTTGGCGTAAAAAACCACAAGATGGATATTTTTTTCGAGCGGAAAGCTTTTTTAACATTGCAAATTATCTTGATACAATAGCAAAAGAAGGTGGAGAGGGTGCTTATAGGGTCTATGCTTCGTATGGCGGAAAATCATTGCATGAACAGTCTCATGGAGAAAGCTTTTTATCATTTTTTAAAAATCGTATTGGGAAAAATGGGTTCTTCATTTTGGATGAACCTGAGGCTGCGCTTTCACCTCAACGCCAGCTTTCACTTATGATTATTATCAATGAAATGTGCAAAAGCTCTAATGCACAATTTATAATTGCTACTCATTCCCCCATGCTTTTAGCATATCCCAATTCAACTATCTATTCATGTGATTCGGAAAAATTATCAACTATTCGATATACTGATACGGAACATTATCAAATTACCAAGCAATTTTTGGATAACCCAGAATATTATTTACACCATATGTTCAATTCTGAGTTGTGATTTGCAAATTTTTTCTTGCTTTTCGAATTGATGTCCAATGCCACCATGGTATTTTTTCTCCCGTATTTGCTTCATGTATAATTGCAGCAAACACATCCCAAACGCATGGGTCGTGTTTGATTTTTGTGATTTGTTGTAAACGCTCATACAACTCATCAGGATTTGCTTGTGCAAGTTGATCGATTGTTGTAATTCCCAACAAAGTAAGATCTTTTAAGGTTGCGGGGCCAATGTTCATAAGTGAGCGTAGCTCATTTTTTACAGAATATTTTTTATTCATTTCGAGTTTATTGGTTTTTCTAAATGCATGGTAAATGCGAATCGATTTCCGATGATATTTTTTTGTTTAAAGCCAACTGATTTGGCCAATTTAAGAACCGTTTTTCTGCTCTGAAAATGTGGGTCAAATATCACCTCTGTAACTGACAATATACCACCGGGTTTGAGTGCATTAAATATTGCTTTCAATGCAGCTTCACGATCAGGTATTTCACCCAATACTGTTACAAGTAATGCTCTATCATATTGACTGTGGCCAAGTTTGTCATCGCCTATCTTGGCTTGAAGAAATCGAATATTATGCAAATTTGCAGCATTTGCTTTTTGTTGAACACGTTGCAACATCTCGGGTTGCATATCTACTGCAACGACTTCCCCTTGTGGGCCAATTTTTTGTGCAACTGGAATTGTGAGCCGTCCAGGGCCGCAACCCGCGTCAAGGACTTTCATTCCGGATTCAAGGCCAAGGTGTCCGATAATGACGTTAGCTCGATTGGTTTTGGTGAATGGATTGTCGAGTTCAACCATCCAGCTCAGCCAGGATGGGCAAGGTATGGTTAGCCGACGAGAAGAAAATCGCCATATAATGCCGATTAAAAATGCTAGAATTACTAATCCAGGAACAATAAGCATGATTACCTTCATAGATACCTCTATAAAAAAGTTTTAGTTTAAATGGAAGATATACAAAATAGTACGCTTCGGTTACAAAATATCATATAGAGTTTTTCGTATCAATTTTTAAATATATTACTCAAATTTGTAGTTCATTAGGTTGATTTTTTAGTATGTAATGCATTGTTGTCTTGCAATTAAATGGTGTTTTAATTTATAGTTTAAGCCATGTCAATTATTAATATTACAAATTATGTTGTTAAGGCTGGAATTTATGAACAAAAAAAGATTGGTTATAGTTTTTATATGTTTATTATGTACGAGTTTGTTTTGTGGGATAGAATACCCTGAGACTATAAAGAATATGGATGATATTCCAGATATGTGTGCATATTTAATGATGAATTTATTTCAGCAAAAATGTGATCAATTTGATGTGAGTCGCAGATCATTATCAATTGAATATTTGATTGATGGTGAAATTTGTGCATATTTAACTTTGAATATTGGACTTGGATTGTCGGTTTGTGCGAGTAGATCTTCATATAAAAATGAATTAATTTTGTTGCCTTCTGAGGGTACGTTTGATTACAAAGATGATATTTATATGCGGCTTAAACGTATGTATACAAATGTAATAGAAAGTTTAAAACATGGTTGGATTTTTATTAAATCTGGTGAATCTGGAAGCTTAGTTTATCCAAATATTTCTAAAAGTTATTTGGCTTTTTTTAAAACAAAACGATTACAAGGCGAATCTGATTTGATAATGAGTTTGGCTAAAAAATTTGGGTTTAATAATGAGATTATTAGCAGTGATTTTGATAGCTTCCCTCGCGAAAAAGAAGAAATAGTTTTCCTTTGGGTTAAGAGCGATGTAGTGCAAAAATTTAATCAAACGTTTAGATTTAAATATGTATAAAATTCTTATTTAGTAAGTACTAATGTACTAATTTTGATTTATCGTTTATTCAATAATGATGTCAAAGAATTTTACTAGATTCATAACTTCAGGATAAGAAAATTTAGCCTTTTTTGCGGTATTGGCTTGAAGATTGATAACATAATTTTTGGCGTTGCGAAAGTCTGCCTTATCGAGTTTGCAATTATGAAAAGTTGATCCTTGTAGGTCAGTATTCGTAAAATTAGATTCACTTAATTGTGTATTGGTAAAGTGGCATTCCTTTATATGGCTCTTATGAAAGGATGTTCGTTTCATGGTTAAATCAGAAAAATTACAGTTCAAAGCGATGCTTTGTTTAATATTGATCAAAAAGAATGTTTTGTTACATTTATGAAATTCGATACAAACGAGTTTACATTCATCAAAATTAACATCTTGCAAAAAGCATCCATCAACCTTAATTAAGCTTATATTGCAATAAATAAAATTACATGAATAAAATTTTGCATTTCGCCATAAACTATTTATAAAAATACAATTTTCAAAGGTGCAGTTGGTAAAAGAATAATTTTCTAACGATGAGTTAGATAAATCCAATGCTTTAAATGTAGTAGAGTCATTTGTGTTTTCTGAAAACATAATTATTTCCGTTTGGATTGTTTTTCTTTACTGTGCAAAATATTTAAATTTGTTTTTGTACGGTTTTTATTTCGCCTGAAAGTATTGCATCTGCTTCTTTATCAGTTAGCCATATTTTGTCATTCATAAGAAAATCAAGTTGCAAAAGAGCTCTATTAGTATTCCACTTATTGCAGTATTTTTTCCATCCAACCATTTGATAACCTGAAAAGGCAATTTTTCTTTTAGCGCATTCTTTTGCAATAGAATTAAGCTGTTTGTTTTGATCATCAAAAGAGATGATAAATGTAGGTTTAAATTTATTGTGATCCAAAAACGCTCCTAGGACTTTTCCCTTATCTATATGATTAGTGCAAACGATACCCTTGTAAAGACAGGGATGCAACCCTCTATTCTCAGGAAGAGTTTTAAATTCTGCATCTGAAAATTGTCCATCAAAATTGATGCCAAATTTATTTAACATGCTTGCTCGCCACTCTGGCATGTTTTTAATATTTCCATAAGCGCCATTCCACATCATTGTCAGAGCAACTGTTTTACAGCTTTGTTTTTGTAATTGTTTAATGATACGGACAATGTCAGGATCAAAAACGAAACGCTCTGCCTGTTCAAACACAACACTTAAGATGGGTTCTATCGAATTTTTGTTCCAGATGAGCTCTGGATATTTGAGTAGTGCTCGAATTGCAAACCATACTGATGGAAATTCAAAATTTGCCATAACATCGTGCGACATGATCAATGTACTATCAACATCGAATGTAATAAGTGTGTTTTCGTCGCAGGCGTTAAATATATCAGTTATTTCACTGTAGGTTTCAATTTGTTTGAACGGTACATGTGAAAATTTATTAAATAACCAACCGCTTTGTAATGGTGTGTTTGTCGTGCCGAGCAATATCAATATAAAAAGTAGAAATTTTGTCTTTGGATACATTTTAACAATCTTTTAATTTATTGTATTAAAGTTTACAGGCATACATACATTGAAAGCTAGCAGGGATGCATGAAAATTTCAAACGCCTATAATTATCCAAAGTTTTTCTTAAAAACTTGAGATGGGTGAGGTAGCTTCGTTTATTGTGAATTGATGCAAATCCATTAAAATTTTCAAAACTAGATTGCTATCTAATTCTGATGTGCAATCGAAAGTTTCTGTCGTTATAAAAACTTTATTTTGCTGAGGGAGAAAAGGGTTATTGTGGAAGAAGATAGAACTGGATGTTTGTTTTAGTATGCATGTGGAATTTGCTAGGCATATATATGAGTTAGTAGAAGCATCTTTGTAAAAATGCAAAGAATAAACTACGTTAATTAATTTATCAAAAATGCATTCCGGATTAATTAGTTCATAGTAAATTATACAATCGATAGGATTGGTTTTTAGCGTAACGATTTTCTTAAATTTGAACGCATGACATTCAAAAATTAAATTTTCCAGAGAGGATGGGATTTGGTGGCTTATGCTGATTTTATGTTGCAGAAAAGCAATCTCTAAAATTTCTATAATTTTCCCCGGGTTTAATTCTGAAATATCATTAAAGTGAAGTGTGATTGTATTTGTTTGTGTGCGTTTACGCTCGACTGAAAAAGAATTGTCGCTTATGGAAAATATGGCATTTTCGAGGCATTGTAATGAACCTATAGCATTTGGATAAAAATGAAGCGAGCATAAAATTCCGGATATTGTTGGATCTTGGCATGTTGCGGAGTAGTAAACAATGAAATCGTATGGATTTTTGATTTTTGGAGCAAGATGCCCTCTTTTTTTAAAATTGATTTGTCCAATGTTTATATTGTCTGGAAATAGTGATAATGGCGAATGCAACCTTGATTCCATTGCATATATGTTTGTAATAAATAGGCAAAAAGACGATAACAGGAATTTATAAATTTTCATGACTTATCCAAATTGTTTCTATCAAGATTGGGCGCTTTTTAGGGCCCCTTCGTTAAATATATTGTTTTTACTGCAGAGGGACTGTTTCTGTGTGATCAATTTTATTTACATATGTTCCACATAGAGGGCATTGATTTTTGTAGTTAAGCGAAGTTTGCATACAATTTTTATGGAAAAAATGACCGCAATTTAAAACACTAAGTGTTTGTCTTGATTTAATTTCGTCCAAACAGATGCTGCATACTTCGCCTTTGTATTTAATTTTGTCGATTATGGGTTTGATTTCTTTTTTCGCTAAATCTTTAATTTCGTAAGCATAGATACTGTAATTATATCCAATTTTATTCTTAGTTTGTGTTATGATTTTTTGGATTGCATCACTGTAATCAGAAACAACCCTGGCTGGAATCGTTTCAACATTATAATTATTTTCTATCAAAATTTGATTCGAAATTTCAAGGACTTTCTCATCTATTTCATAGCTATAAATTTTGTCGTAGTCGTTATATTTGTTGTATTTGTGGTCTGTGTTTGAACTTGTTTTAGAGTCTTTCCCTGATGTATTAGATTGGGTGTTAGTTTGTGTGCTTATTCCAAATAGCCAGTCCCAAAAACCTCCTGATGAAGTACGGCTCGATTGAGTTGTGGAGTTTTTGCTTTGAGATTGAATTCTTTTTATTAGAGGGGTGAATTCGTCGCAAACCGCAGTATCAATTTCTCCCATGTATACAAAAGTGCAAAAATTGTCTGACATTATTTTACTCATTTTAGTTTTGACTTTTTGTAGTCGAGATTCATATTCCTGTTCTGCGTTTTTTTTAAGATCGTTTTTTACCAAGCCATTTTTGTGCGTTAAATCACATACTGAATCATTAATTTTTTGATCAATATCCGATTTCAATACAACATTTTTTGCTATTCTTATAAATTTATCAACTTCTTCTTTTGTGGTTTTTTCTACCTGATTATAAGAGATGTAAAGATTTCCCTTGTTCCAACAGATTTCAATTAATAAATTCTCTGCGATTGTGAGACTGTTTTCATAATCCTCTTGTATTTTTGCAGGCAGAGTGTAGAGATCTATGTTTTTTGATTTAATATAATTGTCTGCAATGTCTTTAACAGTGTATTTGAGGTCGTCTTTGTGAATTGTTTGGCATGAGGCGTTTGAAACAGTTAATCCCGTGAATAAGTTCATCAAGCAGATTGTAAAAAAAAATGTTCTGAAGTTCATAAAATATACTCCTGATTTTTTGAATTTTAAATCGAGTTTCTTTTCAGGAAAGTATAATTAGCATTAATGTAAATGCAAGAATGTTTTGTTTTTTAGAGCATGAATTTTATTGGCCAACCTGAATTGATAATATTTTTAACACGCTCAAATTCAGATTTAAATTCGGAATCAAGATCAGTGAGCCTGACGAAGTGTTTATCAATTTTAGGAGATGTGCTTTCCATATGGGGAATACTAACCCATGGATCAATTCCTCTGAACTTTCCCTTTAGAATCATGTCGCAATCATTATGAGTACTTAGTTTAAAAATTTGCTTAATGTTTTCAACTTGATTTAAGTATTGTAAAATTTGCCTATCGTTACAATTTTTCAATTTTTGCCATACAGTCAAATCATCAGAAAAATGAATTTCATCAGTTGTTAAAATTTTAAGATCCATTGCTCGTTGCATTGCATTAGCGGTTAGAGAGTACGCAAGAATTTGGCTTGGTGATGACCAATAGTTTTCATTGAAATAAAGTGGAATTTTAGCAAACAATTTGGCCATTTCTATGTCTATAAAAAACCATTTATTATTTTCAAATTTTAGGCTTTCCAGTAATTGATTCAATTCTTGTGTGCTTATAATTTTATTATTTAGAGCTACTTGAATATTATAATCTAGTCGATCGATGCAAATGTCAGGGAGGTCTTGTTCTAGTCTTTTAAAATCACCTTCTTTATGTAGTATTGCATTTATTGAAATATTATATTTTTCAAGAAGACTATCAATTTCTTGATGTTTTAAAAACCATTCGTGTACATCATCTTGATAACACTCGTTCTGTGTGCCTCGAAATAAAATATCTCCTACGTGCGAAAATGCCGTATGAGAGACATCGTGTAAAAGTCCAGCTATTTGTTCTTCCTTATTTGCCCCATATTTTATTAATAAAGCTAGGACATTTAGGGAATGTTCATAACGACAGTAATCTTTATAATCTGAATCTTTTACAAAATTTGTTATCCCTCCCATTGAGATTTTTTTTAGCCGTTGCATAGCCGGTGAATTTATTAAATCGACAAATGGTTGGCCAATTTCAAAGTTGCCATATGTGGTTTGAATTATGATTTCATTATGCATTATGAGACTTTCTCTTAAACCATGTAAGATTGGTTTTTAACGATTGTCATTATAAAACAAAAATCTAAAAATTGGGAAGATTATGGCAGTAAATATATTAATATCCTATGATTAATCGGTAATTAATCGTTTTTTTAAGCTTGACGCGCAAAATAAAATATTTATCTTTATAATCATAATTTCAAGAACATTTGTATTTGAAGTCTGAAGTATTATGAATAAAGCAATGCTCTATCAAAAAGAGGGAAATATGTCACTACCTAACGATCCAATACTAACCAATCCGCTGTCAGGTTTTATGGAGTTATTACCGGCAGAACAAATGGTTTTTAATAAACTTTTTGATACCATTCGACATTCGTACGAGATGTTTGGTTTTATTCCATTGGATACACCAATTCTTGAAAGAGCTGAAGTACTTCTAACAAAAGTTGCCGGTGAGACTGAAAAACAAATTTATCAGTTTCAAAAGGGTGATACAAATCTTGCAATGCGTTTTGATTTGACTGTGCCTCTTGCACGTTACGTTGCTGATAAATATGGTAAGCTTAATTTCCCTTTCAAACGCTATGCTATGGGAAAAGTTTATCGAGGAGAAAGAGCGCAAGCCGGACGTTTCCGTGAATTTTATCAATGCGATATAGATGTGATTGGTGATGGTGAATTAGATATTCGTTTTGATGCAGAGATTCCAAGTATTATATATATGATTTTTCGCAAACTTGGTTTTGAAAAATTCACAATTCGCATCAACAATCGTAAAATTTTAAACGGATTTTTTGCAAATCTGGGAATATCAGATAAAGCCATTCCGGTAATGCAATCAATTGATAGCCTTGAAAAAATTGGGGATTCAGGGGTACGTGAGGAATTGCAAAAGCTTGGTCTTTCAGCTCAAATAATCGATCAGATTTTTAGTTTTATTAAATTAATGGGTTCATGCGAAGACATTATTTCCGGACTTAGAAATTTAAATATTCAAAATTCTCAATTTATGGACGGTGTTAATGAGCTGGACAAAGTATCAAAACTTATTAAAGAGTTTGGTGTACCAACTACAAATTTTGTTCTTGATCTTACAATTGCGCGTGGACTGGATTACTACACCGGAACCGTTTATGAAACCAGATTGGATGAATTTCCTGAAGTTGGCTCAGTCTGTTCAGGTGGGCGATATGA
>CAZMQG010000023.1:0-26248 GCA_964568625.1 uncultured Pseudomonadota bacterium | reverse complement strand
GAAGAATATGGCTTATCTATCACAAATTAATAGTTATCGAGTTAGCGTTAATTAATATCTATATTGAGTTGGATATTCTTGTATCATTTATACCTTAAATATTCTGATGTTGCGTTGACATAGATATTCATGTTGTTAAAATTGTGTAAAATTTACTGTCTACCATAATTAAGCAATACAGAAAGTATATTATGAAGAATTTATTATTAATTACAGTTTTTGTTTTTAATCTAACATCAATTTTTTGTCAGCCTATAAAAGTTGTGTTTACGGGTGGTCCGTGCACAGGTAAAACAACGTTAATCAATGCGTTTGCAAGTAAGGGGTATTACGTAATTCGAGAAGCTGCAACAACAGTTATAGAAGAAGAACAAAAGAATGGAAATATGACTCCTTGGAGTAATCTGGATCAGTTTCAGCTTAAAATTGTTGCCAAGCAAGAAGAATGTTTAGATTTTGCTTTAAAATTGTCACCGCATGAAGAATTTATCTTCTTTGATAGAGCATGTATAGATAGTTTTACATACTGCAAATTCAATAATCAAACAATACCCAAAGAGCTTACAGAATTGTTAAGAAAAGTTAGGTATGACTATGTTTTCCTACTTGATTTTGTAAAGACTTATTCATCCACCGGTGTTCGCCACGAGGGGATAGAAGAGGCTCGCAAAATACATAATCTTTTAAGTGATGTTTATAAATCTTTTGGGTACACGGTTATTACTGTTCCAGCATTAACAGTCGATGAACGTGTCGAATTTGTTTTGAACAAGTTGCGACTAATTTCAGGCGATTGAATAAATTATCTTGCTTTAGGTTATTTTTTGAACACAAGTAGTTTATTGCTATCTGTATGTGCATCTAAAATTTCAACTGTTTTAAAGTATTGAAGGCCATGATTTATTGTTATATCGATTGGATATCTGCTATTATTCAGTTTGTTTTGATCATGTGTGCTAAAAAAATCTAAAACGAGTGTTTTCTTGGTTACATTGCTAAGAATTTTAAAAATATCATCAAGTTGCATATTATATTTTGATATTATGTCGTTCACTTCTGGGCAAAATACCAAGTCGCAAGAAATATTTTTTGACATTGATGAAAATGGCATAAATAAAGATAATATTTTAAAATTTTTATTTTTGGATTCTTGATATATGTTATCGATTGCTAATTCATCAGTATCGATTGCAATAACATTTGCGCCTTCATGTTCTGCTAAAAATGAATTCCATCCGGTCCCTGCGTTAATATCAAGAACGGTATTAGGGTGTTCATTTTTGATAAGAGTATAAATACTTTTTTGTTTTTGATTCCATTTAGAGATATTATTAAATAATGAAGGATTATATTTTGATATATAAGAATTTTTGCCTGAAAAAGTACTTATATTAAATACCAAATTATAAAGATATTCACATTGATCAACAAAACTCTTCTTACTACTTAGTTGTATGGAATGTATTTTTTCATAGGCTTCCCAATTAGATTGAAAAATTTTATTTTTGGATAAGATCATATGTATTTTTTTATTTAAAATAAATTCATTTGGTTCTTCTAAGATTTGGCGTATTGTTGAATAATCATTTAATTGTATTAATTCTATAATCAACAATATTTTATTTACGATATCTTTTAATCCAGCATCATTCATGCTTAATGGTAAAAGAGTTTCTTCATCACGCATTGTTAGCGTCGTTAAGTCTGAAAATTTTGGCTTTGATCCATCAAAAAAAATATTTTGTAGGGAGCTGCTTTTTAATGCGAGGTTTAAAGAATATAATTTTTCAAAAAGGGTTAAGTGAAAAAGTGTTGCATCCTTGATCATGGACATAGTCCATTCATTTGGGTATGAGACTATATGCTTTTTTATTTTTAAAAAAAGGTCATTATTTTGGTCGATTAGCTCAGCTTTAATAAAGCCTAACTCTTCTAGGTTAAATTTTTTATAAAAATGATAAACGTTAGTTAGGCGATCTTTTTTATCTGGATCAATTTTTTTTATTAACCAGTCGTCGAGTTCAAGTGGTAAATTCTTATTTATATGTTTTGAGATGGAGTTATTATTTATATTCAAGATACGCTCCTATTTTAATTTTTAAATTCAAGAAAATAGCTATGATTTTTCATTATTTCTACATTACTTAATTTATCAAAGTCAATGTTTTAAATAAATAATAAAAATGTATTAATTAAAATATACAGACCTGAATTTAGGGAAGAGTTATATCTTTGTTATCGCCCAAGAGTTCCGTTAAAAACTATATTTGATGTAGCACATAATGTAATATTTTCGGATTCGTCAAGACTGCATTTTATAGTGCCACCTGGCATTGAAATTTGAAATTCTTCATTTTTATTTATTTGTCCAAGTTTTATAAGAACGGTAGCAATTGCGGCTGCTCCTGAGCTGCACGCGAGTGTTATTCCACAGCCACGTTCATAAACAATAGAAATAAAATTTTTTATTGATGTTGATGTTTTGTCTTGCCAAATAAATTCAACGTTGGTCTTGCTAGAAGTAGGTGTTTCAAATTCTTTATGACTTTCAATTTCCGAACCAAATTTTTGTAGCCAGTTTATGTCGTTTTTATCAAACACTATAAAATGTGGGTTGCCAACTGATGCGCAATGTCCTGAAAGTTGACATGCGGATATTTTTATTGACTTTACCCCAAGATATTCACCCTTACCAACGTTGTTTGTTACAATAACTTGGTTTGGATTGTCTTTTGAATTTTGGACAAAGCAATCAACAATTCTTTGCCCTGCTTTTACTTGAAATTTTTCAGGAAAATTGTAATGCATGAACAGGTGTTGTGCTACACAACGTAAACCATTCAGGCAAATTTCTGTACGACTTCCGTCTTTGTTAAAAATAAGCATTTCTGCGACTCTTGCATTGGTGTTTCCTTTTAAAACTAACACACCGTCAGCCCCTATGCCAAAGTGTGGCTGACATATTTTAATAACAAGGTCTTGCAAATTTTGCTCACTCAGTATCTGTTCAACGAATGTTTCAGGTTTTTTATACCAATCAAATAGAATGAAATCATTCCCAAGCGATTGGTATTTATAAAAATTTTTTAACATGAATGCAGTGTCTCCAATATCGTTGAATTATAGGTGAATTTCTAGACGTTAAACATGATTTATTTCAAATTTTTGCACTACGTACTACATGGGTAAAATAGAATAAAACAATTTAAGTTTAAATCAATGTTTTTATAATGAGTTTATCTTCTCGGAGGAATCTACTTTTTCATGTAATGCTTTTTTAACTTGACTTGCAAAAACTTTGCTTAAATAATTCTTGCCGGAATCCGCTAAAATAACTACCACTACGTCCTCTTCTGTTAAGTTTTTGCAATATTCAAGAGCCACATGCATGACGGCTCCGCTACTTATTCCGACTAGCAATCCGTGTTCTGTAGCCAATTTTCGTGTTGATGCGAAAGCATTTTCATCAGAAATTGGAATAATCTGATCGACTACGCTTTGATCAAATGTGTCCGTTATGACATCAATGCCGAGACCTTCAACATTGTAGGCTTTTGGATTGTTACTTGAATATGCAGATGTTGCTGCATCAACCCCAATAATTTTTATATTAGGATTTTGCTCCTTTAAGTATCTTCCAACTCCAGAAATTGTTCCACAAGATCCGGCACCTAAAATTACATGGGTAACTGTTCCCTGGGTTTGTTCCCAAATTTCTGGGCCTGTTGTTGTGTAGTGAGCTAAAGGGTTAGATTTATTGAAGTATTGGTTTGGCATGAAAGCACCAGGAATTGAGTGGAGAAGGTGTTCTGCTTTTGCGTGATATCCTCTAGGATCGTGCAAGTCATCTGTATTTGGGCAAACGCATACTTCGGCGCCATATGCTCGCAAAATAGCAACTTTTTCAGATGCTGTTCTGTCTGGAACTGTAATTATAACTTTATAACCTTTTAGAGCCCCAATCATGGCAAGTGCGATACCTTGATTACCAGATGATGCTTCTACGATAGTTCCCCCAGGTTTTAGGGCGCCGCTTTTTTCGGCTTGTTCGATCATAAATAGAGCAGAGCGATCCTTTACGCTTCCACCGGGATTCATAAATTCAAGTTTTGCAAGTAAAGTTGGCTTGACATCGAATTCTAATTTAGCAATTGGAGTTTTTCCAATGTGTTGCAACAGTGTTTTGTAAATTATTTTTTTGTTCATAATAAGCCTTATAATTTTATAATTTTAACCTGTTTTCTTTTTTCCCAAAACTGAATACATAACCTAGTTCAATGAAATGATGCATAATATCTACAAACATATCTTCTGAGTCTTGTGGGACAAAAAATTCAATAACTGAACTGTTACGTCCATCAAGTGCTCTTTCAAAAACTAAGTGTTCATGACTGCGAAGTATTCCAGTAATAAAATGTGTGCATGGAGTGTTAACGATTGCTTGATAGTACTGACAATACATAAAATAATCCTAAATAATCGCGGCAGTTTAAACCCTAAACCCGTTATTTTTATAGAATTATAGCGCAAAAACCACTATCAAACAAAAGATATTTATAATTTAACGAAAAATATTTACTTTTAAGCTGCTGGCGTTTCGCTGGCCATTTCGGGTTGTGCCGATGTGTCCATTGATGGAGTAGCTGCGTCCATTTCTGCAGAGCCTTCTGGTTGGGCAATCTCTGGTTGGGCTGGGGCTGTTTCTGTAGGTACGGGTGTAGATTCCGGCTTGACGACAGGAGCTGTGGGTGATGTTGAGTAAATTATAGATGGAGTTGTTGGTGTTGAGCTTGAAGCTTGTGTTGCTTCGGGTGTGGTTGCAGCTGGCGCGATAGGTGTTGGAGATGCGGCAGGTGTTGCGGATAGAGTAGGCGCGGGATTAACTGGCGTGACTTCAGCTGGCGTTGGTGTTGGTGTTGTCACAGGGGTCATGAGTGTTTCAGGTGTAGTGGTAGCGGACGTTGTTGGCGAAGGTTGAGTTGCATTAGTTGTTGTTGCGATAGATGCTGGCGTGATTGGCGCAACTTCTGGAGTTTGTATGGATGGTGTTGTCGGTGCTGGTGTTATAGCAGGAGTTATTGGTGCTGCGACAGGTGTTGTTACTGGAGTTACTGTCGTTGTGGATGATGCAGCAGGGGTTGCTGCGGGTGCTGGGGTTATTGTAGGTATGACTGTTGGCGTAGGGATAACTGGTGTGGGGGTACTTTTTGCCTGTTTAAACTCCACTAATTTATTTTCAAATGTAATTAAAGCTTCTTTTAATGTCTTAACGCGATTTTCAAAAGTGTCCCAGTCTACTAATTCACTTGATGCCAGTAGTTCTATACTTGGTTGTTTTAGGCTTTGTTTCATGCTTTGTATTACATTTTCGCCTACGCTGGCTTTTGTTATATAAAATGATGTTATTACAAGGGTTGTAAATAAAAGCGAGAATCTTAAAATCTTCATACGTTTCTCCTATAGAAAATTAAATACTTATTTTTTTTAATTTTTAAAAATTGCTAGTTTTTAATTCTATTCTATTAATTAGTTTAATAAAAAAATATTATCATAGTCAATAAATTGCAAAACATAATTCCTATTTTTTTAGATCTAGTTTTGCTAAAAGTTCTTTAACTAAATTTGTTTTTTTATAAAAGAATTTTTGGCTTAATCTTTTTTCATCTAAAAGAATCTTTTCAAATGGAAGAACCATAAACTGTTTTTCTGATGTTTCTAGCGATAAATAATTTTCAGATTGCCTTACTGCAGCTCTTAATTCTTTTAATGTGTTAACCATGTGTCCATTTACTTTTTTTATGATGTCACTTTCGTAAATAACTCTAGCATCTTGAGTTTTTGATGTTGGGAAAATATGGGTGATTATTAAGCGTGGTTGATATTGATTTTGTCGTTTCATATATTTTATAAGATATGGATTTATTTCTTCAAATTTTTCAATGTGATTAATGGCTAATTCCATTATGACCATACCTCCAATAATTTCATAATCAATTTTTTCATATTCAGGATAATAAAATCGAATTGGAAGTGGATCTGTTAAGTTAAAGTTAAAGTTTATGTTGATAGGTAATCCATTTCTGTAAACGAGCATTGTGATTTTCTGGCCAAGTGAAAAACGATTTAAAAGTGCAACCACTGGAATTTTATCTTCACTCCAGTCAACATTTAGTTCGCCATATAAATCAATTTTGTGCCCATTAATTTCGTAAATCATATCTCCTGATTTAACTCCCGCTGATTCAAGCAAAGTGTTCTTATAGATACGGCTTATGTAAAGGCCTCCCGGTAGTGGATTAGATAAAAATCTGGTTGTGTTTTTTGTACTGTAATTAAATTCAGATCCTAGCATTGCCTTTCGTAGAAATTTTATGTTAAGTAAGTTTTGAATTACATTTTTTACGTCATTTATTGGGATTATATAACCAACTCCTTGAGCTTTTGCTATTCGTGCAGTATTTATTCCTATTACTTCGCCAGCGGTGTTTAATGATGGACCACCAGAATTCCCAGGGTTAAGCGCTGCAGTCATCTGTATATAGGACTCATTGGCTAATATTTCGCGTCCGCTGACTATTCCCTGTGTACTTTTTAATTTTTCCTGACCAAGGGGATATCCTAATGCCATTATTTCTTGTGCTCTGAAAACTTTATCAGAATCTCCAAGTTTTAAATAAGTAACAGAGCCTAATTTTTGTTGAATCATTTTTAACGATGAATTGCTTAATTTTAATAAAGCAATGTCTCTGTCAGGACTTACACCAACTATGTTTACTTTAAATTGTTCTTTGCCTAGCGATGGAATTTGTATTTTAATTCCTGCTGCTTCGTCTATGACATGATAATTTGTAACGATTAAACCTTGATCGCTAATGAAAAAACCGCTACCACATGTTTTTCTTTGTTTTGGTGTTTTATATGGTTCTGCCCAGTTAAAAGATGCAGTGTTAACGAAAATTTGGACAACAGTATCCTGTGATAATTTTTGCACACGTCGCCAAACTTTTGAACGTTCAAATACAACTGTTCCATTACTACTGTCGGCTATAGATGAATCCTTATGGATATTATCTGAAATCTCTTTGGAATTTAATTCGATTATGAAAAAATTTATAATAAAAAATATTGATGAAAAAAACAGACACAACCTAGATTTACTTCTCATAGACCACACTCCCATCACTTTTTAAAACTATCCGGCATAAACCATCTCTCATATGATGATAATGATTTATCAAAAGACAGTCCAGTGTTGAGTTTGTATCAAAAAATTAAATAAGAAATATTAAACAATATTGTAGGTTGTTGCCTCAGTAGATTCTTTTAGATAATTTAATCTATTTTGAAGTGTTGGATGCAAAGGATCATTGGAATCTATTTTGCCATTATCTATATTCTCAATCATTGCATCCTGCATTTCGTTTTCAATCATCGAAATTACGCTTTTATCGACACTATTTGGATAATATTTTAATGTCTCTACTGTTAACATTCCTACGATCTTTTTTAATCCACTGGCTAAGTCTGACTTTGAGCTAACGTTCATATCAGCATGTTTTTCTAATTCTTGGCAAAAATTATTTATTTGGGTTTTGTTATCTATAACTTGACCTCCAAGTTTTTCAGATAAGTATGATAACAATGGAATAGGTAAGGTCGCTAGAATGGCGTTAGAATATTCTTTTGAGCAAATGGACTTTGCTATACAAACCAACAAAACGCATTGAATGCTTAATAGACCTAAATAAGAATAGGCTACTACTAAGTTTTTACGTATCTTTGAATTAAGTTGTTCAAGAAAATTGTCTTTTATATGCATAAATTCGTGTTCCAAAACTGCTTTTATTTCTTGCTCTGTAAGCTCACACAAAAATTTACTTCCTAATGATAAATACGTTTCGCCAGAGCGATTTTTTGCAACAAATGCATTGCAGCAATTAAAAGTAAGTGCATGAGACTCATTAAGATAAACTTTTGATGGAATTTCTATTCCAATTATTTTTGCTGCTGCGTTAAGCAACTTATAAATATTAGGCGCATTATTTCTTGTAATTTCAATATACCCATTACTTTGCGAGATTTTGGACTTAATTTTTTGTAAAAAAGTTGCTTTTGATTTTTCAACTAGATCGTTTTCAATTAAAAAAGTGACTTCTTTTTTTATTTCATCGTGATTTGGTAAATAAAAATCGCCTGCCATTACGTATGAAAAAGATATAATAATTCCAATAAATATTATTTTTTTGCCAATCAGATGAGTATTATACAACAAAGATTTCATAGTATTTCCTTAAAAACATTTTTTCTGTTAATTTGTGCTCAAATTGTAAGTGAATCAATGCATATTGTAAAGTCTTGACTGCCTGCTTAGATTTGAAAATTAATTGCGATTCTATTTGTAAATTATATATAAAGTTTATATGCAAATTAGTATAGTAGTAATAAGTCTGAAGCGAAAGAGCTTTTTGACGGTCCAATCATACTGCCGAGCCCTGATTTTATCGATTGTTTTGACAAATGGCCTCATTCTGATAGGATTACTGGAGTGATAGTGAAGAAGTATCAACGACGAAACTAGTTTTTAAGGTGGTGTTAAAATTCAATGTCAAAGTCATATAATATCGAAATCCAGGTAACTGGAAATCTCGAAAAAAGCTTAAAGCAACTTAAGAAAAAAGTTGAACGCGAAGGCGTCATTCGTGATATGAAGCGACAGGTTTATTTTGAACCTCCAACGCAGAAAAAGCGAAAAAGATTGATGCGCGCGGTCAAGAATAACATTATTAAGAGCATGGAAGGTATGCTTAAATAATGGTTGCATCAAATAGAAACCGCCATGAGGCGAGATCAAACTTACACGATATAAAGAGGGAGCGAAAAAAATCCCTCTTTTTTCGTGAACTATCTCAAATTATTAGTCTAATTTCTAATGAAAATGCTGATATACAAAAGGTCTATGTGACAAGGGTTGATTTTTCACAAGACGCAGGCATTCTTTACGTTTATCTGGCTACGTTTGATGTATTTTCTGAAGAAATATTTAAAACGGCATTGGATGCGCTCAAGCTTTATCGGCCATCCATACGTAAAGAAATTTCTGCTCGTTTAAATCCTCGACATACACCGGAAATTATATTTCTTTATGATGAAGTTAGAGAAAAGCAGGATCGCATAGATAATTTGCTTGATAAGGTAATTCAAGATCTTGGTGATAGCAAAAAAGAATGAATGTGTTGGGGGGACAATGCTGGATCAGCAGAAAGAAAGCGCATTTGCGGTGCAAGGTGCTTCAAAGCTTGGTATTAAGCAAGCCATTTCAAATGTAATTTTGCAGGAATCACAAGCTTTAACAGCTGTTGCGAATGACATTCCGGAAAGTGCTTTAGTTCTTGTTAATAAAATTCTAAGTAATTCGGGAAAGGTTATTTTTTCCGGAATTGGTAAATCAGGGTTGGTTGCACAAAAATTGGCTGCAACTTTTTCAAGTCTTGGAATTCCTTCAATATTTTTACATGCATGTGAAGCTTTACATGGTGATCTGGGAGTAGTTCAACCGAATGATATTTTAATTGCATTATCAAAAAGTGGTACAGGTACAGAACTTGAAAATGTTATTGCATCTTTAAAAAACAGTAAAAATTTTGCGAAAAATTACACGGTATTAATTTGTTGCAATAACGGTAACTTATGTAATTTGGTTGATCTTGTTGTTAGACTTCCACTTGAGCGTGAGGCTTGTCCATTAAATTTAGCTCCAACGAGCAGCTCTACATTGATGATGGCATTTGGTGATGCTGTGGCTGTTGTGGTTAGTTCAATGCATAATTTTGATAAAAATTGTTTTGCACGTGTTCACCCGGCGGGTGCACTTGGAAAACGTCTTATTTTAACAGTAAATAATTTTATGTATTCCGGGGCTGATTTACCTTTAATTGCAAAAGATTCAAATTTTAGCGAAATTACTTATGTAATATCTTCCAAAAAATTGGGAATTGCTATAGTTGCAGATGATAAAAATAATCTTTGTGGGATAGTTACAGATGGTGACCTGCGACGTGCTTGTAATAAATTCGGTCCGGATGTTTTCAATAAAAAAGCAATTGATATAATGACATTGAATCCAAAGACGGTCAATGTTGATAAACTTGCATATGAAGCCCTTGAAATGATGGAAAATTTTAAGATTACAAGTTTGGTGGTTGTTGATGGAAATGTGGCTGTTGGAATTATACATGTTCATGATTTAATAAAGGCTGGAATAAAAGGTTAGAATTTTTTGGAGGGTAGTTCGGTGGATATTCTTCTTCTCATTATTTTTTTATTTGGGTTATGTTGGGGATCGTTTTTAAACGTTGTCGCCTTTAGGTTAGTATCGGGCCGATCTTTTTTCAAGATGAGATCTGCTTGTCCAAAATGTGAAAGCATAATTTCTTGGTACGACAATATTCCCGTAATTTCTTGGATTTTATTAAAAGCAAAATGTAGAAAATGCAAAGAAAGTATCTCAGTTTTATACCCATTTATTGAATTATTAACAGGCTTTATGCTGGTGTTGTTATATCAAAAGTGTTTACCTAAGTTTTCATCGCTTTATTATTATTTGGTAAATAATCCGGTTGTAGAAGGCTTTGATATATCATTTGCGAATATGGCAAAACAAGTATCAATACAAAATTATTTTTCTTTTTTTATATTTTTTGTCTTTTTTTCAGCATTAATAGTGGCAACAAGAACTGATTTTCAGGGAATGGTTATTCCACAAGTTTGTACTCTTTGGCTCATTCCAGTTGGACTTATTGCTTCATATTTTGGATATACTTATGTCTCTGCAATGCAAAGTTTTTTTGGTGCTGTTTTTGGATATGGTGTGTTGTGGATTATTGCATTTTTATTTAAAACATTTACCAAGCGAGATGGATTGGGAATTGGTGATATGGAATTACTAGCCATGATAGGCTCATTTCTTGGACCGGTTGGTGTGTGGTTTTCTTTAATGCTTGGCTCATTCTCAGGATTAATTTTAGGCGGTATTTTTTTATTAATATCGAAAAAAGATCGATTTACCAGAATTCCTTTTGGACCATTTCTTGCATTTGGGGCTGCTTTATATTTTTTGCTTGATCAGCAAATAATATTTTTTTTCTGGGGATAGATAAAAGTTTTATTGATTTTATGTTTTTCATGCTGTATGCTCTGCTACCCGAAGTTAATTCATATAGTATGTTTTTACAGGAAAGATGATCATGAATATTGCGAAGTGTATTTTATTCCCATCTGTTTTATCGATAAGTTTTTTACAAGCATTGCCAAAGGAGATTGAAGTGATGCAAGTATTAAATCAAGCAGCAAATCAAAGTGAAGTTAAAGTGGCTGAAGCTGAATTAGATTTTGATTTTAAAAATTTAATCGAACAGGCCAAAAAAGCCAGAGAAAAGTCGTATAGCCCTTATTCAAACTTCAAAGTTGGGGCTGCTATTTTAACTAAATCTGGCAAAATTTATTCCGGAACAAATGTTGAAAATGCCTCATATGGATTAACGGTTTGCGCGGAGCGTATTGCTATTTTTAAAGCGGTTTCTGAGGGAGAAACAGGTAATTTTATTAAAGCTATTGCTATTGTTCTTGATGCGCCTGAATATGGAGCTCCATGTGGTGCATGCCGTCAGATCATTAATGAATTTGCTGAGCCTGAGGCTTACATCGTTATGGCAACTATTTCAGGAAATTATAAAATAGAACAGTTGAAAACACTTTTACCATACGCCTTTAAGCTTGAGCAAGATAAAAAATAAAAAACTTAAATTTGATAAAGCAAAATATAAATATTTAATAATATCTAAAAAATAATCCCCGAAGTTATTCATGACTTCGGGGTTTATTTATTTTATGGAGCCGGTGACCGGATTTGAACCGACGACCTACTGATTACGAATCAGTTGCTCTACCGCTGAGCTACACCGGCTTTTAATAATTTATTGCTCAAATTTTTCCTGACAAGCTACGCATCGAGATGCATAAGGGAATGTTTCCAGTCTCTTTTCAGGAATAGGGTTTCCGCATTCCACGCATATGCCGTATTCGCCTCGATTAATTCTTTCAAACGCATCGTCTATTGATCTAATTTCATCCATCTCACTTTGTTGTAGCGTATTTTGTAATTTTTCCATTGATAGTGACAGTGCTTCATCTCCGCTATCTTGCACCTGTCCATCAGATACTTTTTCTTGAGATTGGTTTGATAGACGTCCTGCCATTTCGCTTCTGCGTTGCATTAAGTTCTTTTTCATCGTCTCAATAAACTCTGCTCTGTTCTTCACTGCCTCACCTTTCTTTGCTTAATTTCGCTTTTTCCTAAAAAAAGACTTCAATAGGTCTGCGCAATCTTTTTCTTTAATTCCACCTTCAATATCCAACTTTTTTAGGTAATTATGCACTAAGATGGCATTACTTGTCAAAGATCCTGTTCCAAATATTGGTGAGGGGGCTCCAAAAACGACTTTTTCAAGTCTGCTAAGTTGTATTAATCCTAGGCACATTAAGCATGGTTCGAGAGTAACATAAATTAAACATCCATTCAATCGCCAATCACCCACTTTTTTTGTAGCTTTTTGAATAGCCAAAATTTCCGCATGGCCTGTTTGACACGATTTGGATTCGACTTTATTATAGGCGCGTGCAATAATTTCCCCATCTTGTGAAACTATTATGGCTCCGACTGGGACTTCATTGTGAAGCGCTGCTATATTTGCCTGCAGTAAGGCCTTTTGCATATAAAATTCGTGTTTTTTAAAAACATGTTTATTTGTTTTCATGCCAACGATCCAATGGATTATGTTAGTTCTTGGTTAAAAAAATTTTACGGAACAAATCTTAAAAACGGGTGATTTATACTGTAATTTATGGTATCCTATAACATTAAATAATGGCCGATTAACACGTATATAAATGCTAAAATACTAAAATCTTCATTTTTTTGAAAGCATTCTGTGAAAATGGCAAATAACTCTTGGTAAAAAGTTCAGCACAACAAATTTATTTTTTAGGTAGTGGGGTGAAAAGCTATGAAAGATGATAAAGATATAAAGAAGCAATCTGCTTCAGACGATTATGGTGCCGGTGCGATAAAGGTTCTGGAGGGGCTTGAGGCTGTTCGTAAGCGTCCGGCTATGTACATTGGTTCGACCGATATCAATGGGTTACATCATTTAGTTTATGAAGTTGTGGACAACTCTGTTGATGAGGCTTTGGCGGGTTATGCCAGCCATATCATTGTAAAGCTTCATGCTGACGGTTCTTGTTCAGTTGAGGACAATGGTCGTGGAATTCCAGTTGATATACATCCTACGGAAAAAATTTCTGCAGCTGAAGTTGTTATGACCAAGCTTCATGCCGGTGGCAAGTTTGAAAAAGATGCATATAAATATTCCGGTGGGTTACATGGCGTAGGTATATCTGTTGTAAACGCTCTTTCGGAAAAGCTTTTGCTTCAAATTTATCGCAATGGCAAGATTTATGAACAATCATATAAACGTGGTAATCCTGAAGGCAGGCTCAAAGAAATCGGGAGCAGTGAAAAGCGTGGAACGTTTGTAAAATTTTGGCCTGATGCAAAAATCTTTGAGATAACGGAATTTAATTTTGATACTCTTTCAGCCAGATTGCGTGAGCTTGCATTTTTAAATAAGGGCTTAAGAATAGATATTGCCGATGAGCGTATTGGCAAAGAGCTTTCATTCCATTTTGAAGGTGGAATTGTTTCGTTAGTTGAATTTATAAATTCAAAGAAAACACCACTGTTTAGTGAAATTATTAAGTTTTATCATGATGATGGTGTTTATGTAGTTGACCTTGCTTTTCAGTATAATGATGGTTATGCGGAGCAAGTTTTTAGCTTTGTAAATAATATTAGAACAGGTGATGGTGGAACGCATGAAGCCGGTTTTAAATCAGCTTTGACAAAGGCTTGCAATCGTTATGGGCAAAGTGTAAATATGCTCAAAGAAGGGCCTCTCTCAAGTGAAGATACGCGTGAGGGGCTTGTAGCTGTTATTAGCATGAAAGTGCCAGAGCCTCAGTTCGAAGGGCAAACTAAAGGCAAGCTTGGAAATAGCGATGTAAAAGGGATTGTTGATTCTTGTGTTTATTCATTTTTAGATGTCTTTTTCGAAGAAAATCCTGTAATAGCTAAAAAAATTATACAAAAAGGAATCTTGGCCCAGCAGGCGCGTACTGCTGCAAAACGTGCTCGCGAATTGACTCGAAGAAAATCGGCACTTGAAAGTGCAGTTTTGCCAGGTAAGCTTGCCGATTGTTCAGAGACGGATCCATCAAAATGTGAAATTTTCATAGTTGAGGGAGATTCTGCAGGAGGTTCTGCCAAACAGGGACGTGATAGGTTTACTCAGGCAATTTTACCTTTGCGTGGTAAAATTTTAAACGTTGAAAAAACTCGACTTGATAAAATCCTTGCGAATAACGAAATAAAAGATTTGATTACTGCTATTGGTGGCGGAGTTGGGAATGCTGAATTTAATGCGGAAAAAGTCAGGTACCATAAAATCGTTATAATGACTGATGCAGATGTAGATGGTGCACATATTAGAATTCTTTTATTAACTTTCTTTTACAGATACATGTTACCGTTGATAGAAAAGGGTTATTTGTATATTGCGCAACCGCCACTTTATAAAGTTAAAGTTGGTCGTGTAGAAAAATATCTCAAAGATGATACGGAATTAAAAGGTTTCTTATTTGATTGGGCGGCAGGGAGCACCGGCTTGATTGTAGATGGCGAGTCGGTTTCAGAATCATCATTAAAGGGAATGCTTGATAAAATTTTAGTCTATGAGCAAGAACTTGAAAAAACATGCTATAAACTTGAACTTACAATTTTGCATTGTCATGAACTTATCTCATTTTTACATTTTATTGGCTTGGAGTTAGATAAGTACTCACTACGTGATATAGTTGAAAAGGCGGGTGAATATTTTTCTAATAAATATAAAGTTTCTCTAAAAAATGAAATGCAAGATGATCAAGAAGGACAAGGATCTAGAGATGTCGTAGTTTTTGAAGGATATAAAGATTCTTGGGAAGTTTCACAGAGTTTTTTCTTTGCAGCTGAAACTTTCAAATTGATTGAGTATATTAAGGGTTTAGGTTCTTTAAATAAACAAAAATGGACTCTTACAGTGACGGGTAAAGACCTTATAAAAACAGGCCTGGGGGTTCTTGAGCTTGGAAGAGCAATCCTTGCTCTTGGAAAATCATTAATGACGATTCAACGATATAAAGGTCTTGGAGAAATGAATCCGGAACAACTTTGGGAAACAACAATGGATCATACACGTCGTAATCTTCTTCAAGTGTCAATTGAAGATGCAATGAAAGCCGATCAGTGGTTTGCTTCCTTGATGGGTGAAGATGTTGAAGATAGAAAAGATTTTATCGAAAAAAATGCGCACTTTGTTAGAAATTTAGATATTTAATCAATAAATATTTTTGTAATAAAAATGGGCTTGCAGGAAAAAAGCAAGCCCATTTTTATGTTTATCAATAAATTTATATAAAATCGATGCCAGGCTTTAGCCTAATCTTTGATAGCGATGGATTACTTTACCAATTACTCTGAAGTTATCTTTGCCTTTTACTAGGGCAACAGGTGCTGATTTGTGATTAATTGATTCAAGAACAATAAAATCATCTGCATAAGTTATTTGCATTATTGCTTTTATTGGATCGTTTCCATATTCAACAGCTGCGATATCGCCTGATCGTGTCCAAACTTCCGGGGATATTATTAGATAGTCGCCTTTAATAAAGTTTGGTGACATTGAATTGTTTTCAATGCATAGGCAGAACATTGAATCATCATTACTGTTCAAAACTGGAACAAAAATATCTTTGTATCCTGTTGTCACTTGCATGACTTGATTATTATAAGGTGATGGATTAGCTGGAATGTCGCCAACGACAGGAACAATTTTTAATTGTAAATCAACAGAGGTAGTTTCGGGCATTTTTAATGTGGTATCAATATTATCTGTTCTTCCCTTGCGTTGAGCAAATAATTCAATCGGATGTTTTCCAAATGCGGTGGAAAGTTTTTTTAGAGCATCTTCATTCCAGCGTCTTGTACCATTTTTTATATGGGTGAGATAACTTTCAGATAGTCCGGTTTTTTCAGCTAAAACTTTTGTTGTCCAACCCATTTCACGAAGTAATTCCTTTACTCTTAGCTCCGTTGAAGACATAGGCATCCCCTTCTCGGTTAATTCGAATTTTAAATTTTTATTCTCCGAATAATATAAACCATGTCAAACTGAAATGCTACTAAAATTTCAAAAAAATTTATAGAAAATAATTTTTCTATAATTAATCGAGTATTTAAGGGATTATATTTGTAAAGCAAAATGTTTCAGCAAGAAAGGATTGATTTACTTTTTAGAAATCTTTTTTAAAGCGTCTTCGGCTTGATGATAATTTTCGATTGCTTCGCACACCTTATCCAAATGTTTTTCATTTAACTCGTTTTTAATTCCTATGCATTTCATACCGGCTGCACTTGCAGCATTAAATCCAAAAATAGAGTCTTCAAACACAATACAATCTTCCGGCTTTGCGCCCAACCGTGATGCACTGTGTAAAAATAGAGCTGGATCGGGTTTAGGAACAAAGTTTACGTCTGCGACGCAGTACATATTTTTACCGAAGAAGTTGTCTAAGTTAAGTCTTTGTGCAATACGCTGCAGGCTTTTTGCGTCAGCGTTTGTTGCGATGCTCGTTGGAATTGAGTTTTGTTGAAGTTTTGCATGAAATTCAGCAAACCCTTCTATAAACTCTATCTGTTTTTCAAAATATTCCTGTGCCAAATTAACTTTTTTTTCAATAATTTCTTCGGGGGTCTGTGATAAATCGAATGTTTTCTTTAATAAAAGAGATGATTGATTTAGTCCAATTCCCGACATAGTTTGAATGACTGCCTTTTGTTCTGCAGTTAACTCTTTTACTCCGCAGTATGCAAGCGTGTCGAGTGTAACTTGCTTCCAGATGTGTTCAGTTTTGATAATGGTTCCATCCATATCGAAAATGATAGCCTTAACTGTTTTTTTTATTTCATTCATTGTATTCTCCCCACCCTAAATGGATCATTTACTAGATCCTTGATTTGCTGATTTGCTGTCTCTCCCGGTTGTATTTTAACCTTTGAGCATTCGAAAAGTATAGATTTTATATAATTTTTATTCATATGCTGATATTAGCAGAAACTGTAAATATGTCAAATGGAAATAAATATTTAAAGAAGTGTTGAAAAAGTTAGGTTTTTAAATAAGCCTTTAAAATGCTAATTCCTTAATGTAGTTATATATTGCCTGCTTGGAGTATTTTCAGTTATAAATATTTATGAAATTGTAGAATTTCTTACTATTTTGACAGAAACCTATGTATTTTGCGCCAAAAATGATTAATTAATGCGTAATTTTGCAAGAGAAAACGAATATATAAATTGAAAAATTGCAAAAAAAAATGGATCTTTTACTATAAATTTTACAATTTATAAATTTAATTTATATTCTTTGTATATGATTTAGTGTCTAATTTTTTGTAAATTAAAGAATAAATGGGGTTATGATGAAGAAATATTTTTATCTAATTTTTGCAATAGTTTTTAATATTGTGTTTTCTTTGCATGGAATGGCATTGAAGACTTCTGATTCTAGTGAACAAAATGTTCAAACTATAGTTGATATGTATAGGATTGAAGAAGAAATAAAAGCACTTGAAAGATTAGGTGGTTATTCAAGAGAAATGTTGCTTTTGCAAAGATATAATGTGCTGAGAGAGATTGATGATTTAGCTCAAAAAATTTCTAGCGCCCATGATATGCAAGAACTTGCCGAATTTGGACGCAGGCGTAGGGATTTATCCAAAGAATTGTTGTTTTTAGAGAGACAAATAAAACAAGAATATTTTGAACTGCAAGTTAAGCTTGAAAGAATGTTGCCTGTTGAATTAAGAGAAGAGTACTTACTTTTTAAATCATCTAGAGATAGTATGAAGGTTGAAAAACGTACAAATGTTTGGTTTTTCTTAACAGAACGAAGTCGTTATGAAAATTCGGCTATTTATAAGTTATCTCAGATAGCGTATGTTAATCGTGAAGCCTATAAAATATTGTATGGACGATATCCAATCGATTCCAGAACTCTTAAAGTCTGTATGCAAAAATTATTGCAGGATATTTCAAAGCCATTGGACCAAGTTATTCCATGCGCAAAATGTAAGATTGTGCCAGATTATTTTGATGCAACTGTTGATATGCCTTTGCTTTCATCTTGTGATTCAGAAAAATTGAAAAAAGGTCAACCAAAGAAAACTTCTAAACATAAAGAGAAGAAAAAGAAAAAAGAAAAACATAAACAGCATGTTCGACAGCCTCAGAAAGCTGAACTTGTTCAACAACAACCTAAAGAAGAAATTAAATTAGATCCAGTTGAACGTGCTGCAGAATTGATTAACAAAATTAAAGATTTAAAAAATCCAATTAATTATTTACATCCATTATTGAATGAACTTGAAGATTTTGCTCAAAAGGGTGTTTTTATGGCACGTGAATTTCTTGGAGTTTTTTATTCTGAAAATCATGAATATTCTGATGGCGGAATAATGAGAGATGTAAAAAAAGCTATTTATTTTCTTAGTGTTTGTATTGATGAAAATCCAACTCTTATGAAACCAGAATCAATATTTATATTGGGAATGTTGTGTTCAGAAAATTCTGAATGTATAGATAAAGCATTGCATTTTATATCTCTATCATTAAAACAAGGTTACAAGCCTCAAGAGAAACAAATTAAATATCTTGCAGATTTATATTTTAAAGCTAAAAATTTTTCAGAAGCCATACACTGGATTGAGCAAGTTGGGAATGAACAACTTATTTGGTGGTACAAGGGTCGTCATGCGTTAGAGAGTGACGAGATGTCTAAAGCGATTGAATTTTTTGAGCATGTATTTCCATTGTGTCAAAATGCAAAATATTTACCAAAAAAAGATTTAACTGATTTTGATTTTGTTGTGCAAAGTCTTTTAAAACAAATTGATAATCCTAATGTAAATGCGCTTCTTATTCGTATGGATCTTACAGAAGGTATTGAGCATTCTAAATTTACACGACAGTATTTAATTCAGAAACTTACACAAGTTTCTGCTATCAGGGACAATTTATCTGCAATTTTTATTCTTGCATATCTTTATACTCATGGAATTGAAGTTGAAAAGTCAACGCAGAGAGTTAATATTCTATTAGGCTGGTTATTTTTATCAACCCCTTTAAACGGAGCTGAATTTCCAATGCTTGAAAGTCGCCCGGATTTAATTGAGTTGCTAGAAATTGTTACAAAACCTATTTCTGATAATTTTGTTCGGGCCTTTTTACATGAAAATTCAGAATGCGATGTAAATCCTGATAGGGACACTCTTTTTAAGATTACAGTTTGTCACATGCTTTCGAGCTTTTTTGCTACTCACGGGCAGGCTGAAAAAGCAGCGCTTAATTTTATGGCAGCGGAACATTATGTAACGCGTATTTGCAAAAGTAGTCCGAGTGGTGATCATGAAATAAATAGATGGCATGGTATTTTAAGAGCATACGATAGTCTTATTAATTTAGCTCAAAAACAACGAAATATTCATGCTATTGCTGCGTTAAGTTTTAGTGTTTCATCACGTTTATTGAATAAAATAGAGACAATTGTTGGAGATTATGAGAGTTTGATTCCACATTTTTTTGATATGATTTCACAGTATGTAGAAATACATAAAAAAACTGGAATTAATAAGAATGATGAAGTTTTGAGTGTGGCATGTAATTTGGCTGGAAATTATTTTTACACACTTAAGCAAGATGTTCAGAGTGCATTAAAGTGTCTTAGATTCGCTTTAAAATTTTCTCCTAATTCCGAATTAATAATGTATAACTTAGGATCAGCAATTGTTACAGATAATCCTGAAAAAGCAAAAGAGGGTAAAGATTTACTTTTAAAAATATGTGACAGGAGTGCAGATGCGGCGTTCCTTTTAGGATGTTTTTATGATCCTAAAAATGATTTAGTGGGGGGAAAAATTGCTCAGAAGTCTAAGGATATTGGTATGGCGTTGGAATATTATGAACGTTCTGCCAATGGAGGAAATAAACATGCAGCGTTTAGAATGGTTTTTTATTTATTGGAAAAAGCTAATTTTACACTTGAAGATAAAAAAAAGATTGAAAAGTATTTAGAGGTTGCAGGTGATGAATTTAGGCAGGAAGAAAAGTTGCGAATTTATTGGATGATAGCCAGAAAAGTTAAATTGGCGAATTTGATACCAGGGGCTAAAACTGCATTGCAATTGCTTGATGATGCTGCAATTAATAAGCAAACAAATAAGCCTATTGAATCTTGTAAATTACTTACAAAGTTTATTGATATGTTGGATGAAAACTTGTCGCTTGGGTGTGTGAATAATCTTTCTCTTTTGTTTTTTTATTTAATTTCAGATTTAAATGATATTACTTCTCCAAGCTCGCAAATTGATCAAAATACAATTCGAGTAGTTAATTTGTTTCTTAAAAGAATAGATGACCGTCTTCTTTCTGAACAATTTTTTAAAAAAATTCAGGATATAGGCATTTCTGATAAGCCTTATGAAAAGTCTTTAGTTGAGCAGTTGTTATTTGTATGTCAACGAAGATCAAATTTAGTATACATGGGGAAATTGCTTTCTTATCATTTAATGCGCTTTGGTGATAAAGATGATAAAATATTTAAGCATTACCTTGAGGTTTTTAGAGAAAATATTGCTTCAGATGACAATCTTACAGAAATGTATGTGAAAATTGTTGCCCAGATCAATATTCTCTAAGGATCATTAGAAGGTAAATTTGTTGGCAATCGATAGGTTAGTGTTTGCAAGTTGTGATTTTTTGTTTAGTATTGATCTATCAAAGTTTATCATATTTAAAATCCTTGATTTTAAGAAGCATTAGGGAAGGTTTATGCAGCATTTAGCAATAATTCCTGATGGTAATCGTCGCTGGGCTAAACAGAATAAGTTGCAAGCTATTTTAGGACATAGCAAAGGTGGGCAGTCTGTTAAGGCGGCAATTTCTGTTTGTTTACAAAATAAGATTAAATATCTTTCCATTTATATTTTTTCACTTGAAAATTTTAACCGAAGTGATTCCGAAAAAGATTATCTTTTTAAAATGATTCCCGACCAGATACAAGAAAATAAAGCGAATTTATTGCAAAATCGTGTACGTGTACAATTTCTTGGCGATAGAAATATGTTCCCCAAAGATACGCTTGATGTTGTACATTCTATTGAAGAAGAAACAAAAAACTTTGATAATCTCACTTTAAGTTTTCTTTTTTGTTATGGTGGACGTCAAGAAATTTTAACTGCTGTAAAAGATCTTTGCAAAGATGTTGCCAGTGGTGCTGTAAGTGCTGATAAAATTGATGAACAGATCTTGCGAAATTATATGTGGGCATCAAGTTTGCCTGATCCCGATTTGATAATTAGGACAAGTGGAATTTCAAGATTAAGTAATTTTTTTACATTCCAGGCTGCCTACAGTGAACTTATGTTTCTTGACTGTTTTTGGCCAGAGGTAAACCAAGAACGTTTACAAAAATGCATTGATGATTATACCAATATTGCAAGAAATTTTGGCAAGTAGTTTTTAGTGTTTATAATTCGAGGTGCCTTTGTTTATGAAAAAAATTGTTACGGTTCTTGGCGCTGGCGCATGGGGAACTGCTCTTTCTAATTTATTAGCAGAAAATGGCTATGACGTTATTCTGTGGTGTCACGAATCTAATGTTGTCAAAGATATTGAATCAACAAGAATAAATAAAGATTTTTTACCTGGGGTCAATCTTCATTCAAAAATTAGCCCTACATGTGACATTCAAGTTGCAATGCAATCAAGCGAATTTATATTTGAAGCTATTCCCGTCAAGTATATTAGAACGATCTTAGTTTTGGCTAAACATTATGTTTCCAAAAATCATAAATTTATTGTGACAAGCAAAGGTATTGAACAAGAAACAAATATGTTGCCAAGTCAAATAGTATGTGATGTTTTTGGCATTGATTCTAAAGTTTTGTCTATTGCCGGTCCTAATTTTGCAAAAGATTTGGCTGCAAAAAAGCTTACAGCTTGTGTGATTGCGTCCAAAGATGTCGAGATTGCCGGATTGGTTTGCAATATCTTAAAAAATACTTATTTTAAACCGTATATTTCAAATGATATTAATGGTGTTCAAGTTGGTGGTGCGATTAAAAATGTTTTTGCTCTGGCTATTGGCATTGCTCATAGCCTTGATTCTGGAGAGAATACAATTGCTTTTCTAATGACTCGATGTCTGGTTGAAATGGTTTATTGGGTGAAATATTTTGGAGGTAAACAAGAAACAGCCTATGGTTTATCCGGTTTTGGTGATCTTTTTTTAACTTGCAGTTCGACTGTAAGTAAGAATTTTAAATTTGGACGAATGCTTGGTCAGGGGCTCTCATTAAATGAGCTTTCAAAACAATTTGCGGCTGTTCCGGAGGGTGTTAATACTCTTCAGACGATAAAACGTATAATTGATTCCGAAAAATTAAATTTACCTGTATGCCTTGGAACGTATGATATAGTATTTGAAGGAAAATCATTTAAAAATTTATTGGATAGGATTATTAATCAGCCATTAGATAATGAATTTATTTAATTTATAGAGGCTGCGTTTAAAGCAGCCTCTATATCTTTTACTTTGCGTAATTAACTATTCCATTTACATTAACCAGTGCTCCACTCAAAACATTTACGTCGACATATCGCCCAAAATCAAGTCCACTATTATTTGGATTCATGATATTTGTTTTGTTGCTTATTTTATAAATTGCAATTTGTGGAACATCTGAGTTTTCCGTGTTGAAGTATGCTATAGCCAAATACTTACTATTTGGACTCCATGATACGGACCATGCCTGAAAATTACCTATAAATGGCAAAAATCTTTGCACTGGAACTTTTGAAGTATTTAAAGTTTCGATGAAGTTAGCTAATAGTAAGCTGCCAAAATATTTCCAAGTCCATAATCCTCTTAGGTAAACAGAGGCTACATTCTGTCCGTCGGGGCTTATTTTTACTTCGCTTATACCTGCAACATCGCTGCTGCTGTAGTCAAAATCACGGAATTGAGTAAGATCTGTTCCGTTGAAGGCAAAAGAGGCAGTTCTACTTCCTGAGTAACCAGAACCTCCTATTGCGGTATAATTTGCTGCTATATACTGGTTATCCGGGCCCCAAGATACTCCAAAGAAACCCATGTTGCTACTAGCGCTAGGATAAATTGCTTTTTGTGTTAGAGCGGAATAATTTTGAAATTCGTAGATTCTAAGTTTGCCTGGGTTGTAAACACTGTGTGAATATGGATTGTCAGGATAATCTGAAGGGCAGTTAAAAGTTCCAATTGCAAGATATTTTCCATCATGACTCCAGTCAACACCCATTACTGCATAAGTTGGATTGAGGCTGGTAACTTCAGTTAAAGTAACTCCATCAAAAGAGTAAATTCTTAAATTATTACCTGATGGAAACGCTCCAACTGTACCTGCATTATAAGATCCGAGTGCTAAATATTTTCCACTTGGATGCCATTTCATACTAAAAAGTGTTGCCCCTGCTCCTAGGGACACACTTGTAATTGGATATAAATTATCATTTTTAAATTCATATATCCTTACTTGATTGGTATTTGAAAAACCGCCTCCGTTGATTGCCCCTTTTCCACCGACAGCCAAATATTTCCCATCGGGACTCCAGTTTGTAACATAGACACGAGTTCCGTATTTTTGACTTGTAATGGCAGATAGCTTTTCAGATGTGTTATTGAACCTATAAATTCTTATTTCATCAGTATTATTAAATCCTCCGCAAGTCGATGCTCCTTGCCCTCCGGTTGCTATATAATTTCCGTCATTTCGCCAATCAACAGAGTAAGCACCGTCGTATGTATTATATGTTGTCGTGAGTGGCTTATTGTCTGCAATCGTGAAGCTCCCCTGATTAAACGAACTAATTTTAAGATTAGAACCATAGTGAGTGAACCAGGATCTAAAACCAGGTTTTCCTCCGCTAGCAAATATATTTGTGTATAATGGGTTCCATGCACCGCTCATTGAATATAGAGTGCCATTTCCTAAGTAGTTTAATATGAAATCTGTATTAGGATTAAAATATAAAAAGGATGTGATGTCGCCTCCATAAGCCGGTTCTTCACCCCCATAGGCTAAATAATTATTATTTTGATTCCATTTTATGTATGAAATAAGAACAGATTCATCGGATGCGAAAGTAAGTAACGAAAACGTTTCACTTACAGGATTAAACTCATATATAAGTATATTAACTTCACCAAAAACTTCTGATGGCTTGCTGCCTTCTATTCCACCTAATGCTAAATATTTACTGTCTGAACTCCAATCTACGCATGTGATCATTGTTGCGTCTGATGGGGGTGATCGGAAAACTTGTGTGTCCTTAAGTTGAATTTTATCTGAAATATTATATTTGTTTGGATCAAAATAAAAAAGATTCAGATTACATATTGTATTTGATTCTTTTCCGCCAACAGCCAAATACTCGCCGCTAAAATTCCATTTTGCTGTTTTAACCAGATCTCCGCAATCATAACTTGTAATTGGTTCTAGCGTTATATTATTTTTGTTAAAATGATAAATTCTTAAATTATGGGTGTTATTAAAATTTCCGACAGCCAATGCTCCCGATCCGCCAATTGCAATGTAGTAATCATCTGCTCCTCCCCAGTCAATAGAATATATTGTTGATGTTATACCAAAATCAACACTGGTAAAGGGTGTTAATGTGAATGATGCCGTGTCGAATTGGTAAATTCTTAGGTTGTCGTGGTTGTTGAATCCACCAGAACCATTTTTTGCACCCGATCCTCCAATGGCTAAGAATTCTCCATCCGGACTCCAACTTACTGCATAAACTGTGCATGTGTAAGAACCGAATTCTAGTCCATTGACTAAGTTTAAATTTGATGATGCTGCATCAAAACTGTAGATTTTTAAATGGTCGGTATGATTAGCCCATCCGCCCGTAGCCAAAAATTTTCCTGCGAAATTCCAATCAACAGATCTAATATTTAGGGCATGATTTATATTTTGGATAGTAAAAGAAGGGTTGGTAATCTTAGTTCCTGCATCTATGTTTGATTGATTTTCAAATAATATCTTTCCATTTGAAACATTCATTCCGGTTGGAGTTATTCGAAGCGTTGCCCCATTAAATAAAAGATTGGAAGATTTATCTTGAGGTATGATCAAATTTTGATTTGAGTTTCCAGGTGAGTAAAAAAGTGTTGATCCAATATCGAAACATAAAGTGCTTTTTGGGGTAATGTAGCTGGGTTGTTTTGATCTGTATATGAATTGATTTTCACCTGAAAATAGAACATCATTATGAAAAAATAAACTTCCCATATTAAAATAAAAATTATCATTCAATGCAAATTGCACGTTATCGAGTGTAATTTTACTGTTTGTTCCATTTGCTGCAATGGGGGATTTTCCAGAGGAGTTAGTCACATTTTTTAGTATTAGATTGCGTAATGTTAATGTTGAATGAGAATCTGTTAAAAGCTGGGCAAAGCTATCAAACAAAATTGTATGTCCGTTTCCTTCAATAGTAAGACTGGATGTAATTTTGATTGAACTCATTTCCGGAATAATTAAATTTCCGTCTAAAATTAAAGAGTATCCGTTGCCGCAAATTGTTCCACTCGAGCTTAATGTAAATCCAGAATCCAACCGAAGATTATTTTCAAGAATTATTGATCCAGTTGTTCTTAGATCCATACCTAATGAGACGGGTGATTCCATTTTTAATCTGGCTCCCGAATTAGGAGTAACTGTAAAGCCATTTTTTAAGGCAACAAAACCTTTGCAAAATTCCCCATTGTGAAAAACATGTGGAATTGCTTTGTAGATTATACCTGATGTTCCGTCAAGTGATGATGCATAAATTTGATAATCAAAAAAATATGTTGTGATTATAAGTATTATAAATAAAAATTTTTTCATTAATCCCACCTTTTTAAATTTTTTGATTTTTTCCATCTAAAAAAATGTATATATATTAAAAAATATTAAATCAATAAAAATGATTTTAAATTTTAAAAATCTTTCA
>CAZMQG010000022.1:0-27353 GCA_964568625.1 uncultured Pseudomonadota bacterium | reverse complement strand
TGAAGAATATGGCTTATCTATCACAAATTAATAGTTATCGAGTTAGCGTTATTTAAAAATTATCGATCGAAAGCAAACACACGAAAAACATGTTTCATGGGAATGTGTTGAGCCAAAACAAAGCGATTTTAAATTAGGATATTTATTTCATTCATGGATAGACAGCATATTTGATGAATTTATACGAGATAACAATATTCCCCAAAAGTTTCACGCACAAACTTATTCTACACAGAGCTTCAAGTTTTTTGCAGATAAAATTATATATAACAAAATAAAATCATCTTTTGCAGAAGTAGGCATTTATTTTGATAATATAAACAAAGAAGAATTATCATTTGGTATTGAAAAAGATGCGGTCATTCACTGGCATAAATTTCTTAAGCAATACTGCATTCAAGGCGATCTTTATGCTATTGCACAAGAATATGCAATATTACCTAAAACAACGTTAGACCTTCTCGCCACAGACATTGCACAGATAGATAAACAAAAATATCTGGCAAGTAAAATCGTAGATGACTTCTACGATTTTACTTGTAAAAAAATAACTGAAATCAAATTATTAAAGCCCAAATAAAGGGCAACCCCTCTACTCGATTCCCATATCACTTAAAAATGCATCTTGATTTGGTTTACGCCCAAGAAAATCTTTTAGCAACTCTTCAGGGTCAATACTTCCACCCTTGCTAAGAATCTTAGCAACAAGTTCTTTTCCAACTGCAGGATCAAACAAGCCTCGCTTTTTTACATCATGGAACAAATCCAAAGCAAAGACCTTTGCCCACATATAACTGTAATATTTCGCACCATATCCAACCAAATGGCCAAATGACGCATGAAAATGAGTCTGTTCATCAAACTGAATGTATGATTGATACTTTTCAAATAATGTTTTAGTAATAGAATCGATATCTTTTATCTTTCCATCTTTGAAAAATTCAAGAGAGATAAAAGACAGACAACATTGACGCAAAACAAAACTTCCCGAATCAAATTTTTTCATGTAAATCAATTTATCAATCAATTCATCCGGTAAAGGCTGTCCTGATTGGTAATGACTACTTAATTTTTTTAAAACTGACTTGTCTGACATCCATTCTTCAAACATCTGCGATGGCACTTCAACAAAATCCGTTTTTACCGATGTACCAGCAAACCCTGCCATTTGCGTAGCACCAAGAACATCGTGCATTGCATGGCCAAATTCATGAAAGAACGTATTAACATCATCAAATTTAAGGAGCGCTGGACGATCTTTTTGTGATTTTGGAAAATTTGCAATAATAGCAAGCACTGCCGGTGCAATTTTTCCATTATCCTTCAACTGAGTTGGCACCATTGGCACACAACATGCATGACTATATTTATTTTCACGTGGGTATAAATCAACAAACAAATATCCACGTAAAATATCCGTTTGGGCGTCTAAAATCTTGATTAACAAAATATCATCATGCCAAGCCCACTCAGGTTTGGAAATTTCAAATTTGAGCCCTAAGAAATTTTGATAAATTTCAAAAATTGCATTTAATGTTTTATCAACCGGGAAATATTGAGCTATTTCACGTTCATCAATATTAAAATTTTTCTTCTTATAACAGGCTTTTATATAACTAAAATTCCAAGGCTGAAGCTTCCCTCCGGAACTAATATTTACGTCCGCGGGTAAATCTTTTAAAAATTTTTCTATCTCGACAGAAGCCTTTTTTTCCGATTTCATGGCAAGACTATTCAAAAATTCTTCTGCTGTTTCAAGTTTTTTTACCATTTCTGAGTCAAGATCAAACTCGGAAAAATTCTTAAATCCCACTTTACGTGCAAGTTTATCGCGATTTAGTATTATGCCATGCAAACAATCAATATTTATAGGCCAAGCACGATTATTAAATTTACGATAAAGATCTTTTCTTGTATCTTCACATGTACAATGCTGCATAACCTCAAAATATGTGGGATAATCACATCCGACAACAACTTTTCCGTTGTCACGCGGTAATGAATCAATAAAGTCTTTGCTTAAACCTTGTAATTTTGACTCATCAGCCAAAATACAACTGTTATCTTTTGCAAGATTTGATTCAAAATCTAACCCAAGTTTTGAAAGCTCTTTCTCCAGCGTCTTTACTTTTTCAAGTTTATCATCAGGTAAATGTAACCCCTGACGTTCAAAATCTTTTAATGTCTCTTTTACAAAAAGCTGCTGTTCAGAGGTTAATTTTTCTTTTTCAAAATTACCACAGGCATAATCATTAAACGCCTGATAAACTTTTTTGTTGCAGGCAACATTCTCAACATAAAAATGATTAAGTTCAATTGACGATTCATGACACGCTTCGCGAATGCTGCTTTCAGGGCTTACCATCTCCAAAAACGAAAGAATACTTGCCATAATTGAAAATTTTCTATCCGCAGCATCAAGAGCCTGTGCCGTATTCTGGAAATTGTGTTCTTCAGGCTTAATATTAATTATAGAATCGACATCAGATTTTAATAAATCTATTGCATACTTAGAATAGACTTTAACTTCATCAGCTTTTTTTGGGAACACTTTTTTTACATTATCAAATGAATCAAAATCGTTTTCTATTATCTTTTTAAATTCAACAAAATTCATCGAACACCTACATTTTGCAACAAAATAAACACAACAAAAAACACCAACCGCCACACCCAAAACCCCAATTTTTACTTTAAACTGCATTCTAACAAGCCCTTACTAAATAACTTTTTATTCATCCTTTTATTTTTGTTTTTTACAAGTTCAATAAGAAGTAAGCATACAAGATTTTGCAGTCACATACAAAGTACAAAATAAAACCCCCGCTTACAATTAAGTAAACGGGGGTTAATTAAAAAGCTTAATTATTCAGAAATTACTGTATAGAACAGTTTTCTTTTTTAATTTTTCCGGCTTTTTTTATCATTGTACGTCCAGCATTTGAAGCATGACCATAAACCTGTCTGCCATGTCTGAATGCTAAGTCAGTTACCAAAGGGGTAGCTGCGCCGGCAACATAACTTAACCCTGCAGTTGCAGGAATAGCAACTATGGCACCAACAAGGTACAATCCCTCAGCAACGTGCCCAGCTGTTCTATATGGATTAGCTTGAGCAGCATGAATAACATCACTTCCAAGCTCTCTTACTGTACCGAAAACAATTCCACCTTTGATAGCAACTACGGTAAAGATTCCATCTTTAATTCTGACCATCTGGTTAAGTATTACTTTACCTTTTTCGTTAAGCTTCAATGCAACTGTATTTTCTGGTTGCGCAGGCTCTTGCGCTACTACTTCCATAGGAGCTGTTTGCTCTTTGGCGGCAACAATACGATTTAAAAGTTCAACAACATTTTCCTCAGCCGGTGCTGCAGCTGCCACATTGCGTGCATCGCCAACAAACCAATTATCTCCAGATTTTGTATAAACCTGTCCTTGAGCAGCTTCACTGTCTTTAAGCGTCAATAAACCGGTTGTTCTATCCCATGTAGAATAACGAACAATAGCCTGTCCATATTCTGCCTCTTGTGTTGCAGGAGCTGGAATTTCTACCGTTTTTTCCATAGAATAAAGACCTGAACCTACCAATAATGCTGATGTTAAAACAATAAACATCTTTTTCATGAAATAACCTCCTAAAAAAATATAACCTACCACTTCTTCGAACTTATAACCTACCATTTCCCTCTGTCAAAGCTTTTAATATTTCTTTGATCGAGACGAAAAGCCATTTTCAGACTTTTCTATTTAAAAACTTATAACTTATTATATACCTGTAAATTTAAATTGTAAAACGCCCTACAGATCACACTATACAGAAAAGCAATACAACCCAAACAGACACGCCCAATCTATAAAAAATTCCCCTACTTAAAGAGACCCCAAAATGCCAATTTAACGCTACAGCCTCGTACTAATCACTTATTAGAGCCTATCTTAAGGGATTCGGGAATATCCTGAGAATCTCCAGCATTGGTAAAAAATCTTTGCTGAATATAACCTGAAAGATAACTTTGAGGTTGAAATCCTGCCAAAAAAGGCATCAAAAGCTGCCCATCTTTATAAAACAAAAAAAGTGGTAAATCAACCTTTTTTAGCTTATAAAACATCGAAATTTGCATAAAAATCTCCATATTTTGCGCAACATTTAATCCCGCAAATATGACTTGATTTTTAAATTCGTCTGCAACGGCCTGGAAAACCGGAGCTACTCTTTTTGAATCCTGATGCATAGATGAATAAATTTTTAAAACAACCGGCTTTGAATACGAATTTTTGACCACTAATTTTGTAAATTGTGCCATTCCCTGGATATTAAAGACAAGGCTTTCAGGTAACCTATCTGATAGGCTATCAGTTACAACTTCCTTTGAAGAACTATCAAGCGCATTTACGCTCTGAATAGGACTGTCGGTTAAATTCTTGGATATATCACCAGATTGATGTTCGAGTTGCTCCCGCGGTTCATATTCTACCTGCGTTTTTTCTTGACCAACACCGCCAGATCGCACAATTTTTGCAAACAATCCTCCCAGGTCAGGTTCTACATAAGAAAGTAAATAAGAAAACATAAAAAAAAACACAAAGATAAACCTTGAAACCTTCATAACTCCCCCCTAGTCTAACTGTATATTCAGGCTCAACATACCCCACGAAACAAAGATCTCGTCCCTATCCAAGATCTTATCCCTTATTTATAATAAAAAATTACAACCTGAAATTACAACAATTGTTTTTTAAAATTGAAGTAAGGGGAGTTATACTCTACTTCGCCATCTATTGTTTATTATTAATGCCTAAATTAACACCTAGCTTATCTGCCAATGCAATCCCCCCTTCATGAGAAGGGTCCAAAAACAGTACAGACTCTACCTCAGCTTTGGCCAAATCTTTGTTCTGCAACTTAAATGCTGATAAAGCCAAAAAATAATGTGCATCCACATATTCAGGAGCTAACGCCACAGTTCTAGAAAATTCCATTATAGCTTGTTTGTAATTTTGCCTATCAAAAAAAATCTTACCTCTGTTAAATACTGCAGCCTGAGGTGTAAAATAGTCACTATCCTTGGCCAGATTATCCAGTATTCCCAAAGCCTTATCAACATTTCCCATCTGAGCAAGCAAACAGGCATAGTTATTCAATATACTAGCACGTACTTTTGCAGATACGTCCTCAAAAGCTAACGCCGCCTCAAAACTTTGGCAACTTTGCTCAAAATCTCCCAACCTGAACAGGATCGTCGCTTTAACCGCTAAAAAATCAGCACTCGCCTTATAATTTATTGCCTCTTGAATATAAGATAAAGCCTTTCTGTAAGTAGTTTGTGGACTATCACTTTTGTCTGAATTTTGTGAAACCTCTAACATGCAAAGTTTATAATAGGTTTGCGCCAATTTTTCATTTTTATCATCCCCCTTTTTTCCACAACCGCATAAAAGTATGACAAAAACCAGTCCAAATATACAAAAGGTTCCTAGAATTTTCTCTTTATTCATGACAATCTCCCATTGAATTTTATAAAAATTTACCCTTTTGCCAACTACTGATATAATTAACGATACTCCAATTTCATATCAACACTTTTGATTATTCACATGACAACAGAATTTAACATTAAGGAATGTATGTGCAATTAATTTGGGATGAATTTTTAAAACTCATCAAACAAGAGGCCGGAAGCCAAATTGTTGAAACCTGGTTTAAAGCTGTTAGTCTACAAGATTGGAATTCAGCAACTGGGGTAATCACACTTAAAGCCCCTAATCAGTTCATTAGCAAATGGATTCAGGAACATTACATAGAACTTTTAAAAAAACATCTCAGTAGGCTTTTGAACGTAAATGAAATCAAAATAATTTTCATTTGTGGCGGACAAGAAACACAACAAATTCGTAATATTATTCCTGCATCAACAATTCAGTCAACCCAAAATCAGCTACATGTAAATCATATTCCCCAAATAAGCATGGACTCTAAACAGCAACAATCAAAAGCCCTGATAAAAGTTTCAAAAAAAAATCAGTATAATCACTATGGCAATAATCTGAACGAAAATTATATTTTTGAAAATTTCATTGTAGGCCCAAATAATTCCCTCGCAAATGCCGCCGCCATAGCCGTAGTCGAAAATTTGGGAAAAGTTTACAATCCTCTTTTTATATATGGAGGAACAGGCCTTGGAAAAACTCATTTAATGCACGCAATTGGGAATGCCGTAAAGAAAAAACATCCAAATATTACCGTATGTTATGAAACTACGGATAGATTTATTACAGAATTTATAAACTGCATTCGTTTTGATAAGGCTGATCAATTTCGAAGCAAATATCAAAAGTTAGATCTCTTCTTATTGGATGATGTACAATTTTTATCCAATAAAGAACAAACTCAAGAGATATTTTTTCATATTTTCAATAATCTTTACGAAGAACATAAACAAATTATCATGTCCAGCGACACCTTTCCAAAAGAAATTGCAGGGCTACAAAGTCGATTAAAATCAAGATTGGAATGGGGACTTGTAGCTGATATTCAAATCCCAGATCTTGAAACAAAAATTGCAATTTTAAACAAAAAAGCCGAACAAAATAAAATCAATTTACCAAGTGACGTAGCAAATTTTATAGCATCACGAGTCATTTCAAATATTCGAGAATTAGAAGGAGCTTTAGTGCGTGTAAGCGCGTTTGCAGCATTAATTAACACTCAAATTTCTATTGAGCTTGCAAAAAAAGTCCTTTTAAACTTGAGCAACCCGAAATCCGAAAACGCCTCTCTTGAAACCGTTTTAAAAATCGTAGCAAAAAATTTTGATGTTTCAGTATCAGACATTAAAGCAAAAAAACGATATAAAGAAATTGCTGAGATAAGACAAATTGTATTTTACTTAATGAAAAAGCTCACAAATTGCTCATTGCAAGTAATCGGATCATTTGTGGGCGGACGCGATCACTCGACGGTAATCCATGCGATAGGTAAAGTTGAATCAATTTGTTCGAATGACTTAGATATGGCAAAAAAAATAAAAAGGATTGAGCAAGAAATCATGATGAATTAAGTATCGCTAAACTGCTTTTAGGAAAATGCTGTAGTTTCAAAGAAATTGATGCTAGATTTCTCTTAATGGCTTTTAGTTTGTAGAGTTTTGCTTGTAATTTATTAAGGAGACCCATGAATTTAAAAACTATTTTTTTATCAGCAATATTACTGATTTGCACAATACAAGTGTTTACTCAAATACCAGACCCAATTATGCCTGTGGATGCCACACAAGAAACCATATTATCTGATACTACTATGCCAAATCAAATTCCAGATTCAATGCCATCAGCCAGTCAAACACCTATTATGCCACCAGTTTCAAATGCAATTCAGGAAACCCAACAAAAAACAGCTGCCGAAACAACATTAGCAGCAAAAGTTACAACTACAAATTCCCCAATTTTACCAAACCAGGAGCAACAAACAACTTCTCAACAAAATATAGGCCTAGAATCAAAAGACACTCATGATAAAAATAAATCTCAACCCAAACAAGCAAAAATAATAAATCTAAAACCCAAAGAAGGCACTCTAACAAATTCTGAGCTTGATTTTGAAGTTGAAAATCAAACCGGCAAGACAATTTATGTGGTATGCTTTTCATACATAAACAAGCGCCCAGCCAGCCGTTGGAGATGGGATAAATCATCCATTTACAAAATTGAAGACAACAAAAGTGTAATCATAGACCTCGATACTATTTCCGATGAAGAGAATCGCAACAAGACATTTGGATATTTGGGGATATTTGACAATAAAAAAGAGGCTGACGATTCAACCATTGAATTACTTGATGATAATAAAAAAATAGATTTGGATATAATTGCACAATTACACGGAAAAAAGATTACTATAGAAATTGAAAAGTATGGAATCTCAGGGGAATTTTATGATTTTGATTTTAAAGATATAGATAAAAAAAAAGAAGATAAAAAACAACCGGAACTAGATTTTTATGTTGAAAATAAAACGGGTAAAACAATCTTAGTAACCTGCTTTGTTTATGAAAAAAAAGCAAAAGGAAACTGGTTAGCACAAAAAACAAAAGAGTCATGGACAGCCGATGAAAATGTACGTGATGACATGACTGTATGGCGATTTGATAAGACACCAATAATAAAATTAAAACATAATGAATCAGGACTTATAGATGTTGACACAATAATCGAACCCAGAGACAGAATTTATATTCGCGGCTATCTGGCAATATTTGATGAAGATGAACAAGACTTAGCAGATAAATCAATTTATGAACTCATGCCGTCAAGACGTCGCTTAGACATAGGTAAATTGATAGAATTAAAACACAAAAAAATTTCAATTTATACTGAAAAATATGGTGCCAGTGGCAATTTTATCGATTATGTAGTAAAACCAACCCAAAAACCCGATATTAAAAAAGTTATAAACGGATATTTTAAATAATATGAATAACTCAAATATCAAACCAGCACACAAAAGCGTTTTAGTAAGTGAAGTATTGCAATTTTTAGACCCAAAACCGGGTAAGACTTATGTTGATGCAACCCTTGGCTGCGGGGGACATACTTCCGCAATTCTTGATTTGGAACCAACTTGCAAGGTAATAGGAATAGACTGGGATCAAAAATCAATTGAACAAAACGCCCCTATTTTAAAAGAAAAATATGGCGATAGAATTAATATTTTATGGGGTAATTTCGCACATCTTTATAAGTTACTAAAGAATGAGGGTATAAAAAACGTTGATGGAATATTGGCAGATTTTGGAACCTCACAGCTTCAAATCCACGAACGAGAAGGCCTATCATTCATGACAGATACCCCTTTGGACATGCGTATGTCTAAATCACATTACCACATAACGGCCGCTACCATTTTAAATACCTGCACAGAAAACGAACTCGCTAATATTCTCTTTGAATATGCGGAAGAACGCAATGCTAAAAAAATTGCGCGCGCCATTGTTACAAAACGTAAAACTGAAAGTTTCAAAACAACCCGCCAACTCGTAGAACTAATTGAATCAATAATTCCTAGATATACAAACAAGGGTAAAAAACATACCCATCCGGCAACAAAAACCTTTCAAGCTCTACGAATTGCTGTTAATAATGAACTTGAGAATATCAGGTCATTTTTGCATGCAAGCTTGCCATTTCTTGCCCCAAAAGGGAAACTTGTTTGCATTAGCTTTCATTCCCTTGAAGACCGAATTGTAAAAAATTTTTTCAAAGAAAAAGAAAGCTTACTCGAGTTAAAGATTTTAACACCTAAGGCAATAACCGCTTCAAATACTGAATTAGAGCTAAACCAATCGGCCAGATCAGCAAAATTAAGAGCTGCAGAAAAAGCATAAAACATTCGAATTTAAGGCTGAAAAACTAGTTGACAAACATATTGTAAACTATTAAATTTAAGCTATAAAATTTTGAACTTTTGTAATGGTAATGTTGTCATCGTAGGGCACGAGGGATGCATGAAAGCAGAGTCTCTCGAGCCGGGTTGAAAACTAAGGAATGGTATGGAGATAACTGAAGTAAAAGTTTTTCCTGCTAATGAAGGTAAACTTAAAGGCTATGCAACTATCATTTTCGATGGTTGTTTTATTGTGCGTGATATGAAAATTATCAAAAGCGACAAGGGTTTGTTTGTCTCGATGCCTTCTCGCAGAAAAAAGGATGGGTCTTTCAAGGATATAGTACATCCTTTGAACGCAGACACCAGAAAAATGATCGAGGAAAAGGTTATAGAAGAGTATAAAAAGGTAGCGGTAGACGAGTAAGGTAAAGTTTCAGCTTGGGGCGTAGCCAAGTGGTAAGGCAGCGGATTTTGGTTCCGCCACCCGGAGGTTCGAATCCTCCCGCCCCAGCCATTTTAAATCTTTTTTTACTGAGTTTTTTGTGAACGACAATATTATTAAAGCAAAAAAGGGAGCTTCCAATTTTGAGGAAGCTTTTTTTCATTCAAATGAGACCTATATTCATCCATCAGCAATTGTTGGTGATAAGGTTGATTTAGGTAATAATGTAAAAGTTGGACCGTTTTGCGTTGTAGTCGGAAATGTCAAAATAGGCGATAACACAAGACTTCATGCAAACGTCATGGTCGGATTTCCAGCCCAAAATATTGGGACCAAGGAAAGTTACGGAAATATCGAAATCGGGCAAAACTGCGAACTTCGGGAATTTGTAACAATACATGCCTCAAAATATCCTGACGGGCTTACCAAAATCGGTAACAGCTGTTACATCATGAATTATTCCCATGTATCGCATGATTCAATTCTAGAAGATAATGTTACTCTTATAAACAATGTAAGTCTTGGCGGACACTCTTATATAGAAAAAAATGCCTTTTTAATGGCATACGCCGCAACACACCAATTTTGTCGCGTTGGGACATTTACCGCAGTTGCTCCATTTAGTGGAGCACGCCAAGATCTGCCACCGTTTTGTTTATTCAATGAGCAACCAGCAGCCTACGCGGGGCTAAATATTATAGCTCTAAAACGCGCCGGTTTTTCATCTGAAACTATCAACGCGCTCAAACATGTTACTAAGCTTTTTTATAACGAAAAAATGTTTGTACCAAAAATTAAAGAGATTGCAGCTAGTGAATCATGGGGAAATAATCCTCAAGTTCAACACTTTTTGAATTTCATTGAAAACAGCAAGCGCGGAGTGTCAATGCGTGCTGTTTCCGATCAAGATAGTAAAGTTCAACCTCAAGAAGGCTTGTAATATACCATAGGAAGCATCAATGATAAGATTAGGTGTCATAGGGTTAGGTAAAATGGGTGGGTATCATGCCTCCATTTGCTCGCAGTTACACAGCTTGCAAGCAATAAAATTGGTAGGAGTTGCAGATACGAATGAAGCAAATTTCAAAAAAATTATTGATCCTACTGTAATCAAATCTAAAAATTATAATGATTGGATCGATGATGTTGATGCCGTAATTGTAGCGGTTCCAACAGATTTCCACTATAAAGTGGTAAAAGATTGCCTAACCAGAGGGAAACACGTCCTAGTCGAAAAGCCAATTACAAAAAATCTAGCTGAAGCTGAAGAACTTATCAATCTCGCAAAACAATCCGGTCTTACACTGCACATAGGACATGTTGAACGTTTTAATGGCGCCGTTCAAGAGTTAAAGAAAATTATAAATCAACCATTGATGATTGAAATACATCGCATGGGACCTTTTGATGCTAGAGTATCAAAAGATAGCGTAGTTCTTGATTTAATGATTCATGATTTAGATTTAATACTTCAATTCATAGACTCCCCTGTAAAATCTCTAAGCGCCCAGGGCCAAAAGATTTATTCTAACTCTTGCGATATAGCTTCCGTTCAAATTGGGTTTGAGAATGGCGCATTTGCGCATTTAACCGCAAGCCGTGCATCACAAATCAAAAAACGCACAATGGAAATTCATCAAAAAAATGAATATATTCTTCTTGATTTCACAACACAGGATATTTCAATTCATAGACAAACGAATTCAAGTACACAAATCATAGGAATAGAACAGCTCAATTATAAGCAAGAATCTTTGGTCGAACGTGTTTTTGTTTATAAAGACAATCCTTTAAAGCTTGAAATAGAGTACTTTTTAAATTCAATTAAAAACAAAACCAATCAGATTCATCCGGAACAGAATTTGACGGCAATCAGGCTCACATTTGAAATAGAAAAAATGCTAGGATTAGTAAATGATTGCGATAATAGCTGGAACGGGAACACTTCCCGTTGAAGCGTGTAAAAAGTTACTCAACCGACCTGCAGAAATTCAAGCATCCGAACCTTTTTTTGTGGTAGCTTTATTTGCAGAAGACAATCTTAAAGAACTCCAGCAGGTTGTTCAAGATAAAGCCGAAGTTATTTCACAAGACTGTTATAAGGCAGGCCAGGTTCTGGATTTATTAAAAAGCAAACACACAACACAGCTTTTATTTATAGGCAAAGTCGATAAGAGCCATCTTTTAAAAAAATTCAAACTTGACTGGCTAGCAATAAAACTGCTTTCGTCTTTAATTTACAAAAGCGATGCTGCCATCATGGAAAGAATTGTAAAAGAGCTTGAATCTCATGGCATTTCAATTTTACGACAAGATCAAGTACTTGATTCTTTAATGGTTAAACCTGGAATTTTAGCAGGAAAATTAACAGAAAATTTGGCAACAGATGTCAAAATGGGAATTGAAACTGCAATAAAACTTTCTCAATTGGACATTGGGCAAACCGTTGTCGTTAAAGATCAAATGATTATGGCAATTGAGGCAATCGAAGGGACTGATCAATGCATAAGACGTGGAATTGATCTTGGGAAAAATGGAGTTGTTGTCTGTAAGGCAGCACACCAAAATCAAAATCACAAGTATGATCTCCCAACACTGGGTCCAGGATCATTAAATAATATATCAAAAGGTGAAGTTGCCGTAATTGCATGGTTACACGATAAAACGTTGATCGTTCAACAAGAAGAGTTCATCAAAAAAGCCACCGAACTAGGCATCACACTGGTATCATATAAACCTGAAGCATAATATTGCAATAAGGATATTAAATGAAAAAATTATTTGGACTAGCTATCTACATTATTCTTGCATTATCAATAAGTCTTAATGCCGCAATGCAAGAAAGCACGGCCAGTGCAAGTGAAATGCCAAATATTGAACAAATTACTTCTCAGTTGAGAGACATAATTCCTGATGAACGTGCACGTGCAATTTTAAAAAGTTATTATTCTGAGGTTATGGAGCTTCAGTCGCAAAGCCTTGATGCAGAAACATTTGCACAGAGAATATCACAACTTACAACTAATACAGCTAAAGAAATTTTATCATCTGGTGTAAATATGGAAATTGTGAATAAACTAATTCAAGATCCAAAATGGAATGCATTTTTTCAAGACAAAACCTATGCAAGCTCTCTGCTTGCCAAACTTCAACAACTAACTCAACCGGTCCAACCACCTTATCAACGATTCAGTGTTGATGGTTGCATGCGCTTTATTACAGGAATTTTGTTCGTACTGGTAATGCTAGTTGTTGTTGAATATTTAATACAAAATATCCCAACAACGCCCACTCCACAAAATACTTTATTTTCATTACCCCAAAAGCTCTTGCACCAATTTAATTGTCCATGCGCCGAGTTTCACCAAGATTGCGTACACCCTCAAAGCAAATGCCCTTCGCTTTTAATCCGCTGTTTACTGCATGAATTATCTGAATTTATTGCAGGTACTCCCTGCCCATATGCCAAATAATATAGCTTAATATACTCTATAAGCGACTATCCAAATTTAAATTTTAAAAATTGCATACTCTAATACGCTAATGCCAAAATAAATTCAAAGACCACAGAAATAATATTTTAGTATTGGGAGGGTATTATAATGAAGCTGAAAAAATTAATATGTCTTGTTTTTTTGGTTTTAGGCACAACAAATTATAATCTTTCCTCTATGGAAGATATTCAAGATCAATACTCTATGTATAACTTGCCCACATTTGATGTCATCGAATATATTTTGGACTTTCTTTATCAACCAAATTCAATGGTTCCTGTAAGTTACTTAAATTTTGGAAAGGAACTGGTATCATTTGCACGAACATCTCATATAAGCAGGAAAATATCTTTACTTTACACAGAAAACCGAATCATAAATCCTCTTATAAGATTCAACCCATCATCCGGACAAATTAACTTAAACTGCAATAATGAGATAGACCTTATTGCTGCATGTTGCGCATTTAAAATAATTTCTAAAATAAGAGAGGCTGGAGTTGATGATTTAGGTAAAAAATTTTGTGATCGACAATTTCAAGCTCTTATGCAATTCAACATATTTCATACATCTTTTAGAGAAATATGCTTAAAACCAATCCACTGGTTAATATCAAAAATGATGGACTATAGCACTATTTTTTTTAATGCAACCCAAAACGCCTTAATTTCACCTGATGATCGCATAACCCTAATTGCTCAAGCATTTCTGAAAGCAGAAGATATCAACGCTCAAAATAATGATGATGGGATTACTGCTCTTCACTGGGCCGTAGCAAGCCACCAAATTAATGTCACCAGAATGCTTTTAGCATGCGGAGCTAATGTTGATTTGGTTGTTAAAAATGAAAAATCACATCGAGAATCTAATGGTTTTGCGGCCCTACACATTGCGGTATTTAGTAATTTTGAAGACATCGTAAGTATTCTTTTACTGGCCGGTGCAAATGCTAACGCCACCATATATAATCCCAACTATGAATTCAATGGATACACTCCATTACACATCGCTACTGAAAAAGGATATCATGCAATCATATGCGATCTAGTTAATGCCGGTGCAAATATTAATGCCCGTATAACCAGGAGTAAGAAGATTAAAGGCCAAACCCCTTTACACATAGCAGCACTCAAAAACGATCTTAAAACAGTTCAACTGCTTTTGACTTTAGGAGCCAATCCAACTATTTTGGTTTATCACCAAAGAGCCAGATACCGAGCAGATGCATTAACTACCAATCCTGAGATTCAGCAAATAATTCAAACCGCTTGTGATGCTCTACGTTAATTTTTTTTAACAAATATTTGCTATTTATATAAAAGACTCATTACTTTTAAACCTATAGGTCGTACTGATTGTTTTTTCTAGAAAGGAATATGGAATGAAAAAGTTACTTATAGCAGGAGCTCTTTGTTCATTGACTCTTGTCGGGATATATGCAGGAGAAGCAAAAAAAGCACACCATGAAGCAATGGATAAAATGCTAGCATCCATAAAAGACTCTGTTGATAAAGGAGACACAAAAGAGGCTGTAGAAAAAATTTATGCTTATCTTTATAAAAAACATGAATTTCACGCAAAACTAAAAAGACATCATGACCATCGCAAGGCACTTTGTGCGCAATGCAAAGACAAAAAATGCAAACGTGTAGAATGCAAAGATCCAAAGTGTAAATGCACAAAATGCAAGGGCAAAAAGCTTAAATGTTTTAAAAGTGAGTGCGCATGCACACAACATGCAGACAAAAAATGTATCCAATGCAAAGATAATAAATGTAAATGTTCACAATGCAAAGCTTATATGCGAAAATATGCAAAAAGAAAAAGAGCCTGTACAAAATGCTCGCCTAAAGAAGCAGCCCCTAAGGCAACAAAATAACTGAATAATTTCATAAAAATTAAAAAGCCGATAGATTTGTACATGCAAATCTATCGGCTTTTTAATTTTTTAGCTAAATAAAATATTTTTATTATTTTTTGTTAACTACTTATGTAATACAGAGTTTTTAATCTTACCGGGAATCAATTGCAATGGCCCATTATAACGAGTAAACCACCCCAACGCCGTAGTTGCAGCCCATCCACCAACAGGAGCTCCTACCATTGCAAGCATATTCTTTTTAATCGCAGAAATAATTTTTTCAATCAATTCGTCATCAAACTCTTGTTTAATCAAATAATATTTTGTGATTGATGCCGCATCAAAATGTGTAATCAAACCACTTTGCCCACATTGTTTTAAAACAAAATACAACAACTCTTTATTTATCATTTCTTCTGAAGAATTTTTACCCACTGCAATATCACCACGTTTTTTCAAGTGATAGACTAACATGTTTCTAAATGGAGAATTTGCTGAAAAACCTTCTTTAAAAAGCATTTTAAAGAGCATGATATTTTCTTCAAATCCCTCTACAAACTCCTCATTCATTGCTGTAAATAACTCTCTTGTATCTTTTCCAATAAGATGTATCTTGGCAAGACCATCCAAAAACTTTCCGCCTGCATATGTTGCAAAATTTAAACATGGACCCTGCACTTTTCTTGCAAGTGCTGCTCCAAGTGTTTTACCTATACTGGAAGCAATATAATATGAGATACAGGCTTCAACATAATAGCTCTTTAACGAAACTTGATCCGTTATATCTTTGCCAAATTTTTCATATTCGGATACATATTTCGCACCAGGCTTAGAACGTAAAAAATCAAGATCGCAAGTTCCAAAAAGAGCCTTTGATGCCCAACTCATTCTTGTCGCACCATTAAGCTCATCCTGGCTAAAAAGAAATAATGGAAGCATTGACTCTGCAAAATACCCTATCATCTCAGGTTTTACTACACCCAAACTCAAATTTTCAACTTTCTCAACTAATACAGGATCTGAATTACGCCTAATAACGGCCGAAAACGATTCACTTACAATTTTTTCGACTTCTATTAACAAATCATACGTGGTATCTTTTATATTATCATAATCAGCATCCCAATACGGTAAATCATTATGATTAAATAATTTCCCATAAAAAAGATGATAATATACCCACGCCCCGGCAACTTTGCCCAATGAATTTAAAAATTTTGGCGGTTGCCAATTTGATGACGATGGATCAAGTAAAATACGAAATGCATATGGCGCAGCCATAAAATTCAAAATTGTTGCCTGCTTAACATCAACCATGTTCAATGGCATGTTACCAAGAATTGGTTGTAACAATAGATTGCCTGTAACATTTGGCCGATTCAAAAAGAAAAACCATAGCGCCATACCGCTTGAAATTCCCCAGTCAACGGCTTTGGGAATCAAAATGCTTTTATTAGACCACCGAGGTTCTGTAGCCAAAATTTCTTGTTCTTCTCTAGTCAGCGGTGTATTATGCCTTATCTTCTCAAGTACATTTCGTCGAGGAGCCTCCGCATCATTCCTGTAAAATCCATAAAAACAAGATGCAATATCATAAGCATAGGCAACCGTTTCAAACAACTTCTCAGTTCCATCAACAAGTGTAGTAGTACTCTTTTTTAATGTTGAAAAAACTAACAACGTACGCTGACATTTCTTAATTTCTTTAAACCAAAAAATATATGCTTTCTGTTGTGCATCAGTATCTGACAAATCTTTTTCGTTTTCAATAACATTTCCGGATTGATTTACAATATATGACTTAACTTCTGATTCAAAAACTTTTTGAGTTTTCTTTAAAAACTCATTTGTTTCATTAAATTTAGGCTCAAGATAAGCAACGTAACATATAATTAAATCTTTGGGCTTATTCCTAAGAATGGATGTGAGAATATCACTCAAAATTCCAACTGAATTTTTAGTTTCAATTTTAATGGAAGAGAGCTCTTGTGCTTCGTTTTTTGAACACTCAAAAATATCAGACTTCATAAGTTTGTATAGGCTATCACAAAAATCAGCCACATCATTGATTGAAAATGCAAGATCAGAATCTGCGCCATCCTCGTCATCCTCACCTCTAGATTCATTCAAATCCGCACCATCCCGCATAAAGTTCTTCATAAGTCCATCCATAGCTCCGGACAAATCCTCAATTCCTTTTGAACTCATCCCCTTCATGCGCTTAGGCAAAAATGAGCAGTAATCAAGCGCAATTGCCGTTTGCAATTTTTCTATCTTTATTAAAAGAGTTGATACTTGCTCAGCTTGATTTGATTTGAGATGTTCTTTCAATTTTTCAAGACCACCTCGTACGTTTTTACATAAATCAGCAAGCCCATTTCTGATATCAACATTTTCTAAAAAATTACCATATCTGAACTGAGCCTCTTTAAGAAGCTCCTGATGTTCCGGTGATAATTTTGATAAAAACAGTACTTTTCGCTCTTCTTCACGTTTTTTTGCATCAGCCCAGATTTTTAACATCTCTTGAAAAAAATCTTGCATTGAGTTGATGTCCATATCACCATTTTTTCCTACCAATTTTCCATCTATTTCCGGAAAGCTTCCAAGATTTTTTTTAGGAGTCTGAGAATCTACGAGGTCATGTTCGGAACCATTTAACTCAACATTTTGTGTTAAATCAACGTTTTGTGAATCTTGTGTCGTAAGTTCTTTTTCTTGTATAACATCCTGAGTTACCGGAGCACCACTCTGCGCAATCAAAATATTTTGCTGAAAAATAACACTTGCTAGCAAAGCTAATAACAAATTATTTTTTCGTAGGAATTTCACACAAATCCAACCGAACATCTCGCACCTCGTTATATTATTATTTTTAAGTCGTAATCTTCTAAAAAAAGCTTTAAAACAAATCCTAAATCCCCATCCCAAAAGATATTTTCAACTGATTATGCCATCAAATACCCACAAGTCAATTAAAATGGCTGACTGACGCTGAGCGAAGGGCTTTTATAAGCTTTTTATTTTAAAATAGAAAACAAATGCCAGATATGGGAAAAAATATTATATATCTTTATATATCGTTATTTTTAGCAAAATTTGTAATCAAACCCATCATACAAAACAACGATATTATAGCCGTTCCACCATAACTTACAAAAGGAAGACTTAACCCCTTAGTCGGAACTAAACCGGTTGTAACCATAAGATTTATAACTGATTGCAAACTTATAAATACAACAAAACCTATTGATGTAAAAAATTCAAAACCACCCTTAAGCTGTAATGCCAGACGCAACCCATAAAAACAGAGTAAAAAATAAAAGAGAACAACAATGCAAGAGCCAACAAAACCCGTCTCCTCCGCAATGATCGAAAAAATAAAATCGGTATGCTGCATTGGCAAATAAAAAAACTTCTGTTTTGAGTTTGATATCCCAAGCCCCCAAACACTCCCTGACCCAATAGCAATCAGAGACTGAATAATCTGAAACCCTTTACCCTGTGGATCAGCCCAAGGGTTTAAAAAAATCAGAATTCGATTTAATCTATACGATTTAGTTAAAATCAAATAAACACCTGCAGGAATCATAAGTAAAACCGTCATAAACAGGTAAATTAAATTAAATTCTGCAACAAACAACAAAATCACCGACGTGGTAAAAATAGTGACCATGGAACCGAAGTCAGGCTGTTTAAGTAAAACCAATGACGTTATACCTAAAACAAAAAGATATGGTAAATAACTGTTAACAAAAGATCCGGAAACCTGTTGCTTTTTTTCTAAAAAATACCCCAAATATATTAACAAAAATAATTTTAATACCTCGCTGGGCTGGAAGCTAAAACCGGCCACACTCAACCAACGGTTTGAACCGTGACATCTAAGCCCTAATTGAGGAACAAAAGTAAGTAACGTCAAAAATACGGAACCCAAAAAAAACAGTGATGCATACTTTTTCCAAAACTCTTTTGGAACTAAAGCAAATACAAAAAATCCGGCTATACCCAAAAATAAATATGTTAACTGTTTTTTTAAAAAGTAGGCTGAATTGCCAAATTTTTCCAAAGCAAACACCGAACTTGATGAGTAGATAAAAATCAGGCCGATCAATGTTAAACCAACAACCGTCAACAAAAACTTCCGCATATCACTTTTTAATTTATCAATAACCACGGCCATTACACTCTCCCCTAAAAAATAAACTCCCAGACACTAAATTAAAATTATCATACTATTGTTATGTTAATTTCGCGCCGATATTTGGATAATTCGACTTGAAATATCATCCGAAATGTAATCAATTTTTATATCACAAACTTTTGGTTTAAGTTCCTGACTTACCAGCAATGAACTGATTACATCAGGCCATTCCACAAAACTAACACTGTCCTTTTTTGCAAAATATTCATCAAAACCAAGTACCATAAATTCATCAACTGATGTTATTCGATAAAGATCAAAATGGTTATATGTTACACCGTTTGATTGATAAGAATTCACATACCCAAATGTTGGGCTTGTAACCCCACCTACAACTCCACACTGCCGCAGAATACTTCTAATTAATGTAGTTTTCCCGGCGCCAAGTGGCCCTGTAAATGTAAATATCGAATATTTTTTTAACAATGGTATAACTTGCTCTTTTGCAACCTGATCAACCTGCTCTGAATTAAATTTAAGCTTTACAATCATATTGGGTCCGTATGCTTTTATAAATATACTTAATGCAATTTTTTCACTTTTGATAACAACTGCCGATCTTTTTTGGATAATTTTGATGAGGCGCTTTTTCGGCTATTTCCACGATCCAAATCAACATCATCCTCTTTATTAACAAAAAAGCCTGATTGCTCCATCATCAAATCAAGAGCTTTTCGGTCAACTTTTTTCCCATTAAACTCATCCTCATCCTGATCGTATTTTTCAACCTCAACCACAGTTGTAGATCCGGGCACAGCAGCCTGAGTTGACAACTCTTGAGCGGCCTCTTCAAGTAAAAAACTTTGCATAATCCCATAAAAATCAAGACTGCCCAAAGTGGTAGCGCCGGATTTTTCACAGGCTTGGATAATTTTACGATCCATTGTTACAACAAGCAGATCCATCCCCTTGTGAGTATCCGCATACTCGATTATCCAGTCATCAGCAGTACTTTTTTGCCCGGAAAACATCACAGTAACCCCCTCATGAATCTCACGGGTCGCATGTCCAAAAGGACCTGCATCAAAAACAACAATCAACTCTTTAATCTCTTTTGGCTTCTTGCTTTTATAGTATCCCAACTGCCTGATAAAAGCATTTCGCTCTTTATCAATTCGCCCCTTTACATGAGGGAAAATTTGTTTCAAAAGGTTATATCCGTCTATTACAACAATCATTAAATTTCCTTAAATTAATTAATTTAATTAATTTTTAGTCTAAACATTCCTTTTTTTAATTCCAAGTGTTAGCATTGTTTTATTGATTCTTATTTAAGTAACGATGTTTAGAATACAATTTGTATAGTGGAGAATAAAGTGGCAAAACAAATCCAATTAAAACAAAAAATAAAATCCATTCAAACAACAAAAAAAATAACCAATGCTCTTCGACAAGTTTCAATGTCTATGTATTCTAAACTAGAACATAATTCCGTAGCCGTTCGCAATTATACTGAAAAATTAAAAACTCTTTTTACCGAACTGGTCTGTTACGATCAATCTTGGCAAAATCCGTTGCTATTTCCACAATCAACAACTCCAAATCCATTAATTGTAGTTGTTGCAACATCAAAGGGTCTTTGCGGTGGACTAAACTCAAACCTCTTCAAATTCCTTGAAAAAGAAATTGCAACAAAAAAATATCAGAATTGCAAATTCATAACAGTAGGAAACAAAGCTACAAATTACATCAAAGAAAATGAATTAGGTGAAATAATATCAAATTATCATGATTTCAGCCCAAGTAACTATATCTCAATTGCAAGCGACCTTATAACCAAATTTATGGATGCTCCAACTCCATTCACATCAATTACTTTTTTCTACAATGAATCAAAATCGTTTTTCGCACAAAAACCAAATAAATTCCAACTTGTGCCACTTCAGGTTGATCCGGAAGTAAAAAATCGCAAGGCACACAAAGATTTAATTTGGGAACAAAATACAAATGATACCCTTGATTATCTCTCTGTAAGATACGTCAAAGGACAAATTCTTTTTATGCTATTTCAGGCGCTTATCTCAGAATACTCAGCACGCTTTGTGGCTATGGACAACTCCACAACCAACGCTGACAAATTCATTGAAACGGTAACACTGCAATACAATAAAATGCGTCAAGCAGAGATTACCAAAGAAGTCTCCGGCCTATGCGCGGGATTTATGGACAAAAACAGTTAATCAACACCAGTTCGATAATCATAATGATTTATAGTATGCATGTAATGACACTAAAAGATATTCCACGTTGTCTTTTTTCGGCGAAAGCCCAATGTCATCCATCAACTTAAGACATAGAAAAAATATTAGACATCTTACTAACTAACGAAAACTTGGTATTTAAAAAACTTTATCTATACACATACGTCGCCCCGGTGAAGACCGGGGTCCAGGCTATCATTATCATTCTAGATCGAGGAGGTCTTTCCATTCAGGGTTTGATTTTTCAATGAGGCGAATTTTCCAAGATCGAGCCCATTCCTTCAGGCATTTTTCCCTGCAAATTGCGACTAAAGCTGAATTAAAAACTTCAAAATAAACAAGTCTGTTTACTGAATATTTTGCAGTAAAACCTGGAATCAATTTTGCTTTATGTTCTTGCACTCTTCTGCTCAAATTACTGGTTACCCCAATATACAAGGTTCCGTTTCTTTTTGAACACAAAATGTATATGTAATAATTTTTCATGTTTTTAGCGTATATGATTTTTCTGAGCATGCAAGCAGAAAAAAGCCTGGACCCCGGTCTTCACCCAGGCTACGTGCAAGACTTCGCCGGACACGGCCGGGGCGACCATTTGGTGCGGGCGTTAGCCGATTTCGAAGCGCAAAAGTTCTGATTTATCCCAAATCTTTATTTCTTAAGTTCATGGCATTGATCCTCAGATGTTGCAACTTTATAAGGGCTTTCATAAAGCAATATTTAATTCTCGAACTCGCGTATGGATAACCGTATTTTGATTAAAAAACGCGAACTCGATAACTAAAAAAGAGATTTAAAAAAATCCTTTCTCTCTTAAATTAAGAGTGTCAAAAGCTCAAAAAAAGAGAGAAAGGATTTTCATGTTATTAACAACTATTTTTTTCCATGTTGATGAATTTTGCAAGGAATATGAAAAATTTCTAAAAAAAACATTAATCGAGTTGGATAGAAAGCGTCCAGGGGGAAGGCCTCCAAAGATGTGTTTAAGCGAAGTATTAACGATAGCAATATTCTGGCATCATTCCAAATATCGAACATTTAAAGATTATTATGAAAACATGGTCTGTAAAGAACTTAAATGTGCTTTCAATTGCTTGGTAAGCTACAACAGAATTGTTGAACTCCTGCAAGAATCGTTGCTGCCACTAACTCTATTTTCGTTATCACAAAAATCTACTAAAAAATCCGAAATCTTTTTTATAGATTCTTTCAAATTAAATGTGTGCCACAATGCAAGAATTAGCTCGCATAAAGTTTTCAAAGGGCTTGCGCAACGAGGTAAAACGTCGACTGGATGGTTTTATGGCTTTAAGGTTCATTTGGTCATAAATCATCACGGGGAAGCAATCGCTTTTTGTGTTACCCCTGGGAATGTAAGCGATTGTAATATTGATGTTGTATGCAGGCTTACAAAAAACATCTCTGGATTGTTATTCGGAGACAGAGGATATATCTCATCCAAATTATTTCACGAGCTTTTTGCTCGTGGAATAAAACTTATAACAAGAGGTCGTGAAAACATGAAAAATGTTTTTATGCATTTAAAAGAAAAACTCCTCTTACGAAAAAGAGGAGTCATTGAATCAGTTAATGGTTTATTAAAAACAAGCCTTCAGATTGAACATACTCGACATAGAAACGTTACAAATTTCTTTGTAAACATAGTTTCAGCCTTTGTTGCATACAATTTTAGAGAACATAAGCCTTCTATTAAAATTGAAGAATATGGCCTATCTACTACAAACTAGGAGTTATCGAGTTAGCGTTAAAATAAAGAAAATTTTTATTATTTTCAGTGGTTTAAAGGTGTAAAAATTCGTTCTTTTATGGATATTTTTTAAATAATTAATAGATACGCGATTAGATTGCTTATTTTGTAAGCTCCAAAACAAATTTATTAACAAAGGCGCCTCGCTCATTAATTTTTTTTAAGCGTATTTGTTCAAGATCGTTCATAGCCATTTTTTTTGAGGCACATATCGCATTTATAACCTCTAATATGTCGCACAATTCTTCGATGGAATCATCTTTTAAGAATTCGCTTACCTCTTCTTGTAGTTTGTTCCTCAATAAGCGACAAAACTCTTTTTCACCAGCCACATAGAATATAGGGTTTTTCCCTTCGCTTTTCATAATGTCTGGAATTTTGTCTCTAACTAACTTAACTGGATTCATATTTAGTCCCTATTTTAATATAAGCATTACTAAAATATTTGTGCTTAGCAATATAGCAAATACCCAAGAGTTTGTCGAGGCTTAAAGAGTTTTTAAAAACTTATAAAACAAGGGATTTTGGTATTTTTATTTTTCTTGACATTCAATTCTTCATGCATAAAATAATTCATTAATAATAGAAAAGAAACTGAGTTTTTTACTACTTTGAAGACAATACTTTAAAACTAACGCAAATTGCGAATAGTAAATTATAATTTAGAGGGCAGAACCAGGGAGGATAACTGAATGTAAATTCAAATTGGGGATATTTAGGGTAAATCAATGGATTATAAAATTAAAATAAAAAAAGAAAGATGTGAAAATGTTGTTCCGTGTTTTATTATTGGTATTGTGTTTTACTGGAAATATTTTTAATATATTTGCATGTCCATTTTGTAAAGATTTAGAAATTTATGGCCAAACTTTCAAGCAATTGTATTCGGACGTTGCCAAGGAAAGCAGTATGATTCTTATGCAAACAAAGCATTTTTATGTTATTTCTGATAACTACCCAGTAGCATATGGACATTTGTTGATAGTTCCTAAGAAACATATTACATCATTTGCTGCAATAAATGTTGACATGGCAACAGAGATAACATTTATTTTATCTAAATTAAAAAATGTTTTTCATACAAGTGAATATATATTGTTTGAACATGGATGTCGTTTGTTAGGTGAAACAATCATAAGCAGTGGAAATTCAGTATATCATGCGCATTTACATTTTATTCCAAATATATCTATTAACGAGTCAGCAATAAAGAACCTATTGTCTGAATATGGACTAATTTTAAAAAATAGCCCTTTATTAAACACATCGCTTGATTACTTGGGTGATGAAAAGCTTTTGCTTTTTTTAAAACAAAATACGGAGTGCTTAGTAAATGGGGAAAAGGATTTTGAATCATATCTTTTTCTTAAATATTCAAACGATAAAGCTTTTGTAATTCCAGAAAGTCATCTGGCATCAAAAGTTCCATCTCAATTTTTTAGAAAAGTTTTTGCTATTATTGCTAATGGTCAAGAGGCTTTTTGGGACTGGAAAAATCCAATCTCAGACGAAATCGTAAAAATCTTACAAAGTAGACTTACATTTGTTTTAACAAAATTTAACGAAAAGACAAATCTTGCAAATACATGTGTAAATCCATGCGCGGGTTAGCATATAATCAGGCAGAAGCAAATTGTTGCTTCTGCCTTCCCCAAAAAAACAATATTATCTTTGAAGATGCTTTTTCTTATGTTTATATTGATCAATTTCCAGTAAGCCCTGGACATTCGCTCATAATACCTAAGAGACATGTCGAAAGTTTTTTTGATGCAAATATTCAGGAAGTGGAATCGATTTGGAATTTGCTCAAAGTTAGAAAAGATCTAATATTAATGAATGACAAGACAGTGTCCGGTTTTAATATTGGAATAAATGTTGGACGGGCCGCTGGCCAATCAATCTTTCATTTGCACGTACACCTTATTCCAAGAAGAGATGGCGACATTAAAAATCCCAAAGGAGGTGTCAGGGGTGTAATTCCAAATAAGATGCAGTATTGATAAAATTTTTTATGACTTAAACTTGGGCATAAAACTGTGCTTGAGCAGCAAGCTACGGGGAGCTTTATTCTTCGAACAAAGTTATTTGAGCTAATTTACTTGCTTGTTGATGCAAGGTTTTGTAATTTTTTCCTATTCCTTGGATTCTAACATAATTTGTAATTTTTCGTTCATCCCCAGACTTCCCAACCGTACTCACATAATAAGCCTTACTCTAAAACTCCCCACCCCACAATTGCTTCTTCGCTTCAAAAGCCCGAATAAAATCTCTCTTGCTTTTATGCTTTTTATCGTTCTTACACTATTTTTGTTGAATTATTGGACTATAGGTTGAAACAGACTGAACGAGAAAATGTACATGGTCCGTATCAACACCTATTTCTAAAAGTTCTATCTCATAGCGATTTGATATCTCCAAGCAAATCTCTTTTAACACCTGATCAACTTTTTCGCAGAATACTACTCTTCTATATTTTGTTGGGCATACTATGTGGTACATGAGTAACAATCTATTATAACTTTTTATTTTTTGCTTGCTCATTTTTTATTCGGGAAATTGCACCCTCTTTGTTTAAAATTGGAAAATACAGCCCCTCTACTATGAATTAGGAATTATCAAGTTAGCGTTATTTATATACAAAAAAACAGAAGTTGTGTTTACTTAATTTGCTGAGCTTGTAAAAATGCTATAAATTCCCTATCGATAGGCAACATTTCATCAAAAGGTAACTTGTTAATAGGAAACCATTTGATATCATTAACTTGAACATCTATCTGCCTTCCTCTACTAATTATATCTTTGTTTTCAACTTCTATTTTATAATACAAATTAAACATATAATTATCAAAATCTTCATGCGTATAAAGATCTTTGGATATATACAGCCTATCTCTTATTATTGCATCAACGTTTAACTCTTCTTTACACTCTCTCAGAAGAGCTTCAGCAAGTCCTTCTTTACTTTCAACACCACCACCAGGAAAATTATAAATTATTTTTGAACCTGACTTGGTCTTTACCATAAGCACTTCATTATCATAAATTAAAATGCCATATATCCCAACACGTAAAGTTTTGTTAGCAATTTTCATAGAACTTTCGAATGCATTATTATGACCAATAATACCCTGCATAGTCAACTGGGCTATTTTTTGCTCTTCTTCGCCTGAAAGAGGTCGGCTTTCTTGAACACCCCTTGCTTGTATATTTCTCACCTCGTCAAATAAATGGTGACCGCTTGAATTTTTAAATTCTAACATTGGTATAGTATTAATTTGAATCTCCCCAAGATGTCCATTTTTAAGATCCCTAAAAACTATATTTATATCTCTATATTTATTTGGATAAGGCAATAAAAAATTATCTCTCTCTTTAACTATTTCCAATGATGATTTTTTAATATCTTCCAAGCAATGGTATACCTGATAAATATTTTCAACAGCTATAGTAGCTCTTGAATAATCCGTAATCCTAGAGGCATCTCCATTCCATCTAGTATTTAGCAATTGCTGTATTGTAGGCATCTGTTTTATTCCTGAATCAAAAACTATCGATGCGCTTATGTATTTTGATTTTAATCCATTAAGAAAAATAACTAACCGTTGTTGAGTCGCCTGGGCTTCTTGCAATAGAAATGATAAATCACCATTTATTTGTCTTAATTCCTGTGCTTCGCAAAACAAAAAAAATGTGAAAAACGCAAAGCATATGGGAAAAAACATACTAGTTCGAAAGCTAATTTTTAACATGGTATCTTTCTTGGATTATTTGTTATATTCACCCATTTATAAAATTTCTCTTGCCATGAATCTTTTGAAGATAAAGGATCGAATTTTGGTGGGGGACAAGGCGCATATCTTTTACCCACATAACAAAAATATTCTTCATAAAAAAGCTCTTTCTTGGATTCATCATCAGCATTATATAAATTATTTTCGATAATATAATTTAACGCTAACTCGATAACTATTAATTTGTGATAGATAAGCCATATTCTTC
>CAZMQG010000021.1:0-27512 GCA_964568625.1 uncultured Pseudomonadota bacterium | reverse complement strand
CCAATTCATCCCCAGGCTTGATAAGCCTTGGGGAATTCTTGGCTATTTATTAAATTTACAAAAAAGAGCCTCAGTTTTAAAACTGAGGCTCTTTTTTGTAGACTATTTTAAACAATTGGTAATACAAAATTATTAGCTGTTATAAACAAAAACTCTGATGAGGTAAGTAAAAAAATTTGGTATACTCTGGCATTATGAGCAAAATTATTGTTAAGAGTTACAAAATTTATAAAAAACACTTACAAAAAAGTATTTAAATATCATGAGAATAAGAACACACTCTAACCCGATTTCATGTACACAACATTTTGAAAAGCTTGATGTAGCAAAAATTCGCCCGGAATTAACAGAATTCGATGGAAAAATTGATTTTGAAATAGGCTTTGGACAAAGCGTATTCATTCGTAATCATGCAAAAAACCATCCCAACAGGCTTGTAGTCGGTGTTGAAGTACGTAAAAAAACGGTTGAAGTAATGCAAGAAAGAGTCGATGCCGACAATATCAGAAATATACACCTGGTTTTTGGTAACGGTAGCGTATGTTTAACCGAAATGTTTGAAAGTCGCAGCCTGGAAAATATTTTCATATTTCATCCGGATCCATGGCTCAAACGTAGGCATTTAAAACGTAGACTGGTCAACCCTGATCTACTGATTACTGCACAACAAAAATTAAAAAACGGCGGCAGAATATATGTTTCAACCGATGTTGAAGCTCTTTGGATCGAGATGCACAAAACATTTGAAGAAAACCCAAATTTTACCAAAGTGGAAGATACTGATTTCTGGACAAATTATTACCAAAACAGATGGGATGATATAAGCAAAGAGAAGGGCCGCCAAACTTATTTTGGAACTTTTGAGTTACGTGGAAAGTAATTTTTAAAGCCTAAATTTTTACAAACACCGGTTTGCGATTTTCAAAATAAGTTACGTATTTAAAACCAATTTCTGACAGTTGTTTTACAACAAGCCCAAAATTCTCGCCAATTCTGCTTGCATCATGAGAATCAGAACCAATTGTGATTATCTCTCCGCCAAGCTCTTTATATCTGGCAATAGAGTCAAAGTCAGGATGAGTGAAACCAAGTTTATAAAAATAACCGGCAGTGTTAACCTCAATTCCCTTACCCTTCTGTATAACTTTTTTAAATATCATATCTAAAATATCGCTGTAATCAACGTATTTTAACGACTTGTCCGGATAAGATACATACCTGCAAATATAACCAATGTGCCCAACAACATCAAAATTATCAAACTTATCTACTGATTCGTAAATGGCTTGCAAATATCTGGTAAAAACTTTTTCTTTTGGCTGACCTTCATGAAAGGCCTTGTGGCACAGGTCAATTCTATCTACAACATGGACAGAAAGAATTACAAAATCGAAATCGTAATTTTTGACAATCTCGTTTGCCTGTTCAATAATTTGAGGCTGAAAACCAAGCTCAAGCCCTTTTAAAATCTTAACGCTCGTTCCAAATTCATTTCGTATGTTATCCAAAAATTTTGAACGTGCGGCAAAATCAAATGTATATTCATATTTAGACTCGCCATTTTCTGATTTTGGATAGTCAAGATCAAGGTGATCTGTAAAAATCAGTCCACCCAACCCCGCATTTATTGCACTCAAAACGCCATCTTTAAACGGCATCTGACTATCAATCGAGAAAGAAGAATGTGTGTGACAATCAACAATCGATTTTAAGTTATTAATAGAATTCATAATGAAACTTTCTTATCCTAAATTTTTACCGCCCCAATTTTTTGCCTTTTCTATAAGTGTAACAACAAAAGTATACTTAAACTCTGAATAAGCAAACAGCGTTGTATGTCCACAATTTATTGCTTCTTCTTTTATTTGAATATACTTTTTTGCCTCGTCAGGATTAGAGCGAAGAAAATCCCTGACCATCAAATTATTACGCCACAAATCACCGTTGTACATAACAACTGCAAGATTAAAACTCTGGTTACATCTTTTTCTGAAATAAAACCTTTGATTAGTCCAAGCATTTTCAATGTAAAAGTAGCCGAATGCTTGCAGATCGCTTTTTTCTTGTTCAGTAATATAAAATTCAGAGACCCCTACTAAAATATCAACAACCGGTTTAGCTTTCATGCCCAATATGGAAGTACTCCCATAATGCTGGATGGCAACCAATCGAGAAGCAGAAAAAACTTTTTTAATATTCTCAGTCTCTTGCTCAAACAGCTTTGGCCACAAAGGATTATATGGAACAATTGTTATTCTTTCATCAGTGATTTTCATAATACTTTCACACTGAATTAAAACAGGCCTCTCTTTGATTTATCCCTAATATAAAATATACTTAAATATAATATTTATTCAAAAAGTTAACCCTCACAGATAAAAATATATAAAAAAAGTAAAATAAGAGCATTGAGATATTATGACAAACTCACAATACTCCATCAGGCCTTTAAATGAAGATGATTTTCAGACCATGTTCCAATGGGTACAAAACCCTCATGTTTCTTGGTGGTGGCAGGTTGGCACGCAATGGCCTGAATTTGTAGAAAAATACCGACAACACATCGAATGCGATTATATATTTCCATTTATTATGCAAGTCGATGGCAATGCCATTGGTTATATTCAATATTATTATACAAGCATGGTAGACATAAGCTGGGTAAACGAAATATCCGATGAGCCAAAAAGTACAGTTGGAATCGACATTTTTATTGGAAACCCTGAATATTTTGCAAAAGGGTACGGCACAATTTTCATGAAAATGTTTATTGAAGATTTATGGGAAAAAACGGAAATCAAAAAAATCATAGTCGATCCGCAACCGGAAAATCTTCAGGCTGTTCACTGCTTTAAAAAATTGGGATTCAAAGAAGTTCGAAAAGTAACACACCCTGAAGGTAATGAAATATTTTATATGGAATTAGATAGACTGTTATAAGACCAGACAAGCCTGCATTATCGCTGGTTTTTGGGCACATACTCAAAGCCTCTGATAAATTTAAAATCAGAGGTATATATACAAGAAATTCTTGATGCAAATTTAGCCGCCTTTTCTTGATCCTTTTCATCTTTCAACGTAAGCTGAAAAAGTTTTTTTATATAACCCTCACCTCCAGCTATATAAATAAGATCATTAATTTTATAATTAAATCGCGGTTCAGTTTGAGTCCAAGCAATCATAGAAATAACCTCAGCATAGCAATCATTAATTGCATCAATAAATGAGTCCAAAAATTCACTTCTTTTTACCGGATCTCTTTCATAAAAAATGGGTATATAAACAACAATAATCGGATATTCTTGAAACACTTCTTGGGAAAAATAATCCGGATTAATTACTTTAAATGATTTTATGCTATGCAACCTAGAATCAATGTATAAAAGTTTGGAGAAATGATTAATAAAAGAGAGAATATATTCGGGCTTTACTTGAAGATGTATTTTAAACTTACAACCCATAATTTTAATAGCTTCAAGACGTTCTTGCTCTTCATCTGAATATAAAGCACATGCATAAACTTGCTCAGGGGCCTCAATATGTGACTCTATCTGTGCCCATCGCGGCTCTTTTAACTTTGGCCTTACATCAGAAAAAAATTTCGAGATTTCTCCACTATTTCTTTCAGATAACAACTGAATGGCTGCATTGTAATATCCATAATCATCATCTGAAAACAATGTTTTTTCAAAATGGTAGCATGGATCATTTGCCTCACTACATTTAAAACAGATATAATTATCGTTAAAAGCAAAAAATAATCCCGGTTTTTTGCTTGGCTCAAGAAATTTTAAAAAATTTTCGTTGTTATATTCGATTAAATCAAGTGATCTACAAGTAAAACGTTCATCATACGCCATTGAAGTTAGTGACTTAAATATTAAAAGCAAAAAAATGCTTATTTTGGCAAATTTCATATCCCCCCACTTAATTTATGCTTTGTTTAAGATCGTTTTTATATCTGTATAAACTTACGAAATTTTTTAGTTTTTGTAAAAAGGGCCATTATATGATATTCTTTTATTAATTAATTTTAAGAGGATTCTCATGCAAATTCATCCACTCGAAGTCAAAAATTTAACCAAAACATTTCACTCAGAAAAATTTTTCTTTCAAAACAAGAAAAGCGGATTCACTGCTGTAAACGATATTTCTTTCGTCCTAAAAAAAGGCGAATTCCTTGGTTTTCTTGGTCCAAACGGAGCCGGCAAAACAACTACCATACAAATGCTTTTAAATTTATTGACTCCAACATCCGGATCAATACAATTTTTCGGCAAAAATCCTATAAAAGACAGAAGCGTAATGCAAGATATTTCATACGCAAGTGGATATATGAAACTTCCAAGCTCACTTACAGTACAGCAAACTTTACTGATGTATGGAATGCTTTATAACATGAATATGTCAGTTCTTAAAGATAAGATAGAGCTTTTTTTAAATCTGTTTAATTTAAAGCATTTATCACAACGCAAAGTTACTACTCTTTCAGCAGGGCAAACTACGGCAGTACTCCTTGCAAGAGCGTTTTTGGTTGACCCAAAAATTGTATTACTTGATGAACCGACGGCAGCTCTAGATCCGGAAAGTGCTTGTAGAATCAGAGATTTTATAAAAACCGAGAACAAAAAAAATGGGGTATCAATTCTTTTCACATCACACAATATGCCGGAAGTTGCAGAGTTGTGCGACAGAATTTTGGTTTTAAAAGACGGAAAAATTGTCGCTGATAACACTCCCGAATATTTGGCTTCAACTGTTTCTATAACACATGTTCAATTAATCATTGGCGATGGAATGAAACGAACAATTGCATATGCCCTAGAAAATAATCTCGAACATAAAGTCGATGAAAGACATATTGAATTTAAAATCGATGAACACAAAATCTCTGATTTACTTTCAGGCCTTGCGGCTAAAAACGTCAATTACACGCAGATATCAATTGAAAAACCAACACTGGAAGATTACTTTTTAACACTAGTAAAAAACAGTTGATTATTAAAGGATCAATTAATATGAATTTCAAAATTAAACGTATTTTTGCCGTTGTTATGCGCCATTTGCTTTTAATGAAAAATCCGTTTGAATTAACAAGCCATCTTTACTGGGTTTTAATGGATGTTATAATTTTTGGATTTTTGGTTCAATCAATGAACAGGCAGGAAGACAGCTCTTTAAATGTTGCCACAATATGCGTTCTTACAAATTTGGCAGTTTGTTACGTTTTTGCCAGAGGAGCTGTAAGTCTGGCATCAACCCTTTTAAAAGATCTGTCTGACCTAAGTTTTGTGGGACTTATGGCAACTCCAATCACAACTGCCGAATGGATTACTTCTCAGATAATTGTGGCTGCCGCATCTTCCGGAATAAGCTTTTTAATGGGGTTCATATGCATAGGATTTTTCTTTAAATTTAATGTCTTTTCGTCAGGGCTTGTTTTAATCCCTGCAATAATTTCGTTACTAATATCAAGCTGGACGCTTGGAATTTTTATGCTCTCTTTGGTAATCGTTTTTGGAAAAAAATCATCATCCAGCATTCACACGGTTCCTTGGCTTTTTCTTCCTTTCAGTGGCGTTTTTTACTCAGTAGCGATTCTTCCTGCATACTGCCAAAAGATAGCATCATGGTTACCTATGTTTTATATCTTTGACGGCCTGTCACAGTATATTAAAAATGGGCAGAGTATAAATTTGGCTTTATTAAAAAGCATGGGACTAAATTTAATTTATTTCACACTAGCTATCGCACTTTTCATGATAATGTTCAAACGACGAAAAAACATTGGATTAACCAGACTTGAACTGGAAAGCTAATGTCTTTTGGGAAAAGTTTAGTTACACTTTTTTTATTATTTTTAAACGCAGATTTTCTGAATGCAAATCTTGTTGAGATACAAAAAATAAATCCGACAATCAAATTAGATATTCGATATGCAACAACAAATAATTTTACAGGCAAAATTATTTATCCGTCTGCACGGTGTTTTCTTGAAGAAGAAGTAGCCAAAGCGCTTGATGCTGTACAAAAAGAACTGAACTTAATGGGTTATGGACTAAAAATATTTGACGGATATAGGCCTCTTTCAGTACAAAAGATATTTTGGAACATATATCCGGATGAAAAATATGTAGCAAACCCAACCAAAGGCTCAAAGCACAACCGCGGAACGGCAGTAGATTTGACTTTAATTGATATAAAATCAGGAATAGAACTAAAAATGCCATCTGAATTCGACGAATTTTCTTCACGCGCAAACCGTGATTATACAAAAATGAAAGACCAAATAGCTAAGCGCAACTGCAAGCTACTCGAAGTTGTTATGCAAAAGCAAGGTTTTATCGGCATTGCTAGTGAATGGTGGCATTTTGATTACAAAAATTTGGGGAAATATCCGATTCAGGATATTTCTTTCGCAGAACTTGGTAAAAAATACGCCAATTAATAAAACTATCTTATAGAAAATTAAAATTTAAATTTTCAGCCTGAAATCTTTCAAAACTATATTGAGAAAAATATTATGTTTTTATATTAAAAATGCATTTAATAAGCCTTTTGACTTACCAACCCTTTTGCAAACCACTAAAATATTCGCTATTATTAATAATAAAATAATTAATGGAAGTTATATTTATGGAGGTTATATCATGAAAAAGAGTTTATTAATAACGCTTTTGGCGTTATCTGCATTCCAAGTTTCAAGTGAAATTTACACTATGAAACAAGACCAGGACGAAATTTCGAAAAAACGTGACCGTGATGATCAGTCAAGAGAAGGGAAAGCCCCTGAGGCAACCAGAAGCAAACAAGATGCACCAAAAGGCGCCGAAAGCCAAGACCCTCAAGGTGCTGCAGCTATGGCTGGACGCGGTGCAGAGCCTGCAGCCGCCGCGAGTGCCGAAGCCGCAGAAAATCGATGTGGAATTTGTTTTAATAATTTTGGATCAAAAAATGAAGCTGGCCAAGTTGTTACACAAATAAAACTTCCTTGCTGTAGTTATACAATTTGTGAACAATGTTTAGAAGAAACCTTAAAAACTCGTCCCGTCTGTCCTCAATGCAGTGAACCAATTGCAAATATAAAAATGCTTAAAGACGAAATAATTGTTGCAATGATGCAGCGAAAAATTAAAGAAAAGAGAGACAAGATCAAAAAAGAACAAGAAGCAACAAGAGAGCGTGAAAAAAGAGAACAAGAGGCAACAAAAGAGCGTGAAAAAAGAGAACAAGAGGCAGCTCGAATACAAGAACAAATCAGAAAATTTTCCTCCGGAGAGGATATTACGGCATACATTGATGTTCCCGCTGATACTTTAATAAATGTTCCATTTATATTAATAGAAGCATCTGAATATGAGAGAGGATTATCAATATCTACTTTCCTACCTATACTACATTTTTTAGCCAAAGGTGGACCTGATGGTCACGATGAATTTAAAGATGCTTTTGAACTTGTAAAATATTTTGTAGAAGAAAAGCACGCCGATATTAATCAAAAAGTAAGAATTCCTGATCAAACAAAACGTTTTTATGGACATGGTGCTACTAGAATGGATGTATGGCTTAGAAATCATCCTTTCAACGAAGATCACTTCGTAGAATTAACCCCATTGGAAATTGCTGAAATATACGGAAACCACAGTATTGCTGCATATCTACGTGAGAAAATTGCAGAACAGCAAGCAGCTCAAGCCCGCGTTGCTGAACAAGAGCAACAAGCTAGAGAAGCTGCCGAAAAGAAAGCACCACCTGAAAAATGTACAATACAATAACTATTTATTAGCTTAATTATATTAAAAGTGGAGGTTATATTATGAAAAAGAGTTTATTAGTTGTTTCTGCATTTTTTTTAATCACCTCAGTGGTTACTGAAAACGCATTTGGCATGGAACAAAAAGAAGAAGAATCAAAAAAACGTCATACTGTTGGCGGCAGACCAACCCCTAATGCCCAGCCTGAAAAACGTCGAAAAAGTGAAGAAGACACAGTCATTGTTGATGATCAGCAAGAAACTGAGTCTAACTTTGCATTAATAGGAAGACTTGCCAGACAAATACAAATTCAGGGACAAGGCACACAAGATCCTGAAGGCGCAGCGTCATTGGCAGCAACACCAGCATTAGGGCTAACTAGCTCCTCAGCTCCTAAACCAGAAAAAATGGAAATAGAAAAAACAACGAGTGAATCTGAATTAACCGATTCGTTGCGACAAGCACTTACGCCTATCCTAGGAGAAAAATTACAAGTAATAGAGTTGAAACTCGAGGATCTATGTCAAGGACAAATGGGAATAAAGACAAGTCAAAAAAGATTAGAATTAGGACAAGCAAGAGTTGAAGCAGCAATAGAAAAAATATCTACAGACCAAGCAGCAGCAGGTCGTCAATTAACAAGACTTGAAGATGCAACACAACAAAACAATGTTCTTATTGTAGCCGTTAGAGGAAATGTTACTGAGATAAATCGACAAGTAGCAGATCTAACCCAAAGCACTACTGAAATTGGTCGACAACTTACCCAACTTGATGGACGCGTAAGAACTGAATCCGAAAGATCTGCAGCCGCTGATCAAGAACTTCACAGACACATAGATCAACTTATTAGAAGAACAAGCGGAGCACCAATAACGTTACTTTTCTTTGTTGCAGCTGCAACAGGAGTCCCTTTGTATTTGCTCCAAGGAATAATTACAGCGGGAATTGGAACAACAGTAATGGTTTTGGCAACAAATCAAGCATATCCAATTTGCTTACAAATCGCGCAAAATCCTGCAGTTCAGTTTGTCTGGCGTCACATTAATATCAGAAGAGGCAATGCTGAAGAAGCACCTGTAGCTCCAGGAGCACCGGCACAACAACACCCTGCCGCACCAGGAGCCCCAGCCGCTCAGGATCAACACCAGCAAGCACACGCTGCGCCCGCACAACATCACTGCGCAATAATGTAATTAGGTTTATTTAGTAAAATTTAATAAATCTCGATCAATACTTTTTGCACTAGGGATAAATGGGTTTAAAATCCGTTTATCCCTAGTGCATTTTTACTGTGGTGTATTTTTTGTGTATCTTATTTTAGCGCAAGTTCGATAATTAAATATTGCTCTGTCAAAGCCACTATAACGTCGCCCCGACGCAGGCCTGGGTCCAGGCCCAACTCCAATGTGATTGCCTATTTTTGAGACATAGATATATGCGAATCACATATACCGTACTAAAAACTGGATCCCAGCCGTCGCTCTGGAGTAGCTATGGCGGACGGGCCCGGCCTGCGCCGGGAAGACCGCGTGTAAAAGCTTTCAGTTTTATTACAACGCATATCGCGCATCATTATGATTATCGAACTGACGTTATTTTAATAGACCTATAGAGGGAAATTTCACTCAACTCTCTACTTTTTAATAAACTTTATATACGCTAAGTAACAGACAATGTTTTTAGATAATTTTTCAAAAAATATAACTATATATTAAATATCATTGGATCGGATATGAATTTTTTATCAACATATTTGGCTTGGCGTTATCTATGGTTTAAAGGCAAAGATAAAAATATAGCATTCATGATTAAAATTTGCTTCTTAGGGATCCTAATCGGAACTTTTTCATTAATGCTTACATTGATTATTACAAACGGATTTGAAAAAGTTATTCATGAAAAAATGCAGGGCATAAATTCACAAATTATCGTATCAAGCCAGGGGAACAGACTCGAATACAATGGAATAAGAAATTTACTTTTAACAGAATTCAAACAAGACATTCAAGCTGTCAGTGCACGTGCAATCAAACAGGCGTTGATCGATCATAATAAAAAACAATCTGTTATATTTTTAGAAGGCATCGACAACCAAAATGAAGGAAAAGTCACAATCCTGCCGGAAAAGATTATTTATCCAAAAAATCTTAACAAAAATACTGCAACAAATCTTATTTTGAATATGGCTGAAAACGCACTACTTATTGGCTATAAAACTGCAGAACTGTACAATCTTCATATTGGTGATGAGGTCAATTTAATGATTCCGGAACCTGCAAGCAAACATAAACTTTTTTTCAATAAACACACATTTGTAGTAGGTGGAATTTTTAAAATTGGGCTCGATGAATATGATAATAATATCGCATTCTGCAATATAAATCATATGAATAAACTTTTTAATGAAAATGGCGTTGATCAAATTACAGTAAAATTACACCCTTACGAAAAAAAATATCTGAAACACTCAATGTTCTCATCTGATTTTTGGTTTGAACTTTGGACTGAAATAAAATTCAAAATTAAAAATTTCTTTAAAAACAATCCTGAGGAAGCGGACGTAATCGCAAAATTACAAAAACGACTTCCACACCTTCAAATCAATTCTTGGAAAGATCTTTATCCGGCACTGGTTTCATCGTTAAAATTAGAAAAATATGTAATGTTTTTTATCCTCGCACTGATCTCTCTTGTTGCAAGCATGAACATGGTTTCACTGCTTTTTATGCAGATTCAACAAAAGCGAAGAGACATTGCTATATTTAAAGCAATGGGAATGTCGGACAATTGCATACGCAGTATATTTTTACATCTGGGAGTTGGAATAACGTTGACAGCTTCAACCCTTGGCTTAGGTCTGGCCGCGTTAGCCGGATATCTGTTGGAAAAGTACCCGTTTATTGAACTGCCTGACGTTTACTACGTCTCATACCTACCGGCTCGCATTGAACCCGAGATTTTTTTGGTAGTTTTTGTGGCAACAATGCTACTTGGATTCTTAGCCACCTGGATTCCATCACGCAGATCCAAACAAATTGAAATAGCTCAAGTATTACGGCAGGAATAAAGAGAAAAGAATTTTTATGGAAGAAAAAGATAAAAAATTTATGTTAACTGCGATAGAACTTTCAATTAACAGTGTAAAAAATAACGGAGGCCCATTTGGTGCTGTAATCGTAAAAGATGAACAAATTGTATCGAAAGCATCAAACAGCGTAACTTTGGATAACGATCCAACTGCACATGCGGAAATTAATGCAATCAGAAATGCATGTTCAACATTGAAAACATTTGATTTATCTGGATGTACAATTTACACATCCTGCGAACCTTGTCCAATGTGTCTTGGCGCAATTTATTGGGCAAGAATAAACAAAATTTTTTATGCCAACGATAGAACTGATGCCAAAAATATAGGATTTGACGATTCATTTATTTATGAAGAATTAGAAAAGCCACTGGGACAAAGATCCGTTCCTTTGGTTCAAATAATGCAATGCGAAGCCATAAAGGCATTTGAACTTTGGAAACAAAAAATCGATAAAATTGAGTATTAAAGTAAAAGGCTTGTTACTACTTATTAAACCAGCCCATATGAGCATAAAAAAAGGCCGCGTTTATTGCGGCCTTCAATCTTCTTTCAGAATAAAACTAATTACTTAGCTTCTTCTGTCTCGTCTAGCATTGCATCCATATCAAGAGATTCATCTTCTTGAGATTCTGCAGGAGCTACTGGAGCTACTGGAGCTGTTTGTGTTGTTTCGTCTTTTGGTGTTGTGGCTGTTGTATCTTCTTCAGCCATTACATAACCGGCTACAGCAACAAATGCGAGAGCTAATAATAAACTCTTTTTCATAATAAATCCTCCTAAAGAAAGGTTTTATAAAAAACCTCCAATTCCCATAAACTACTTCTACAACATTTCAATTAGTTATTATCAACCTATCCCATAAAGATAGCTTTGTCAACGGCATTAGCCAAAAATCTATTTCAATTATAAATTACATCTAAAATAAGGCATTTTTATATAAAAACGCACTTTTAATACACAATAAATTGTAATTTTAATAAAAAATATAGACTAGCCAAAAACAACCTTGCTAATTTTATTTAATTTAAATAATTTAACTTAGTTAATGTAAATTCAAATTAACCAAAATTATAAATTTAAATTAACTAAAATTTCAAAAAAGGCAAAAAAATGAGTTTCAAATGGCTAAAAACATTAAATTTAAACAAAAAACGGATATTTTTAAGGGCAGATTTGAATATTCCTCTAAAAAACAAGCAAATTTTGCAAGATTTTAAATTAGAGGCCATTTTACCTACTATTGATTTTATTTTAAAAAATGAAGGAAAAATAATTTTGGCCACTCATATAGGAAGGCCAGAACCCGGAAATAAATCCGATTTGCTAGAACTTTCAACGCAGATATTAATTCCCTGGTTTAAAAACCGCGGATACAATATTGACTATGAAGCTGATCTTATTATGGCTGAAAAAAAGAGTCACCAAAATAACGGCTCAATTCTCTTACTTGAAAATTTACGATATTTTGTAGGAGAAAGGGAAATAAACCTGAAATTTGCAAAGCTTTTGGCGGACACAGCAGATCTGTACGTAAATGATGCATTTGGAAACATTCATCGAAACGACACATCAACAACGTTGCTTGCAAAACAATTCGCACCTACAAAACGTAGTTTCGGACTTTTGATTGAAAAAGAGCTAAAAAATCTTGATCAAATTAGATTAAACAAATCAAATAATTTTGTAATTGTGCTTGGCGGAATAAAAATTAAAGACAAAATCTCAATGCTCGAAAACTTAATGACAAACACTGATAAGCAAAAAGCACGAGCCTTAATTATTGGCGGCGGCATAGCTCTGGCATTTTTAAAAGCCAAGGGGTTTAGCGTTGGCAATATTGAACTTGATGAACAAACACTTGGAATGGCAAAAAAAATTCTGCTTAATGCTCAAGAAAACGGTGTTGAAATCATTTTGCCTGTTGATCAAGTTATAAAAGACTCTGGAGTTAACAACTCTGGAGTTAATATTGTTGATATTGAAAAAATACCAACATCAGCCAAATGCATAGATATTGGTTCAAAAACAATTAGCCTTTTTTCGCAAGAAATAAAAAAAGCTAATGTAATATTTACAAATGGCACCATGGGCATTTATGATACAAAAGAAGGAGAAGCGGGAACACAAAAAATTTTACAAGCAATTGCAGATGCTGACGCATTAGCAATTGTTGGCGGCGGAGATGCAACTGCAGCTACATGCCTTTTCGGACTTCAAAATAAAATGGATTTTTTATCAACCGGAGGCGGAGCAACATTGAAATACTTGGGATGTAAAAGACCTGAACAAGAAATGCCCGGCTTACAAGCAATGCTTGATTAAAACTATGATTGATGCTTTATGAAAAAAATAAAAATTATAATTTATACTATAGTACTAATAACAATGGGTTTCGGATTAAACCAAATTTATAAAAAACTATTTCAACAACAATCTCTTAATCTATACAAAACAGAAAATCCACAAAAAAAATCTATAACGCAGTCAATTAATGCAGCGGGAATCCTCGAACTAAAAGAATTTTATAAGATAGGAAGTCAGGTTGCCGGAATTGTTAAAGATGTACTTGTCAAAGAAAATGTAACAGTAAAAAAGGGGCAACTACTTGCGGAAATCGAACTGGTAAAAGGTGACACAGATATACGTGCAACAAAGCACAATGTTGAAAAAGCAAAACAAGAATATGATTATCAAAAAGAGTATTATGATCGACAAAAGCAACTTTATAAATCAGGGCAACTTGCAAAAAATGCATTCCAACGAGTGGAATCCGATTACCTAAAGGCATTGGCAGACCTAAATTATCAAAAATCCACTTTAGAAAAATTTGAACTCGAAGTAAAAAATTCAAAAATAATTGCACCGGCTGATGGAATTATAACAAACGTGGGTGTATCAAAAGGAATGGCAGTATTAAACGATTTTCAAAATATATTATTCGAACTTGCCCAAGATATTTCCGAAATGAAAGCAATTTTTGATATTGACGAAAGCGAAGTCGGACAGGTAAAGGCTGGTCAGCATACAACAATCAAAATTAACAGTTATCCAGAACTTTTAATTAAAAGTAAAATCAATAACATAAGTTTTATACCAAAAAGCGGTGTAAATAATTGTGGTACATTTTATAAAGCCACAGCAATATTAAATAACAAAACGAGAATCTTAAGGCCGGGCATGCGATTGAATGGGTTGATAAAGATAGCAAAAGCAAAAAACATTCTCTGTATAAATGGACTTGCTTTTCAAATTAATTCAGAAATTCTTGATAAAATAGCCCAGAAACTTAAATATCAATTCAAACCTTTAGATGAAAAAACCAAAAAAGAATTCAAAAAAAACAATCTAGACAAGGGAGTCAGAACTGTTTGGACTGTTGAAAATAACACATTTATTCAAAAATTAATTATAGTCGGACTTAATGATGAAACAAACTGGCAAATCATTTATGGATTAAGAGAAAATGAGCAAGTATTAGTTGATATTCAAGAGCCAAATATAATGGATAAAGAGTATGGAAAATGGTTCCAGGGAGCTTTATAACAGTATTTAAAGTAAAACTAATGAATACAATTTTATTAATAAAAACTGCAACTAAATCTTTACTTCACCACAAAGGCAGATCATTATTGACGGCATTAGGAATAATAATCGGCATAGGCTCAATCGTTGCATTAATCGCAATTGGCAAGGGAGCTGAAAAAAAAATTAAACAATCTATTTTAGCTTCAGGAACTAATTTTATTTATATTAGTCCAGGCTGGCCACCGGAAAGCAAACGCGGAAAAGATGTAAAAAAAATTTATGCAATTCACGCGGATATTTTAAAAAAACTTTGTCCAACAATTCAAAATGCTTCTCCGATGGTATATCACGGCGCAAAAATTAGAAGTCAAAATTCTAGTGATTTTGATACACATATAAACGGCTGCAATGAAAGTGGAATGCAAATCAGCAATTGCAAAATACATTCAGGAACTTTTATCCAAAAGCATCACGTACAAAAAGCTTCAAAGGTAGTTGTGCTTTGTAAAGATACAGCTAATTTCTTATTTAAAAAAGTCAATCCAATTGGTCAAATGGTAGAAATCGAAAAAACGGTATTTAAGGTTATTGGAGTTCTTGATAAAATAGAAAATCAAGGATCATTTAACGACCGAAACAAAGAATGCTTCATGCCATATACAACAGTTAAGAAATACTTGAAACTGTCATTTGATGAAACTGTAAATGGTATATTTATTTCAACAAAACGTGCAGATTTTATTCCGGAAACAGTCCGCCATATAACCAAAATAATGAAAATGCAACATAAGCTCGAAGAAAATGATACAACTGATTTTACAATTTTTGATCAACAAGGAATGCTACAAGCTGCAAATAAGGCATCATCCACTTTTTCACTTTTTTTACTTATCGTAGCATTAATTGCACTTTTAATTGGTGGAATTGGAGTTATGAATATTATGCTTGTTTCCGTTGGAGAACGCACGCAAGAGATCGGAATTCGCATGGCTGTAGGAGCAAACGAAAAAACAATTCGCATGCAATTTTTGCTTGAAGCTTTGGCACTTTGCTCCATTGGCGGAGTCATTGGACTAATTCTTGGAGTCATAATTCCAATAATAGCAAGCAAATTCACAGGGTGGTATGTAATTGTAACCCCATCATCAATATTAACGGCAGCAGGAACTATTATTTTGGTAGCTTTAATTTTCGGATTTTATCCGGCTTATAAAGCCTCAAAATTAAATCCTATTGATGCACTAATCGAAAGGTAAATATTTACCTCACATCAGTAATACTATAATCAAAACCTTTCACAAAACAAAAATCATCTGTGTAAACTATTCTGTCACTGCAATCTTTTGCAAAAAAATAATCATCATGCCATTTTCCCTTAGAATCACCATCTCCACCTGCAAGAAAAATTACTTCATTAATCTTATAACTATAACGTGGATAAATTTCATCTTTTTCCCGCAATCGATTGATTACGTGTGCCGCTAGATCCTCAATTTTTTTAACTTCAGGATATTTTAATGCTAATTCCGGTAACCATTCATCAAAAAAACGCTGAATCCAAGTAATATATGTATCTAAAAAAATATATCTATCTGATTTATTTGGATAATAACCTGTAGGCAAGTATACAACTACAAAAGGCAGCCCTTGTTTAGCCTTATCCCAATCTTGCAAAATTTTAAATGTTTTTATCTTTAAAAAATCCCTATTTTCGTGAATAAAGGCAGCAAATTTTAAAGCAAAATCATTCAAATATTTTGGATCAATGTGCAGATGAATTTTATATATGGTTGCCAACCAAGCAATGCCGGCTTCTTTTAATTTTACGCAAGTTTTTTTTTGTTCTTCTAAGTCTTTATTTCTTAACAAATCTCTAATAAACGTATACATTCCACAAAACGATTCGTCACGCATCGATATAATTTTTTGTATTTCATTATTAATGTCATTTAGATTTATAAAGGCACAAATCTCCCTATTTCTTATATCCCTCATAATTTTAAATTCATCTATTTCTTCTTTACCCAAAAATTTAGGCGGAAATGGATTTGGAAAATTACAAGGCATTGTTAAATTATCAAAAAAACAATATGCCTTAATGTTGTAAACAAAATAATTTGAAGTTATCAGTACGTCGTCCGCAAAGCTTTCTTCTCCTACTAATCTTTTAACATACTGTATTTTTTGCTGCAATTCTTTAAGTCTTCTTTGTTGATCACATTGCAAATCATCATAACTCACAACTTGGCTTTGTGATGCAAATATATCTATTAGTTCTGATGATGCCTGATTTCGTTGGCACTTAGCTCTGATTGCAAAAGGATGCTCTTCACCAGATCTCTTCATTGCAGAAATATTCTTTATTGATGTTTTAACAAATAAAGCCAATGTAATACTCAATAAAAAATATTTTGAAATATAACTCATGATTTGTGATCCCCAAAATTGCATTAAATATTAAAAATTGGCCCGCGTTAAAGCCAAGTATTTCGTTTCCCAGCTCTTTTCATTAAAAGCAGCCCAGTCAGAATTCAGAATAACTGAAGGATAAACTACTTCATTCTTAAGTTGATCTTTGCTGTACCAATTTACATCAACAATTCCCTCAATAGAAGCTTCTTGTGTTTTTGACAACTGGCCCCCAACAACACTACAAAGAAACCATATTTTTATCATTCGATATTTTTGTGAAAGCAGGTCTTCAACAAAAAGCATCTTACCAGGTTTTACCTCGAGCCCTGTTTCCTCTAAAACCTCACGGACTAACGCCTGTTGCATATCCTCTTCAATTTCTACGCCACCTCCCGGCCCGACAAGAATGCTACTTCCATCTGGAATATTATATCTAACAAGTAAAATTCTATTATCATGCAAAACTATACCTGCAGCTGAAATTCTGTAATTCTTCATAGCATTCCCTATCTTGCGTTAATTTTCACTGAAAAATTGATCGATTTGCTGACTTTATCAAGAAAAACTTAAATAAGCTATTATGGTTTAATTGATTTGCACAAATTCTCATTCTTATGAAACTTGAAATTTTCTCCTGATCTAAGTTTTGATCTAACAACACGAGTACGTAAAGAGATGTCTTTCTGAAAAATTACGGCTACCTCTTTTAGTAAATCTAATATTTTCAGATGATGTTCAGAGTCTTTAACGGAGGATATTTTCTTCGTAATATCCTCCGTTAAATATTGTAATCTTTTCATGCTATTTATTAATTTGATACGCGCAGCCCCAAAAGGCAAACATGCGCGTTCCTTCCTAATAACATCTTCAACTTTTTGACGAAATGATAAGGAAAAACTAGACTTAATTTGCAAAGTTTTTGCAATAATTGGATTCTCATTTTCTAACTCAGATAAAGAAATATATAAAGCAAGCATCTTTTCTATCATATCACCAATGTTATAAAACAAATTTGCGGATAATATTTTTTTACCTAAGTATGCAGTGTCTTTTCCTGACTCCCTTTTGTGCGCAACTGCCAACGCATTAACAGAATGAATAAATTGAACAGTACTTTTCATTATTCCAAATAACTCATCCTCAAGAAATTCGTCACAAATTCTATTTTGTTCGCATTGAGACTGCCACAGTTCCTCCATTTTACCCGCAAGCGATGCATAGGTTTCCAAAGTTATCTCCGGCAATGGCTTGAGTGTCTTATCTTTTGACTCCATACACAAAGCACAACTTTCAGTAACCAAAATAAAAATAAGAATTTTATCAATAGTACGCATATCTCCCTCCGATAATAAATTTCTAAAAAACCGGATGACTTATCCAATTAACAACCTAAGAAAAATATTACTTTTCATAGCCTATGGAAATAAAATTTTTAAAATGATAGTATTTTCATTACACTATTTTATAAAATATACATAATTTGTTTTGTGTAAAACAACTCAAACGAATTATTAACAGCTTTAATCTTTAGAGGTACAAAATATGAACATGAAAAAGCTTTTGCTTTTAGTCTCATTAATTTTGCTTCCAGTTGGAGCATTTTATGTTTTTGGTAAAAAACGTAAAGCAGCAGTAATTGAACCAATTATGACAGAGAAACCTACACGTAAGCATCTTGTACAAATGATTACCGCATCAGGTAATTTAAAAGCAAAGGAACAGATTTCGGTCGGAAGCTTAGTAGCCGGAAAAGTTATAGACATAAAAGTCGAAGACAACGATGTTGTCAAAAAGGATCAAGTGTTAGCAATCCTTGACGATGGAGTTGGTGATACAGAAACAAGAAGATTGACCGCTGTTTTGGCAGAAGCAAAAGCAAATTACACTTATCTCGAAAAGTTTTATAAACGCCAAACAGCCCTTTATAAATCAGGGCAAATTTCTCAAAATAATTATGATCAGTTAACACGTGATCTTGATATGTCAAAAACTAAAGTGGATCAAACAAAGGCCGCTTTAGACTTATCCATGCAAACGTATAATAATCTTTTTATTAAGTCTCCTGCTGATGGAATTGTTATCGCCAAACGCATAGACTTAGGACAAATGGTCACGGCAGTATTGCAAGCTACAGTTCTTTTTGAAATTGCAAAAGACCTACACGAAATGGAAGCTTGGCTTGATGTTGATGAAGCAGATATAGGATTGGTAAAAGAAGGACAGGAAGCAATATTCACAGTTGACTCATTTCCTAAAAAACATTTTGAAGGCAAGGTAAAAAGAATTCAATACCAAGCAAAAATAGTTGATAATGTAGTAACTTATGCAACCGTACTTGATGTTAAAAATCCAAAACTAAGATTACGCCCCGGCATGACAGCAAACGTTGAAATTAAAGTTGCCGAAAACACAAATGCGTTAGTCGTTTCAAATAAAGCACTGCGAATCAATCCAATAAATGTAGAATACGTAGCAAACAAATTAAAATATAAACTTGAAAAAGTTTCAGCGGAAGAAAAGTTGGCAGGCCAAAAATCTAAAAAAATCACAAAAGACTATATTTGGATTCTTGATAACAAAACATTAAAACAAATAGAAGTAAAACTTGGCAACAATGATGGGAAATTTATAGAAATTAAAAAAGGACTTGAGGATAATTCTAACGTAGTAGTTGAAGTGGAAGCTGCACCAAGAGATAATCCGCTAGGTAAATTATTCCCTCAAGCCGGTGGAATTGGTAAAAAATAAGTGATAAAACCATGAGCATAATTGAAGCCAAAAATATTATAAAAACTTTTAAGATGGGCGAAACGGAAATCACGGCGCTTAAAGGAGTTTCTCTCTCCGTCGAAAAGGGCGAATTCGTTTCAATTACTGGTTTTTCCGGTTCAGGAAAATCGACATTCATGCACATCCTCGGATGCTTAGATATTCCAACATCAGGATCCTACGTACTTGATGGAATCGACGCATCAAGAGCATCGAGGGATGAATTAGCAAAAATTAGAAATCAAAAAATAGGATTCGTTTTCCAAAAATTCTTTTTGCTACCTGACCTGACCGCTTTGGATAACGTTGCTCTTCCCTGCTTGTATGCTGGTGAAAACGAAGCAACAGCAAAAGAAAAAGCTAAAAAACTGCTTGAACTTGTCGAACTTGAACATCGAATGGATCATTTTCCGTACCAACTTTCAGGTGGGCAACAGCAAAGAGTTGCGATTGCTCGTGCACTTGTTAATGAGCCTGCCATGATAATGGCAGATGAGCCAACCGGAAATCTTGACAGGGCAACGGGTGAAACAATTCTACAAATATTTAAAGATTTTAATGAAAAAAATAACGTCACTATAATTATTGTGACACACGAACCATCAATTGCCGCTCGAACAAAACGCATCGTTGAATTAGTTGATGGAAAAATAGTTTCTGATAAGAGGACACAATGAATACGTTACTAATAGTACAAACGGCATTCAGGACATTAAGACACCATACAATTCGTTCTGTTCTAACAACACTTGGTATAATCATCGGAGTTGTATCCATTATTGCAGTTATGTCAATTGGTGAAGGTGCAAAATACCGGGTAAATCAGACGATTCAAAAACTCGGAACAAATTTCATAATTTTACTTGGAGGCTCCCCAAAGAATTTAAGTCAAAGTCGAGGGGGCATCGGATTTACTATTAAACCTGCCGATTTAACTTCAGTCAAAGAAGAATGCGAAGATCTGGATTTAATATCTCCCGGAGTTATCTGCCCAACAAAAGTTGTCTATGAAGGTGCAAACTGGCAACCAACCGTTGGCGGCGTTAATGAAAACTATCTTGAAATAAGACAATGGGAACTCTCAGATGGAAATTTTTTCACTGAGCAAGATGTAAAAGCCGGAAATAAAGTTGCAGTAATAGGTCAAACGGTAAAAAAAGAATTATTTGGAACACTTGATCCAATCGGGAAAGTTATAAGAATAAAAAAATTACCATTCAAGGTAATTGGAATTCTTTCTGAAAGAGGAAAGTCCCCTGACGGAAGAGACGAAGATGATGTAATCTTTGCACCATACACCACCGTTATGAGAAAAATTCTCGGTAAAAATAATTTTACTGCTTTGATCATGTCTTCAAAAACAAAAGAACGCCTTGCAGCTGCTACCGAACAGATTCGTTCAATAATACGACAAAGGCATAGACTACTTGAAACGGATGAAGATGATTTTACTATTTTCACACAAGATGATATAGCTCAAGCTACAGACTCCGCGTCAATGGTTCTTAATCTACTGCTGTTTATAATAGCATCAATTTCATTAATAGTTGGTGGAATAGGAATTATGAATATTATGCTTGTTAGCGTAAAAGAGAGAACAAAAGAGATTGGAATTCGTATGGCACTTGGTGCTACGACCCAAAATATTCTTACTCAATTTATTCTTGAAGCCATAATTATTTGCTTAATTGGAGGCCTTGTTGGCGTCTTAATTGGAGTTGGAACTGCTGAAGCTATAGGTTTTATACTCGAGTGGCCAATTTTCATTTCAAAATATGCAGTATCCATCTCTTTACTATCATCTGCTATGATCGGTCTGTTTTTTGGTTTTTATCCTGCATACCAAGCAGCAATGATGAATCCTGTAGAAGCACTGATAGAAAAGTAAGCCATTAGAATAAAAAGGCAAGTATTTTAGGAGTATATACAGGGGGGAAAGTTGTATGGATTATATAAAAAATCCAAGAGTTTTTTTATTTTTTTCTATTTTTACTGTTGTTCGCATTTTTTCAATGCAAACAGAAGTCGAATCAATGCAAGCGGCAGTATTCAACCCAAGAGAGTTAAGTGCAGAATGCCTATTAACCCGAAATCCTTATATCATTATTGCTAGCAGTAACCCCAATCAACAAGACCTCTCAGGCAAAACCGCATTACATCATGCAGCCAAATCTGGACGTGCGGGTTTTATAAGAGAACTTCTTATCTGCGGAGCCAACCCAACCATTTGCGACTTTAATCGCATACCACCATTATTCTATGCTATAGAACATAAACATTGGGAGTGCATATATGCACTCACTGAAAACAGTAAGTATGCCAACATTATTGGTCCTGGAAATCGAACAGCTCTGCACTTAGCTGCATTGATGGGATACGCAAAAGGCATAATAGTGCTTATCCAACAAGGAGCAGATATAAATATACAAGATGAAGAAGGAAAAACGCCGCTATTTTATGCAAAATTATGCGGACATCAAACTTGTGTAGAAATTCTTATTGCAAGTGGTGCTATATAATTGTAATTGGGAGATTATTGAATGAAAAAAAAATATTTAATATATATTACAAGTTTAATCTTTTTTACAAGTTTCAGTAAAACACAATGCGCAAAGGTAAAACCCGACATTGAGGCAGAAAAAATTGTAGGCACTCAGTATGGTCAAGGCGAATCTCAATCGCTAATTATTTTAACAAATTCTTCCGGACACGATTTGTGGATATCTGTCAAATCAGGGGGAGAATTTACCCAAAAAATAGATCCCGCATCTGGAACAGTCACTCACACCCGAAAATCAGGTGGCATAATCTTGTTGTCGGATCCTTTCGTTGCTTCCGGACAATCAAAAACATTTGATAAACATAGTTTTCAAAATTTAACAATTAGAATTTTCGAAACAGAAAATGATCTATCACATTACAAAAATAGCAAAGCAGGAATTTTCTTCACACCTGTTGATATGGCGGGGGTTAAAGAAATTACTATTAATTTCACCGAAGAACATGGATACACCACCATCAAACGCCAAAATTTTATTGGCTTTGAATGTGGATTTTGCCTCGAACGTATTGGCGCCGAAGAGACAGTAGCCATAGCAGATCCATGTGCACATAAATTGCATCAAAAATGTATCGCAGCCTGGATTGACAACGCAAAAAGCATACCGGAACGTATAGCACGACAAAGCCATTGCATTTTATGCCACAGACAGATAACCCGATATGTTTACTGCAATGCAACCAGAGGCTTAGATCATATGAAACCAATAAATGTAAAACAAACAAAGTATTTAGACGGAAATTAATTTAAAAAACACAAGTTTTCTATTTTTCTGTCCAAGTTTGTAATTTTCAATCTTGTTAAGAAAATCTTTGGCCTTCGTGTGGCATTCCCAATGTTCCGCTGCCCAGTAAACAATTGTAGCTTTGTTATAAAAGCATGATGGCTTAAATATTCTTATTAACTCAACTTCATCAATAGCAGCCCGTGTAACAAACAGATCAATATCAAATTCCGTTTTGCGTAAAAACGTTCTCCAATCCAAGTCACAAATTTCAACATCCGTTAACTCAAGCATACTTATAAGATCAGTCAAAAATTGAATTTTTTTCTTTGTGACTTCAATCAGATAAACCTTAAGATGTGGAAACATAATTTTAAGTGGAATAGCTGGAAAGCCTGCACCGGTTCCAATATCGCAAATTGATTTTATTTTGCTCAAATCTGTAAATTTGGCTAGTGACAATGAATCTTGAAAATGCTGACGTACAATTCCTGATAAATCTTTAATGGCAGTTAAATTAAACTCTTCATTACATTTTGAAAGATAACGCTCATACATTTTAAATAATTCAATTTGCTGATCTGATAATTTTTCATGTTCTTGAAAATCAGCCCAAACCTTTTCTTCTGGCTTTACTCTTATACTCATCGAAAGTCCCTGGATATAAAATGAAAAACAGTACTATGATTCTAACTATAGCTTTTTACACAAATACTTTGGTAGTTTAGATATTGATTATAAGGGCTTTTTAAATAAGAGTAAACGTTAACCGCAAATCCAGAAGGCATAAATATGAATAAATTGAGTTTTTTTATCATTATAATAATGTGTTTTATAAAATCAAACGCAGACAATAGGATTATTCTTTATTTAAAACCCGCCCCTACCAATATCATAAATCAAGCATTGGCAGAAGCAAAAAAGGACGTCTCTTCCCCAAAAAACACACAAAAACTTCCAAGTAAAACGGTAAAAAAACAGATAAATGGATCCAGAGCATGGTTAACTCCAAAATTAAGTGGTTTTGTGGCAATTTATTCGGGGTTTATGGATATTTCAGATCGCGATGGATTGATATCATTCCCTCTCAGACATGTAACTCCAAAACTTAATATTGCCATCACTGAACAAATAAATCTTGTTAAAGTGAAAGAAAATACTATCGCACATCGCGAATTTTTACCACCCGATAAGGTTCAAACAAAATTATATAACCTAGAACAAAAAGAAGACGTTGATCCGGAAGATCCAACTAAAAAAACACAGTATTGGAGCGTGAAAGAAATCCCTCTACCAACGGATCATAAAATAAATCCGCTAACACTTGTCATATTTGCCAAACCATCAAACATATATGTGCCTGTTGGAGACTTTATGTCCGTAGAAAGTAGCCATCTTGTGTTACCGGAAATTTATGTTATAGGAAATAAGAATCAATCTAATATTTTATTTCAAACACTTGACATCACAAGGTACTTTGAACCTATAAATAAGGAACAAGAAAAAATTGATGACAAAAAAGATCGATCCCTCATTAAAAATATTTAAAGTTTAACCCTTTAATTTAGGAGATCATGATGGCTTGTGGTGGAAAATGTTGCCCAAAATGTGGCTGTGGCGCATGTAAATGCGGTAAATGTCCAAAATGTGGAAGTAAACCTTGCAAATGCAAAAAATAAGACTCACGCAAATATAATTTAATAGACAAAATAATTGGGCCAGCGTTAAGCTGGCCTCATTTTTATTCAGTCTGCATCAATTTAATAACTTGATCATCATTCACTTGAGAAAAATCTTTATAAAAAATGCTGATAGCCCCAAAATTAACCGGTGCATCAAGATATATAATTTCGTCGGATAGTCTTTTAAGCACCTTAATTTGATCCTGAGGGATCACTGGAACCGCAATAATGATTTGTTTGGCCCCAAGCCCACGTGCACTCAACAGAGTCGCCTGCATTGTCATACCTGTAGCAACTCCATCATCCACCAAAAGAACAGTTTTGTTTTTTAAATTTAATTCTGCACGACCTGGCCTATAAACTCGCATTCTTCTCAAAGTTTCTTTTTTTTCAGCTTCGATAATTTTTTCCAGATCTTTACGTTCTAATGCAAAACTTTGAATTAGCCTTTGATCAAAAATTTCTTTTCCATCTGCAGTAATAGCACCTACTGCAAACTCCGGTTGCCCTGGCATTCCAATTTTTCTTGAAACTATAATATCAAGCGGCAAATTTAGCTTCTTAGCAACTTCAAACGCCACTACAACACCACCCCTTGGTAAACCAACAACAATTGTATCTTTTTGATTTGCATGGGCTAACAACTTTTCAGCTAATTTTTTTCCTGCATCCGCACGATCTTTAAAAAACATATACTACCCTCTCTTTCTCTTAATTTTGATTAAGCCTAAACTTCGTTGCTCTTCTCTAATAAATCAACATAACGACGCTCTAGTTCTTTTAATCTTGAAACCCTATTTTGCGTTAATGGATGAGTTGAAAACCATTCGCTAATACACTCAATCCAACTTTGAACTGAATCAATTTGCTTACTCATAACATCTTGATCGTCAGCATAACTTGATGAATTTTCTTTGAACGGAGACGCTATGCACATCATCTCAAAACCTTTGCTAAACTTTAGTTCTGAAGATGTAAAGTTACTTGTATCATTAAACTTAGATACCATCTTATCTCTAATTTTATTCAACGCACTGGCCAAAGCCATTGGATCCGCACAAAGTTTAGCACCACTTTCGTCAGCAAGATACTCTCTCGATCGTGATATAGATAAATTCATTAATTTAAATGCCCACTCACTAAACAATCCCAAAAAGTAACATGTTACTGCCGCCAAATTCAATCTATTTCTATTGTTATCACGATCATGAATACTGTCTTTCAAAACTTGCGCCGCAATTAATCCCGGGGTAGATATTGCATTGGATGCAGATGTTAGCATTATATCATAATGTCTTATATGAGAAATTTCATGTGCAAGAACAGCCCTTAGCTCACGTTCATTCAATAAATCCAATAACCCTTGCGTAACTAAAACAGAAGCATTACTTTTATTTCTACCGCAAGCAAAAGCATTTGGAATACTCATTTTATTATAAAATACTTTAGGCTTTGGGATACCTGCTTTTTGAGCAAGATCCTTCACTATCTCGTAAACATATGCATATTTTTCTTTATCTAAGGTTTTAGCATCTGCAAAAATAAGAGCTATCGTTTCAGAAAAATAAAACATTAAAAGTTCAACCAAAATAATTAACCCTGTCAAACCACAAGCAATATATTTGGCAGATCGGTTGTGTATATTTTTGAATCCTACATAACCAAGGCCTCCGGTAAGACCGATTATCGCTGAAATTAAAAGCAATGTCTTAATCTGGTTTGTATTTAAAAAACTTGTATCTTGAGACTCATCAAAAGCATGTTCCAAATCTGCAATTTTTAATTCTAATTTTGCATAATCTTCTTCAAATTTCGCTAATTCTTTTTGCAAATCAGCAACGCTTACACCATGAACATTAGTCAAGTCACGTTTGCGTATAAAAATAATTCTTTCTAACTCACTCAATTTATTTTTTAGCGCAGATATCGTCTGTTCTTTTAGTTCATTAAGACTCTCATTACATAAATTGCAATCACAGCATTTATCAGTTGCCATCAAATGTGCTGATATAAATAACATAAAAAAAATAACACTGAAAACATTTGATTTACTAAACACAAATGGTCCTTCATAAAAACATAAAATTTATATATTGACTTAATGTTGTTTCTTAATTTATTTTTTATTTTAAATCAATAAAACAAAAAAAATATTTAAGGGAATATACCATGATAAATTCAAATCTTTCAAGTTTAAAAAATTTATTAATAACAAAATTAAGGAACAAGAATACATCACGTGCAGAATTTAGGTACACATCAATGCAGTTAGCCAGTTTACTAGCGCTTGAAGCAGAATCAGTTATTGAAACAAAAAAAATTGATATCGAAACACCAATAACAACCACCACCGGATTACAAATTAAAAAAAATATTATTCTAATTCCAATACTAAGATCAGGCCTGGCGTTACTACCTGCTTTTATAAAACAGTTCCCTGATGCTTCAGTAGGAGTTGTTGGAATGAAAAGAGATGAAAAAACTGCCATCGCACACCTTTATTACAAAAATATTCCCAAAATTTCAACTTCTGATCAAGTTATTATTTTAGACCCGATGATTGCAACCGGTGGCAGTGGAACAGACACTATAAAAATAATCACAGACATGGGTATTGATCAGAAACAAATTATTTTTGTTGGAATAATTGCAGCACCAGAGGGAATTAAAGTAATGAAAAATGCCTATCCGAATATCAAAATAATTGTAGCCGTAACAGACGAAGGCCTGACGTCTAACAAATTTATAACGCCAGGCCTTGGTGATTTTGGTGACAGATTTTTTGGAACTGAGTAAGCCAACCATTTAAGATAAAGGAATTCCAACATGCCTGCCCCATTAATGCATGTAGCGCTTGCACTTATTGCACTTAAAGGTCCTTTTAGTAACGCAAACAAAAAAGATTTTATTGTCGGCACTAGTTTTCCGGATATACGCTATTTAACGCTAACTCGATAACTCAAAAATAGCTTTAAAAAAATCCTTTCTCACT
>CAZMQG010000020.1:0-28267 GCA_964568625.1 uncultured Pseudomonadota bacterium | reverse complement strand
CTCTCAAGTAGTTGCTCCGTTTCTCTTTGCTCTTGTAAATCTTCAGCTAGTTCAGATTCTTCGATCTGAAACTGGGGCTGCGTCATTACATTAAGCGCTTCGATCAGCTCTGTAACATGCTTTAGTAAATTTCTTTGCACACTTTGCTGCTTCAATAAAAGTTGCTTTCTCGCAATTAATTGCTTTTGTTGAACACCTGCTTGCTTGATTGAGCCAAGTCGATCAAGCTCAGTTTTTATTTTTGCCAAAGAAAGATTTAGAGCCTTTTGTCGTTCCAACAACTGTTCTTTTGTTTCTAAATGTTTTCTTTCTGGTAATGAGATAAGAGGAAAAAGTGAAAAACTTTGCACAGCCGGAGCTCCTGGCTCTTCTGCCTTAGTCTTCTTTTTTTCAGGGGCTTGTGATGCTGCTTGGAGTGCTGCAAATTGATGATCTTGCAAGTTTTCAGTTGTTGAAACCGAAGAAGTTGTTGAAACCGGTATTTGCGGTTGTGTAAACCTAGAGCTTATGGCATCCCAAAGCCTTTTCATTCCAAATGCATTTTGCATATCCAAAGAAGTAATTAAACAGAATAATGAAATAACTAATAAACTCTTTTTCATGATATAACCCCCATATAAATATAACTAAATATAACCTAAAAAATAATTTCCATTTATAATAATATTATTATAATAATAGTGTATATTTTTATGTTATGCAAAGGCTTAGCCACCGGAAAAGTCATATATCTTCATAAAAAATCCTCCTTGTCATCAATTTTTCACTAAAAAGCACACTTTTCGTTTAAAAAACAAGAAAAACTACTATTTTTAGTCATAAATCTCAATTTTTACACTTAAATGACGGAATCATATTTGCGTAAAATGTTATAATTCCGGCATTTCCCCACTTAAACTTATCAAATCCTCCAAGATTTTTTGTTTTAAGTTCATTTGGAATTAGCAAAATCCATGGAGCCATCAATACATTTCCACAAAATTCTGTATGTTTAGGCGCAAAACTTTTGGTAGGTTCAAACAAAACTTCAATATTTGTAGTTCTTGGGTGTCGAAATGCAACTTTTTTGCTTGAAATTGAAAAACCGGAAATCGACAGACGCGAGTCAGCCACAGAATAAAAGTTGATATGATTTTGAACCACTTTCATATCTGGTAAAAAAGCACTATCTCCATTATTCGCCGTACCTATCGTATAAATAATCTGAATCGAATTTTTGCAATCAAAACGTTCTATATCATTTTTAAAAAGCTTGTTTTTATAAGTTTGCACTTGGCTGAACGCATCAATCCAAGCAGCCTTTATCTCATCTATAAATTTAAGAGATATGTTTTGCTTAATTAACTTCGTTAAATTTGGATTAATAACATTTGACGACTCAATAGCATTAAAAACAGTTTTAGAAATCTTCCACCCCCAAACCAAAGTTTTTAAAAGCACCTCAGGAGTTATTGTTCTTGTTCGTACCTGATCAACATCTTCAGTATCTTGTCCTAAATTTTTTATAGAATAGATCAACTCATATATGAAAGAATCAGTCAATTTTGTATTTTCCGGATTAATCAATCTGGTGGCGCAAGCCATCACTTGTCCACCATAACCATGCCCAATAAGAATTATTTTATTACCGGATTTAATTTCATTTAAAACCTCCTTTGCTATTTTAACAGCACCAGAAATTCGTTCCTGCGGCAAAATTCCCGCAAAGCCTTTTCCAGGACTATCTATGTCAAACCATGGGATGCAAATAACTTCATGCCCCAAGCTTTGTGCCGATTCTTTTATTAAATCTATATATTTGCTGTTCTGATAATACTTGATCCCATCCGTACCAAGCCCATGTGTTATAAAAACTGTGGCTTGTAGTACTCTAAATAACAACACAAAAGACGCCACCGACAACACATAAAGCTTCATTACTACCCCACTATTATTTTCACGACCATCTTCTTAAACCACCTGTTTAAATTTACTTGCATAAGAATTATATAAAATACGTTAAACCGAATTTACTTTACTAACGTAACGACGCCCGTTCAGCCCTAAGATTTCTTATCTTTGCAACTTTGGTTGCGTCACCTATTAAGTTAACAACATTGTCTTTTGTTAATCCGTCAATATCCGGTTTTAACTCAACTTCTATCTTTACAATCTCCGACCACTTCAATACCATTGAGTTCTGCGTTGCTGTTAAGAAGTTCTTATTTGCAGAATTTGTTAGCAATGTCTTTAAATCATTTAAATTCAATCTACCTCGAGCATTAAAGAAAGATTGTATTTTTGTATAGATTTGATCCCCGCCATTTGCACCTTGTAAAGTAGTTACATTAAATTTAGCAACAGTAACGAAATTAGTATTTAACAAAGTGGGAGTTGTTGAGGCCGCCAATGCAGTGGTGAGGTCTGATTTAAGAGTGTTCAAGTTAATGGCAGTATTTATCTGAGCTAGCCAAGTTGCAATTTCAAGTTGCTGTAATGTGGCTGGAGTTGTGGCTGTTGCCACTACTCCCGTCAAGAATTTTTTGCCTGCAGCTGCAGCTAATAAATCTTTAACGGCAGGTAATGTTGTGTCACTTTTAGCATCGTAGAAACTTTTGATTTTAGTATAAATCGATTTATCAGTACTTGGGTAATTAGCGAGATAGGACAAAGTATTATAAACAGCTTTGGTTGTAGTAGACGCACCTGTTGCAACCAGTGCATTCAACAAACTCAGCGTATTTGCAGAATCAAGAGCTATTGAAAATTCATATTTATTTATTTCTTCATTACTAAGACTTGCAATCGAAATATTTGTGTAGGCTACCGATTGATTATATCCTCCAAATCCAACATATTTTAGTTTTTTTAAAGCACCAGGAATTGTCCATGCTCCTTTTTGATTGGCACCAACAGTCGCAGATCGACCATAAGTCACTGTATTACCAATTATTTTAATCCAATAATCAGTTAAAATTGAGGAATTTACGGCAGCTGTATCCGCTATTATGTTGATATCCGAAGATGTCCCGTTTATAACATTCCTTAACCAAGTTTTTGTATTTCCAAGCCCACCAATATTTAGTCGCACATAATTGGTACTACTTGCCGTACCTGCATCAGCAACAAAATGAACATATATATCATTTGCTGCTTGCGCCTTAAATTTAACGATCATATAATCAGGAGTACTTGCCAGCCACTTATCTGCGGCATAATATGCCTTTTCAGTCCCTTTACTTGGATCAAATAAAAATTTCGTACCACCAGGTGTAGTCATTTCGGTAATAACTTGAGCCAACCAGTTTGAGACATTAGTTGATTGAGGTACCACACCGGTTGCAGCGGTAGTAGTCAAAAAACTTTTACCTACAGATTCTGTTAATAATGCACGTAAGTTAGTTAAATACGTTAAATCGGAAGTGTTAACTGAATTTGTTCTAGCATCATAAAAGCTTTTAAGTTTATCATAAATTATATTTCCACCATTCACACCTTGATAAGATATACTATCGAAGAATTTCACAATGGAAAACATAGTTTTCTGTGCAGGCCAAACATCAGACGAAACGCCTATACCAATAGATGTAGAAGCAAGAGCGGAAGTCAAAGCATCTAGATTTGTTTTAATTGTTGAATTTGTATTAATTGCAATTTTTTTTGGAGTAGTTCCAGGATATGGAGGTATTAAAACTTTTGTATTGGTTGCCACATTATACAAGTACATTTTATTGTCCGAACTATCAAGATAAAATACTGTCCCAGTTCCATCATTAGATACCATAGAAATTTCTTTTGCAAGTAAGCCTGATTGATAAACCCATCCGGAAGATGAATTAGCTCTGTAATAAACAGTATTACTACCTCCAATATGCACAGACTGTCCCCCTGTGCCAATGGCAACCTTATAAGCCTCAGTTCCTGCCATTGTACTCCAGTTTCCACTTGTTCCAACCACTCCATCAGATTGACCAATTTTACCAGAATTTCTACCAACACTTATGAAATCAACACCAGCCATAATCATTTTGCCATCAGGCCCAATTGCAACATCTACTCCTAACCAATCAATCTGCACCCACCCAGAAGTAGAGTTCGCTCTGTAATAAATACTATGAGCACTATTAACATGAACAGCTTGCCCATTTGTACTTATAGCTACTTTTGTTGCTCGAGTTCCGGATAACGCAGTCCATGCAGCAGAAGTTCGAGAAATTCCGGCAGATTCGTAGATTACTCCATCAGATGTATAATTTGTTCCAACAATAAGCATTTTCCCATCTGTTCCAAGAGCAATTTCGTAAGCCGTACCATCAATTTTTGTCCAAGTCGGATTTGATGTAGAGATATTTGATGAATAATAAATGTTATTATTAGTGTCAATGTAAACGGCATTTAATAGAGAGGGAAAAACTGCTCGAGTATATACGACCGTAGAATCATCCCTAACGAGAGTATTATCTGTATTAACAACTTCTACCACTGGAACATCAGGAGTAACTACTACTACTTCAACATTTGGATCCGGAACAGTCACTACTTCAACATTCGGATCTTGCACTGTAACTACCTCAACATTTGGATCCGGCACAGTAACTACTTCAACATTTGGATCAGATACCGTAACTACTTCAACATTTGGCTCTGGCACAGTAATCACCGGCAAGGCCACTTTCCAATACAAAGTTAATGTTAAAAACGTAAACAATAATATGATTCTTTTATTTATTTTCGTCTTATTCATACAACAATCCCTCTTTTTGAAAAAGCTATAATGCAAAAACATTTTACACATATTCATCAATATCTTTATGTATTAATAGATTGACTAGATAAAATATATTTCTCAATATTTTAAAAACTAAGAAACAATAATCATTTATAGATTGCATTTATAATAGATCTTCAAATAAGTATTTTCTCTCAAAACCACCAAAAAAATCCAATCAATGCCAACGCAAGCAGATAAAAACATTGCTTTTATTCAACATTGTCTGATATGATTTTTACAAATAGAGATTAAAGCTTTTAATGTTAAATATTTTTTAAAAAAGGTTAACTATGAAATATAGAAACATATTGATATCTTTTTTGATACCACTTTTTAGCCAACTAAGCTTTCCATTATCAATCTTTGCAATGGAAGATAAAAAATTTTTAAATACAGAAGAACTTAAAGATATAATTAAATCAATCCGTTCACCACTTGCAGCCCCAATAGCCAAGCACCTTTCTTCAGGATTTGAAAAAAAATATATTCATGCGTTTAACCATTACCTTGATAGAGTTACCGAATCTTACCGCGCAAATCCCCAATATGGCATTTGGAAAAAAGAAGATGTTTTGGCCTGTATAGTTGATAAATTTTTAAATGAGTCTAATTCTTTGGATCAGTATTATCCACAAGAATCTCTCATGTCTGTCAAAATAGAATTTGTCTTAAAAATACTTCGCTTTCTTACATTAGCAGAATTTATTTCCATCTCAAACGGAATAAATCTTACATTATGGGGTGAATGTGGAGACGTTTATTGTTCAACAAAAAGTTACGCAGAATGCCACTATTACGATGAAAGCCATTATGACGTAAAACTTTATAAAATTCATTTGATGCCAAAAGAAATAATTTATGAAAAGTTTTGGATTCGTTTTTTAAGTGACCTTTATAAAAATAAAGACATTTTATCAAAAATACTTATGGTAAAAGCAAAGGCAGCTCCAGAAGCTTTGTGTAAATATCTTGGAGCCCCAAAAATTGTTTTATATATTCCCGGCGGAAAAGACGATGCGCAATACGTTTTAAATAAAATTTATGAACTGTACTACTCGGAAGAAGGCTGCGGATATACTCCATATTTTAATGAAAAAGTTACTGATTTTATCTCATTTGCCCAAGGAAATAGAGATCAAAAGATTAAAGAGCAGGAAGAAGGCTATCCTGAAAATCAAAAACACTTTGAATTACCGGAACTAATTTATTTTAAGGCTGATTTCAATGGGATATCTTTTGGAAATCCCCCTCAAGATTTTAAATTAAAAAATCCTGCAAGACACTTTCAACATGATACGTCCGCTTCTCGGAAACACCGAACAAGTTTTTAGAAAAATATCCGATTTTCACCCTTTAAGTATCTTTAATAAATATACTTTCAATGCATTTTTACTCAAAAACACCACTTTGTCATAAAATATGGCAATCCAAGGCCTTTTACGTTAAAATATATATCTGTAATTAAAGATGGGGGAATTTTGTAAAATTGGGGGTAAACAACTATGGACAAAGTAATAAAAGTAAAAAAAGCCAAAGATCACAATTTAAAATCTATTTCAGTTGAAATTCCCAAAGAAAAATTAGTTGTTATAACCGGCCCTTCAGGATCCGGCAAAAGTACGCTTGCAATGGACACATTATATGCCGAAGGACAACGACGCTATGTCGAGTCATTATCCTCATACGCTCGCCAATTTTTGGGAATATCCAAACGCCCCGACGTTGAAAAAATCGAAGGCTTATGTCCTGCAATTGCTATTGACCAAAAAACCGTAGGCTACAATCCCCGCTCTACCGTTGGAACTATTACCGAAATTTATGATTACATGCGTGTTTTATTTACACGTGTAGGGGTTCCACACTGCCCATCATGTAATACTCCCATTAAAGCTGAATCACCACAAAAAATTACAAATGTCATCATTACAAAATTTTCAGGGAAAATCGTAACGATTGCCGCCCCTATTGCCGTTCAAAAAAAAGGCGAATTCGCAGGAGATTTAACAAAATTTTTTAGTAACGGCTATCATCGTTTCTTAATTGACGGAACAGAGTATAAATTTAAAGATTTATCTGAAATTCAAAATTTAAAATTACCCAAAACATACAAGCATGACATCGGAATTGTTATTGACAAAATTGAAGTAAATTCCGATGAATCAGCACGACTGCAAGAAGCAATTGAAAAAGCTTTCGAATTAAACGGAGGATTGTGCGGCGTAATTACAGATGACGGAAACGTACAACTTTTTTCATCAAAACGTATTTGTCTTGATTGCGTACGATCGTTCCCGGAAATCGAACCTCGATTCTTTTCGTTCAACTCTCCAATTGGAGCATGTAAAAATTGTCACGGATTAGGGTTTACTTATGAGTCAGAATCCGCAATTGCAAAATCTAGTGATGAATTTGGCCCATCATCTTACTGGAGCTTTCATGCCCAAGAACGAGTTTGCGAATACTGTCAAGGCAAACGCTTGCATGACGAAGCTTTGGCAATAAAAATTTGTGACAAAAATATTCACGATTTTTGCTCAATGCCGGTAGATAAACTATTGGAATTTATTCAGGCAATTCATTTTTCCGGAGAGCAAAAAGAAATCGCCGAACCTTTATTGCGAGAAATTATAAATCGTCTAACATTTTTGAAAAATGTTGGCCTTTCTTATATAAATTTAACAAGAACGGCTAGAACCCTTTCCGGAGGAGAAGGCCAAAGAATTCGCCTTGCCACACAAATTGGATCAGCTCTCAGCGGTGTACTTTACATACTCGATGAACCAAGTATCGGACTTCATCAAAGAGATAATGATAAATTAATAAAAACGCTAAAAATGTTACGTGACCATGGAAACTCTGTTGTGGTCGTCGAGCACGATATGGACACAATTAATCAAGCAGACTATCTAATCGACATGGGTCCGGGTGCAGGAATTTTAGGTGGAGAAATTACAGCAGTTGGCACGCCACAAGAAGTTGGCAAAAATCCAAACTCTTTGACAGGATCATTTATTTCAGGAAAACGTAAAATCGAAACTCCCAAACATCGGCGTAAACCTACCGGATTTATAACATTAAAGGGAGCACGAGCAAACAACCTTAAAAATATTGATGTACAATTTCCAGTGGGTGTGTTTGCTGCAGTATCAGGAGTATCAGGTTCCGGAAAAAGCAGCCTTGTAATGCATACGCTTGCCGCCGCACTGCATAATCAATTCAGAAATGGCTATGCTATTGGAAAAGACTTTGACGAAGTCCTCGGCGTAGATCAATTAAAAAACGTAGTTCTTGTTGATCAAAGTCCAATTGGACGTACTCCCAGATCAAATCCGGCAACATACCTTGGAATATTTGATGAGATAAGAAATCTGTTCGCATCACTTCCGGAAAGTAATGCTCGCGGTTATACTGCAGGCCGCTTCAGTTTCAACGTACCTCAGGGTAGCTGTTTTGAATGTGGAGGAGCAGGCCACAATAAAATCTCAATGCATTTTTTAGAAGACGTTCTTGTCACATGTAAATCATGTAATGGCACTCGTTATGATCAAAAAACCCTAGAAATTAAATTTAAAGGGAAAAATATTGCACAAGTTCTTGATCTCTCAGTTCTTGAAGCATGTAAATTCTTCGAAACATTCCCTAGAATTAAAAAACGATTAGATCTTTTATGCGAGGTCGGACTTGATTACATCAAGCTTGGTCAAGCATCTCCAACATTCTCAGGAGGAGAATCTCAACGTATCAAACTGGTAAATGAACTTGCAAAACGCGACAAAAACACCATGTATATACTTGATGAACCTACAACAGGGTTACACAGTGCAGATGTCGAACGACTACTATTTGTGTTACAAAAGCTCGTTGACCGCAGCAACACCGTTCTGGTAATAGAACACAACCTTGATGTCCTAAAATCAGTTGACTATCTGATTGATATCGGACCTGAAGGAGGCGAAAACGGTGGTTATGTTGTGGCCAAAGGTCGCCCTGAACAAGTGGCACAGTATAAAGCTAGTATTACCGGAAAATACCTAAAAAAGCATTTATAGGCCTGAATTGAGTACTTTGAATTAATTACCGGAATTGGCAGTTTTTTATTTTTTGCGATTAAACACTTGAGCAATCTTCTTCAAAAGCATACGTATAAGCGAGTAGATAAATAAGAAAGGAGCTAGCCTAACTCTTGACCATTCCCTATCCGCTTTTGCTTGCTCATTTGTTCGCTTATGGGTACATAGGTAATATATAAACCAAGCAAGAATCAACAAACCTATGCATACAAGAAAAATACCTTCTACAACAGACATAGGCCTTCCAGGAAAATAATCAGGAAACTGCTTCTTTAGGATTCTCACTAGTGCATCGCCAATACATCCCACGATCATTCCTTCATTTAATTATTATTTTTTGGTTAGTTGTTATCATGTGATAAATACAATCACCAATAACATAGGTATAAGCAGGAAAAATAATACAAACTTTATCTCAGGAATTTTTTCTTTTATATATTTTATATACATGGTAAAAAATCACCAATAAATTGTCCTATATCTCCAACCATATCAACAACTGCCACAGCCGGTAATGCTACTGCCATCCCACCTTTCACAGCAGTATTTGCTAAATTTGCGGCATCACTTGCACTTACAAGAGCTCCTCCAGCTTTAGCTGTACTTACAACTGCTGTAGCCATTGCTTTAGCATCGGCAATCTGTTTAAGTTTCTGAGTGGATACTATAGAAAAATTTTCTTTTGTAAAGTTTTGACTTTAGGAGTGTATTCACCAAATGACAATGTTCTCATGAAAATCTGGTCATAAAGGTTACAATGGAACAAAGGAACAATGTCAAGTCCACCTGCTAATTTTTTATATACATTAAGGATCCTACGTCTAAAACAAACAAAATCAATAAAAAACAGTTTTTTATTGATTTCACCTTGCCTATTCCCACATAATCTTGTTATAATCCTGTTTCAATCTAAGCCACGAATTGCATGGATTACATGCTATTTTTTGTATATTTGAGGCATAGATATGTGAAAAAAAATTTATTTTTCCAAAGGTTAAAAAATGAACATTAAAAAATTAACTTTCGCAGCATTCTTTTCCTTCATATTTACATTACATTTATCTGCCCTTTATAGGGAAGATGCCTTAAACAGTAAAATTTTGTATGGAAATTCTCCTTGGGGGGGAAAAGCAGCAAAATTTGATTACAAAAAGGCAAAGTCTGACTCTCTAATGGGTTTGCTTAACTTATTTGATAAAATAAAAAAGGATGAATTGATGCCCGATGCGCTACTTGAAAAAATAAATGCCAGAAGTGAAATTCAGCAACAAATTAACGACTTAAACAAAAAACTTAGAACTTTAGCAGCTCAACACGGAGAAGGTGAAAGTCGCGAGGCAATTGGAAGAGAGTTGGATCTTATTAGACAAGAAAAAGAAAAGCAAGATACTGAAATAAAGATTATGCTTGATGACCTAAAAAAAGATCCTAAATTTGCAAGATGGAATGAAGATCGCGAAAAATGCTTAACATTGCTTTTGAATTCACTAAGCGACGAAGAGTCTAACGATCCATGGGGCATGTTAATTGCAAAAGCACTAGCAGGCCCAAGTTATAACAGTGCGCTTGATGACGATGCTAAAATAAAAAGCTGGACAGATGGAGCTTTTAAAGGAGGCACTGTACTTATGGTAGGAGCTTTAAGTGAAGTCGTAAGAGAAAAAGCAAAAAATACTATAGATAGATCAGTTGGAAGCTTGTGGGATTTTTTCTTTGATGGGTTGATCAATTTTGGACGCAAAGTTCGAAATGTTCTATTCCACGACAGTAACGAGCCATTTGAAAACCAAAAACTCGATGGTTGGCAAAAAATGATAATGGCTGCCTATGACGACATCGACAATATGCTTCGTAATGGACTGCGTGATTCTACCCGAAGCCTCGATTCGGTTTCTCGACAATTTGATGATACTGGAACTGAGATACAAGTTAAAAAAGAAATTGATATGTGGGCAAGCCTAGCTTCAGGTTATGCTGAGCAATTCGCTTATTTTATAACATTGTTTGAAAAACGACGAGAATATTATGATGAAGATGATATTGTAGTTTTTTATTCAAATCAAATTTGCCAGATGCTACAAACAACTTGTAAATTGTTAACAAATTCAAAATCACTTAAAGATTTGGATACAAAACTTGAATCTCAAAGAACAATTATTCCTGCAATAAAGAAAAATCTGTGGAATTTATTTGAACAACTCAAAACAGAAGTAAAACCTAAATCATATTCGATAAAAGATACGGTCACAAGCACTGCATCAACTTATAAACCTAACTCTTATAACGCTTATTCAGGTTCTAATGCTTACGGATACAACAATGACGGGCCTACTTCATTTGCAGGCGGATTTTAGTACAATCATTTAACATGATATTTAAAATGAAAAAACTATTTATTCGTATTTTTACAATATTTTCGTTATGCATAAGTACTTGTTCATCGCAAAATGTAAAAACCACTTTAAAAGAAGAATCACAAAAAATAGTTCTTGAGCATGTTGATTTTTCTAGAATTGATAAGTCATTTAAAAAATATGAGCAATTGCAATCTCAAGCAACATGGATTAAACGTTTTAAATATCTTGCAATTGGTGCTGGATGTACTGGACTTGGATTTTTAATTTTTAATAATTATTCTAACACGCAACCTAACCCCAAAAATAATCAATCACATGAAGATAAACTTGATGACAAAGAGCTAGATATTGAAATTAAAAAGGTAGAATTAAAAAAACTTAGATTATTAATAAATAGACTAGAAAAAGAAAATCAAGAAAAAACGTTTTTTATTAACAGAGTAAAAAAAGGTTCTTTGAAGGCGTTGGATTTTGTTATTTACACAGCAATCGCCGCATCAATTTGGACTATTATTAACAAAAGTGGAAATGCATTGAAAAACCAATTCGGCGGAATTGATTTGGATTCCAGCTTCTATAAACAAAAAAATGCAAAAATAAATGATTTGATAAAACAACTTGGAATTTTTTTAGTACAACACGAACAGAATTCCAAAGACGAACATGCAAGCAAATTCTTCGATCTCATGTTTGCAGACATCTTAATTAACCACAGCACACTTGTTCGATGGTTCGAAGATTTTGTTGGGTTCATAAAATGTATGGTAATCTCAGACACTGGGCGCGATAGCATTGAAGTTGCTTGTCTTGAAAAAGATATCTTATCTTTGTCTGCAAATCTTAACCAATTTACTGATAAAATTTCATGCATATTGAATTCATGTACAGATGCTCAAGAACATTCAATATTAGTTGAACAGGCTACTACATCATACCTGGCTTTTTGCAAACAATTTTCAAAATTTATTTATGATTGCGGACTATATTTATATGAAGAAGATTTTTTACAAGAAGATTCTTTGCAAAATAATGCATTACAAAATTAATTTAACAGCTCTGCTAATTTTATGTGGTATTTCAATGCCATGTTTTGGTATGTTGAATAATAATACAAATGAGCAAAATGTCCCCGGATTTCAGGCTACCGACGCTATGTTTGAAACGCTTAAACAAAACGCAATGCCTGATTTTGAGCTCGGTAAAGATTCCGAAGTTAATATTGATATTGACATGGATATCCAAAACGAAGATATATACGACGAAATAATACGTTCTTTCGAAGCTGATGAAAAATTAAGTTCGTTTTATAATGAATATATTGCAAAGTATTATCCAAAAGCGTATGTAATCCGACAAAAATTTCTTGATATGGCGCCTGAACAAATTGCAGAAGCACTTAATGATATTGTTCATGTATTCACAAAAGAACCTTGGTTTTATTTTCAAAATTCACCAAAGGGATTCAGATTAAGTTACTACTGGGAGTACGTATTAGACCAATGTGGTATTATTCATGATTTTTTAAAACACGCAAAAGTAAATTTAAAAAACAAAAAAATAACATTCGAAAACGGTTTTGCATGGGATGATTTTGTAGGATATTTTAATTATCAGGAAGATACATTAATTCCTAAGACTCAAACACTACTAAGCTATCTTCAAAAAAATCATCTAATTTCATATACAGCATTTTTTGCACTTGCATTCGACTATCAAGTCAAATTTTTTAACGAAGGAATTTTGTTAAAAGATTTGAATATGGCAAATAAATATTTTAGCGAAATCGAATACCTTCTTGAAAAATTACGCAACACGCCAAAAGAAGCTGATTATTATGAGGCAACAAAAACATGCAAAGAGTTGCTTGGAATTCTAAAAAAGAAACTCGGTGGAGATAGTTTAAATAATGCGGAAAAACCAACTTCTGATGGAGCAGATGATACTTCTAATTATTACAAAGAATTTACGGAATTAAATGATGTTGTTTAACATAGGAATTTTGACTCTTATTTTAACTTTCACCAGTACGTTTGCTGAAAATTCGCCCTATCAAATTTCTATTGACGACCAAAATTTTGTAGAAAGTTTTATAAATCACTACGAATGCAATCCTGAAGGACGCTACACACATGAATATCATCCATACCTTTTAAACCAAACAGCCAAAAGCTTACAGGACCTTGTTCGAGAATTACAAGAAAAAAAATTCAACATTGCAGGACGAATGATCATTTTAGGTTATGAAGAAAATGCCGTTCCAAGTTATTACACTGATTTTACAAAGCCACAAATTGACGACGAAATGATTCTAAAAACCAAAGTCGGCTGGTCTTTAAGACTTCATAATCGATTTGGATTTATGACGGCTTATCTGTTTAAAGATCTTAATAAAGTATCTGAAAAAATTTATCCGGGGGTAGAACCTGTTTTTGAACATGTTGATGTTAACACCATTCCTATTTTTGATGATCGAGCTGAAATTTTTCAAGAACACGCATTTGGAGAATCGCTTGATTTAATTACAGAAGCATACAAATCAATTTTTAAAAAATATAGATCTAAAGACATAGATGGAATTTTTAAAAATTTAGTAACATTTTGGGAAACAATTTACACAAATGCATTTAAAACTGGAAACAAACAGGTAGCGGGAACGCAAGATATTTTGTTTTCTATTGAATACGTAAAAAGTTTAATCCACTCAGAAGTTCCCATTTTAAAATTCTTTACGGGACCAGATCTCACGTATCCAATTGAAATTTCCTGTAAACAAAAAAAAGAAGTAACTTTACACGCTCAAAAATTTGTTCAAAAGATGATTAAGAAACTTATTCCAATAAATAACCAAAAAACTGTCTATATTTTTTGTAGTTTTGTTGATGGAGTAGGCAAAAGCACAATGCTAGGTAACATTAAAAATTGGATGAAGCATGGCGAAAATATTAATTCATTTGGACATGTTGATAATACTTCATCACAGTTAGCTGAGCTCTTTGAATTTAACACCGATGTTTATATAGCAGATCTTCCAGCACAAATAAGCCATTTTACATATAAACCCGATGGCTTTGTTTACACTGACATTGAAAACGAACTCAGCAAAATACAAGTTGAAAATCTCCGCAAATTCATTAAGGAAAATAACAAAAATTTACTTGAAGAGTATTTCAACCTGATCGAAGATGTCGATGATATAATTGCAACTAAAGGTTTTTTAGATGCTAAATTAAACGATATAAACAAACCTGAATACTGGTTTATAAAAAATAATATCCTACTCAAAAAGATTAATTCCAATAAATATATTCCCTTTTCATATCAAGGACAGCATTTTATTTTCAACACAAAGCAAACTTATGATATTAGGCTTTTAAAAAAACTTGAAAATGTAAAATCTGAGGGCTTAAAAAATATTGAATCCGAACAGATGATTTTTAATTTAGGAGTAAAGCTACCTTTACACTACAATGTTTTTCTTAATGATCTTGTCAAAAAGCTAAAAGACAACAACATCCAAAATGTTGTATTTGTTGATTTTTTAAGTATGTACCCTCGCTCCTCACGTGAAAACTTACGCGTTAACTATTTATTACAGCAGATGGGATTACTTTACAATGACGCTGATCCAAATTACAGTTTTTATAAAGATTTTGTAAGTGGAGGCGAACTTCTTAACTGTTTGTTAAATCACGAATCATCTTTTAAAATTTATAAATCAATACAATACGAAACAGCGCTAAGAATCGCATTGTATAAATTAATACTTCAACACAAGATAGACACCCTGGAAGGAATTTCTTTTACAGACATAACCAAACTTCTCCTGAATGAACTAGAGAACAACAAACAACTTATTGAATCAAAATTTTTACATGATTTAATTTTGAACAAACTCAATCGTGAGATTGAATCTCTTGAAAAAGTTTATGGTACCTCAAAGTCTTTTGTTAATATTCAATTACTCTCCTTTCGCCGTCTAGTTGCATTTTGCGATTTATTACAAGACCTATTTACAAATAAAGTCGGAAACCAGTATCTAAACAATTTATGGATGTATATTGGAAAACCTCAATATTCCAATTTACAACAAGACTCCGGTGCTTGTAATTTAAATTTGACCACAGATTTAAACTACGATATTAAGGTTCAATTCATATTTGAACCTGAGTGCCGCTGTGAACTTTCGCTAGCACCTTTTTTGAGAATGTTACGTGCAAATTGGTATGCATCAATTACAAATCTTTTATTCGCAAAAAATAGTTATGATTCCCATATCAATCTGGAAAATGAGTTTTTAAAAATAATCCCATGTTTTTTAACTCAGGACAACAATGGGTGTTTTTATCTTTTTCAAAGACTATTCCCATCTTGGGAATCAAATATAAACAATGAAAATTTAAACAAATGTAAGATATTTAATCTTACCAATACCCAGCAATCATCCAAATCTGAAACATTTGTTCAAGTTATGGATCAACCATATCGATTTGACTGGAATACCGGAGCAACAAATATTGGGATTTATCAATTTGATTGTAATTTAAATGAACTTAAGCAACAAAAATATGGCGGCTCTACCATTAGTCGTTTTGTACGCAAATACCAATCAGAATTTGACAATTCAACAGTAATGCCAACAAGTATTTTATATGACAGAACTTATAGAAGTTCTTACTGGAAATCGCTTTACAGCTGGCAAGTCAGTGATGCAAAGCGAAATGGCCCATATGATATAAGAGAAAATTATACGCCAGAACAAAACACGCAAAAACCTAATACCAAAAGCAAAAAAATTCAACGCAGATACATGGAACATGGAAGAGTTTATAAATTTTATGAGGGAATCGAGGAACAACGTTTTGCTGCACGATTATTCGTACGATTGATAGCCACGCTAGAGATGGTTCTAAAAGACCCTGATTCTGAAATCGTAGTAAGATTCGGAAATAGAGATGATTTTAAATCTGCGCTAAAGCTTCTTGAATCTATAACATTACCAACTTATTTTGGAATATTATTCAAAGAACCTCTCTTTGAGGATTATGATCAAGTCGAACCATATCCATCATGGGATTATTGGGACCAAATTTAATCCATTACCTCGCTTATCTCCTGCTTCAGTCTATTATCACCACGAGTTCCACTGAATCTCTTAACAGGTTGCCCATCTTTAAAAATTATAAAAGTCGGCACTCCACTGACTTTATTTTTTTGCGCCAACACACTATTTTTTTCAACATTAACTTTTACAAAAACAACTTCATCTGCAAAATATTGAGCTACTTTATTAAATATTGGAATCATCTGTTGACATGGAATACAAAAATCACCATAAAAATCAGCAATTACAAATTTGGATTTACTTAATATATCTTTGAACTGTAACTCACTTTCAATATTTATGACACCACTTTTTTCTTCAGATATGGATTTTGTTTCAGGTTTTCTATCTGATTTTATAAACTTTGATTGTTCAACTTCAGAGTCTGTTTTTTTTATTAAACTGCTCTTGGGTGAATGTCCAATATCATTCAAAAACTCTATTGCCTGTAATGAAGCCTTTGCACCATCTCCAGCAGCCGTTATTGCCTGTTTAAACTTTGGATCGGAAATATCACCGGCAGCAAAAATTCCTTTCCTCGATGTTTCTTGGTAGTTAAAAAGTTTTATGTAACCTTTTTCATCTAATGACAATTGATCTTTGAAATATTCAGAATTTGGAACTGATCCTATTGCTAAAAACAGACAATCTATTTCAATCGTTTTTTCTGCATCTGTTTTTTTATCAAATACTGAAACTGACGTAATTTTTTGACCGTCACCGTTAATTTTAGTAACACTTGTTCCAAATAACAGTTCAATGTTGGACTTTGACTTTACTCCTTGCTGACTTGCAAAACTCGCTCTTAACTTATCACCACGAACAACCATATAAACTTTTTTTGCAATTTTAGAAAGATAAAGGGCTTCTGTGACAGCCGAATCGCCACCACCTACTACCGCCACGGTTTTATCTTTATAAAGGGTCCCATCGCAAACAGCACATGTAGAAACTCCATGCCCAAAATATCCATCCGGTCCAGTTTCTCCTGGAACTTGCAGTAAATTTGGAGTTGTACCCATTGTTATTACACACGTTAAAGCTTTAATTTCCGTTACCGTTTGTGAATCCAAGCTTTTTAAATAAATTATATATGGCCATTTTTGAAAGTTTACTCCACCTACCCTACCCTGCAAAATCTTGACACCATGACTAAGGGCTTGGTTTCTAATTTTATTGGCAAGTTCTTGCCCGCTAATTTTTATTTCACCCGGCCAGTTTTCAACTTCCGTTGATTGAGTTATCAAACCCCCAGGAATCTCACCTTGAATAATTACAGGTGAATATCCGGATCTTGCTATATAAGTAGAGGAAATTAGGCCCCCAATTCCACCTCCTAAAATCACGCAATCAAAAGTATTTTGATCAAAATTAACGGTTTTAAGATCATATTTTAATTGTGCAGCATGTGTGCGATTATTCAAATTCAAGCAACCACAAATAGCTAACGATAAAACGCTCAAAATCATAAATCTTAAGATCTTCACAAGATACCCCTTTTTCTACATGCAATATAAATTTTAACAAATCTGAAATTAGCATTAACAAACTGATTTGTCGAGATCAATGGTTTGTAAGCAATTTTTATCTAGACTGTTTTACAATTTATATTCCTGCCGAGCTTTGAACCCTTCTTGCTTTTGATTGTTCCAATTTTTGACCGGAGTTAAAAAGCCAAATACGCTAGAATAAACTTGGGCTCTTTCCCTCATTTTGGGCAAGCAAAATGCTCACCTGCAATATATCCATGATCAACACAAATACTAAACTAGTACACATACTTATATATACATTTCAGATAAATATTTAAAATAAAAAAGCCCTGGATTTTGTACCAGGGCTTTTTTATGGAAGCGCTATAAATTACTTGAATATCTCACGTTTTATATGAGCAGTAAAGTCATTAAAACGACTTGAATAATAATCTTTATAATCTTGCACCAATTCGGGACATTTTTTAAAAATATAATCTCTTAAAATACTCGATCTTAAGCTACTAGGAACTACTAACGACAAAGACTGTTCTTTAATTCTAGGATCATTTAAAACATCAAGTGCTGTTAAAATCTGAGCATGTTCTTTTAAAATATATTCTAATGCTAGCCTATGTACAAATGATGCAAAAATAAGTAATTCCTCAAGCACCGTATAACGATTTACTCTATCTCTTACAGTCTCATCATCCAAATTTGACAATCCATTTAAACCAAGATTTAGATCTCTTCTTTTGCAAAAAACATCATAAGCCGTATATCCAAAATTATTTTTAATATCAACTCTTGCCCCAGCCTCTAATAACAAATATATCATCTTAGGCCTAATGACTTTATTTATTATAATATGTAAAGGTGTCTGACCATTTTTGTTTACGGCGTTAACATCTGCCCCTGCTGCAATAAGAGATTTTACATATTGAAAATCTCCACCCTTATTAAGATCGGTTAATAATAATATTGTTGGATTAGGGTCTTCGTCTTTTGGCGAAAAATTCATTCCATAGGCATAAGACAAAAATAAAATACTTGAAAAAATTATAGCCCAAACATTCTTTATCATTTTCATAAAATCCTATTCAATTTGATTCGTAACAAAATATTTTTAGAGGGGGAAAATACTATCAAATAAATCTTAAATACGCAAATTTTAATATATTCATTTATTGGGCTATTTGCACATCTAAACCCTGTAATTCAATTTGAACAACCCCATCCCATTCATTTTTTGTTACATATCCTGCAATATTAAATGGTTTATCTTCCAACGATGCCAAAATATTAAAAAGTTCCGGACGATTAAAAAAAATAACAGGCTTGATAACCCCATCCGCAAAAACAGTGCACTTAACATGTAAGTCTTTTAATAACATTGGGGGCTTAAGTTGCGAAACATTTTTAATTAAAAAAATTGGCTGAGGATTTTGATTTCCAAACGGCTCAAGTTGCTCAAGATCCGAAATAAGTTTTTTGTTTAACTCAGGAAGTTGTACTGTTCCATCAATTTCAAGCTTGGGAACAAGTTGATCTACTGCAACGGTTTTTAATATTATTTCTTCAAACCGTTTCTTAAATAAAGGTAAATTCTCTTGCTTAATTTTAAGTCCTGCAGCAAAAGAGTGTCCTCCAAAACTTATTAATAAATCTTCGCAACTCTGCAGAACATCAAATATATTAACTTCAGGAACAGACCTACATGAACCCGCCGCATTTCCATTTTTATCAATATGCAGTAAAATTGCAGGCTTGCCATAATTTTGAGCCAACTTACCTGCAACTAACCCAATTATTCCGGCTGGCCAATCTCGACTTGCAGCTAAAATTAAATTTTCTTGTGATAAATCAATTGCTCTATTTTGAATCGTATACTCAACCTCTTCATAAATTTGACGATCAATTTTTTTACGAGCCTCATTAACCTCTTTTAAAAGTTGGCCTATTCTTTCAACCTCATCATAATCTGAACTTATCAGGAACCTTACTGCTTGTCGCGGATTACTCAAACGGCCAAGAGCATTAAGTTGTGGAGCTATCATAAAACCAATATCAAGAGAACTAAAAAGTGATTTATTCAAGCTTGCATTTTTACGCAAAACTTCAAATGCAACACTGCGCTTTTTATTAACTTTCCCAAGACCGTACTTTACCCAAAATCTATTTTCACCAACAAGCGGTGTTACGTCGGCTATTGTTCCAAGTGTTAAAAGTTCATAAATTTTGTCTGGTAGCTCTAAATTTTTATGCTCATAAATTAAACTTATTAATTTGAAAATAACACCTACTCCGGCAAATTCCTTAAATGGATATTCACAATCATTTTGATTGGGATTGATAATTGCAACAGCGTTAGGCAATTGCTCATGCGGTCTGTGATGATCAGTGATAATTAAGTCTAATCCAAGTTGCTCCGCTTTGATTGCAGCATCGAATGCCGTAATTCCATTATCTACAGTTATGATAAGTTTATAACCGGCATCAAATGCACGTTGTACTGCTGACGCAGATAAACCATACCCATCACTACGCATTGGAAGAAAATAATTAATTTGTGTATTAAATGGAATCAGTGCGGCAAGAAGTAGTGATGTTGATGTTATTCCATCAACATCGTAATCTCCAAAAATCAAAATCTTTTCATTCTTTTCAATCGCATCCAAAATTCGTGCAACCGCTAATTGCATACCCTTAAATTTTGAAGGATGCCCAACATCTTTTTCAAATGAACTAAAAAGAAAATTTTGAACCTGATCCCTATTTACATAACCACGATTATAAAGCGCTTGAGCTACTGGAAAGCTAAGACTATTTGCATACGCTATTTCTTGAACTTCAGCATGATCAGATGCTTTTATTTTCCATAAAAATTTTATACCTCGAATAAATTCAGGCATCTTTTTATTTTACGTGCTTGAGCGTTGGGAAAAGAATAACATCCTTAATTGAACCGGTATTAGTCAAAAACATAACCAATCGATCAATTCCTATTCCAACACCAACAGTTGGAGCAAGTGCATGTTCAAGTGCAAAAACATAGTCCGCATCATAATGATGAGCCTCTTGATCGCCTAACTTTCTGGCTTCAACTTGCGCTTTGAATCGTTCAGCCTGATCGAATGGATCATTTAACTCTGTAAAACCATTTGCAAGTTCCATGCCACTAGCAAACAATTCAAAACGGGCTGCAACATTTGGATTGTTTTCATCACGTTTGGCCAATGGAGACGTTTCAATTGGATAACCAATAATAAATGTAGGTTGAACAATCTTTCCTTCAACAAAATGTTCAAACAATGCAAATATTTTTGAACCATAAGGAGCTTTTAAAGATATCTCTATTTTATTTTCAGTAAGAAGATTATCTATATTTTTTTCACTTATCTGTTCTTTAGTCAAACCACCAATCTGAACCAAAGAATCTTCCATAGTCAATCGTTTGAACGGTGGTGTAAAATCAAGAATATTGTCTTGAAACATAATTTTTGGTGATGGAAAGTTTTTATTTACAACATAATTTATAAGTTGTTCAGTTAATTCCATTCCAGATTTGTAATCACCATGCGCCATATAAAATTCAAGCGTAGTAAATTCCGGATTATGCCTAGTGGAAACACCTTCATTTCTAAAATTTCTATTAATTTCAAACACTCTTTCAAAACCACCAATTACAAGTCTTTTTAAAAAAAGCTCAGGAGCTATACGCAAATACAAATCCATATCATATGCATTATGATGTGTTATAAATGGTTTAGCTGCAGCCCCACCAGGAATTGAGTGCAACATTGGAGTTTCGACTTCCATAAAATCAGCATTTTGTAAAAAAGTTCTTATTGCCTGAACAATACCTGAACGTTTTTTAAATTTTTCTCTACTTTCAGGGTTACTTATCAAATCAAGATAGCGCTGACGATAACGTTGTTCGGTATCCGTTAAACCATGAAATTTTTCTGGAAGTGGATGCAGACATTTACTAATCAAATCAACTTCTGATACTTTTAATGTAATTTCGCCTGTCTTTGTTGTAAATATCGTTCCTTTTAACCAAATGATATCGCCAACATCAACAAATTTTTTAAAGTTTTCGAATGATGCTTCTCCAACCTCATCTTTTTTGATATAAATTTGCAAGGTCCCAGCTCGATCCTGAATATGCCCAAAAAAAGATTTACCGTGGTCTCTTAACCTTATCAAGCGCCCTGCAATTGTACTCACTTTGGGTGAAAGAGGATCTTTTTCAAATTCAGATATAACTTGTTGAGTTGTCATATCTACAGGTTTAAATGCGGGCCACGGACGCTTACCATTTGCAATCATATCTTTAATTTTGGCAAGCCTAATTTCATGCTCATTTACAACCGCTTCTCCTGTAATCTGACTAGCGTCGATTTGATCTTTTCTATCCATAGCTTCCACCAATCTTTTTTAAAATACGTAACTTATATCAATAGTAAAAATATTTTTTATTATATAGAAATGTAAAAATTGCTGCAATTCTTTAGATACCATTTTCAGATATTATCGCCATTATTACTTATGCCAATAACTTCATTGTTTTCAACTGTTTTGACATATTTTCTACCCATAAGATATGCAATTACACACCATATCGACGAAACAGAAGAGATAAACACAAACATTAACAACGCCTGCGTTCCAACAGTCTGAAAAGCCGTTAATAAATTTATTGTAGACCCTGATGATTTTGAAATTGTTCGTCCAAATGAATCAATCCATGACTTGGATTTAAACTGAATATCCTTAATTGTAGGAATATAAAGTATTTCACGCATTGGATTATTAAAACCATAATTTAATGCTCTAGAAATTACCAAAACCACAAAAACTGTACTTAAAGTTGGGTATGAAAAAAGCACAAATCCAAGAACTAACATTGTCAATGGCATAACAAAAACACCAATTCTAATTCCAACATATCTTAAGAAAGCAGTTGCTCCAAAAAAAGCAAAGAAAAAACTAAGCGCTTGAAATGATCCAGTATAAATCAACATAAACCGACTCATAGCAGCCACGTTATTATGAGTCTCTATCGACATCAAAACTTCCATTTTATAATCAAAAATTATATTGATTATTTCAAAAGAACAAACCATACCAAAAATACCCATAACATATGGTTCTGTAATCATCAATCTAAGACCTTCAAATACTCCAGTTTTCTTGTTTGCTCGTTCTTTTTGAGCACTAGCCACATAAGCAGCTTCATAACCATGCAACTCATCACGTGGAATTTTTTTAACAATTCTATACAAAAAAAATGCCGCCCCTAAGAGCAAAATTGCTCCTAAAAAGACTATCAATGGAATAGTCATCCAATCTTCTAAAAATGTATTATTTAACAATAACACACCTAACGCTGTCGATAGTATCCCACCAATTCTTGAGGCAGCAACAATCATTCCATACGTCTTGTTTGCAAAATTAGGAGTACTTATTGATGTAACAAAGCTCCAAAAACCTGAAACGATTAAAGCTTGATAAAAATCCATAAAAAATTCAAATAACCAACCTATAATCCGATATGGCGAAGTCATTGTATTTCTTATTCCATACACGGGATGCAAAAATATTGCTGCAAAAATCAAACATCCTATGGCATAAAATACAAAAACAATAAGTACAACTTGATATCTTCGAACTTTATCAACTACTTTTGAATATAAAAACATCACAGGAAACAACATAACTAAAGCTATTATTTTTGCGAGAGGCTGATACTCTCGCCCTACAAAGCCAAGAAAAATTGAAGCCTTTAAGGATCTTAATATTGAATAAGAACCGATAATAAAAAAGAATGTTACAGCTAAATTAACAAATTTTATTCTATCGTTTTTTTCGATCTCAAAGAATTTATCAACCCAAGATCGAACAACCCCAAAAAATCGCACGCTCATGCATTCTCCAATTAGTTTTTATCTGAAGTTAAAATCTCTCCAATGATTTTTTTATTATCTATCGCATCCTGAAGAATTTTGCCTAAAAAGTAGACTATTACTATCCATACTGACGTTAAGCCTAAACTCAATCCCAAGCTGGAAAACATAGCAACAGATGGCGAAACTCTTTGTAAACATACATTAAAAACTGATCCAAAGCTTTTGGCAATTCGAGATCCAAACGCATCAGTCCACGCCTTAGCCTTAAATTTAATTTCTTTTGTCGTAGGGATATACAAAACTTCCCTGGTTGGATGATTAAGCGCATAATTAAACGCCCTTAATCCAACAAGTACCCAAAAAATAACTCCCGTTGTCGGACTTATTAAAGTAATTATTAAAAAAATCAAACAGATAACTGGAAATACAAATAGCGACCATCTAAGCCCTAAAATTCTTAAAATCGGAGTTGTACCAAACAAGGTAACGCCTAAACCAATCAAATTATATATCAAATAATAAAATGCATAATAACTAGTCATTCCTCCAACCGTTGAATAAGTTGCATCCGCATTTAAAGCAAGCATAAAATCGAAAATGACAACAGTTACCTCATAAAAAACACAAAGAGAAAAAATACCCATAACATACGGATTTTTTATGATTAAAATAAGACCATCAATTGGACTTTTTAGAATTTCAAACCAAGTTCGCTCAACTTTTTCCTTTGTTTTTTCCAGTTGATAAACAGCCTCATATCCATGCATATAACCACGCGACACACTTTTTCTCAATATATAAATTGAAAATGCCGCTACAAAAAGCGCACAACTTCCAAACAAAAGAGAGTTTGGAATTAACGATAAATGAGTAGCTGTAGAAGTATGAGATAGAATTAAATAAAGACCTCCAGCCCCAAATATTCCACCAATTTTTGATCCTGCTACCACATATCCGTAATAATTTCTCGCATCTTTTGGATTACAAATCGAATCCGCAAAAGCCCAAAATGTTGTCGCAAAAAAAGCATCAAAACTTTCCATAAAAAAATAAAAAGCCCAACCAGTCCATCGACTTGGGCTTACAAGTGTATTTTGAATTCCATAAACAGGATGCGACATCAATAAGTAAAAGATCACACCTATAACGCCGTGAAATATCGTGAACCAATAAACCAGCTGATGACGCCTTAACACATCAACAAGCACAGAATAAAATAAAATCATTGGAATTATAAACAAAAGAGAAAACAACTTGGCACTCGGAATACTTGCAGCTCCAACCATTTTAGAAAAAATTGATATCTTCAGCGGACGCCAAATCACAAGACAAATTGTCATCAAAAGAAAGGTCTGGGCCAAAAAATATATCTTTAAAAGAACGGCCTTGCGAGTTTTTGAAGCATCGATCGGACTATCAGCCCCACCGGAATTAATACTCATGAGCTTCCTTTTTATTTTGATTTTTTCAATTAATATTGGGATAAACTAAATAATTAACGTCCCAAAACACACAATTTCAATATTACCATAGAGCTAAGCTATTAATCCATTTTTAAATTTGGTTTTTAAATTAAATTAGCAAAATTTCATATTAGAAAAAAATATGCACTTTTTAGTGCCAAATCGTTCATTTGAAGTATAAAACATACAGACAAAACGTCAATTTAATTTATTATCTAAATCTAATCAAAATCCAAATTCCTACCTATAATTACATTCAAACATTGTTATTTACATTATAATTTTAGTTTTGTAAAATTAACTTGTATAAATTTATTTTAAAAATTAAAGCTAGAGGGTTTTTAACTAAATTTCATGGAAGACTTAAAAAACTTAGTTTCAAATGGAGAACCGGTATTTTTACCTGTTTTACCACTAAAAAATCTTGTTGCTTTGCCTAGAAGCATCATTCCGGTAGTTGTAGGTCGCGAAATTTCAATTAAAGCGGTCGAATCTGCTATGCGCACAAATAAAGAGGTCTTTGTTGTTGCGCAAAAATCCATGAATGCTGAACAACCTACTGCATCAGATTTATTCGAAATCGGCACCAGGGGGGTTATTGTTCAGATTGCCAGGATGCCAAACGGCACGCTAAAAATTCTAGTTGAAGGCCTTTCACGATCAAAAGCTATTGAATTCAAGAAAGAAGAAGGGTTTATCGGGGTAACAGCACAAGATCTCCCAACTCTACAAATTCAAGATGCTTCCCAAAATGCAGCCCTGTGGCGTAATATTTACGATTTATTTAAAGAATATGTTTATCTCAACGAAAAACTATCTGCTGATATTCTTGGTTTATTTCGTGGGCCTGAAGATCTTGATTATCTAACTGACACAATTGCCGTACAGATGACGCTTGATTTCATCGAACGTCAAAAAATTCTTGAAACCGTAGACCTACAAGAACGCGCTGTACGCATATGTGTTTTACTTAAAAAAGAAATCGAAATTCTTCGCGCAGAGAAAAAAATAAAAAAACGAGTACAAAGCCAAGTTGAAAAACATCAGAAAGATTATTATTTAACAGAACAGCTTCGTGCAATTCAACGCGAACTTGGAAAAGAAGACTATCAACAGGAAATTAACGAGCTTCGAAAAAAAGCTAAAAAGCTTGGCCTTCCTGATGAAGCTCTTGAAAAAGTTGAAGCCGAACTCAAACGTCTCGAACAAATGCAACCTACTTCACCGGAGGCCTCTGTAAGTCGTAATTATATCGACTGGATACTCACAGTACCATGGAAACAAGAATCAAAAGATACTGTAAGTTTAACTCAGGCAGAACAAATATTAAATTCTTCTCATGCCAGCATGAAGAAACCCAAAGAACGTGTTATCGAATTCTTGGCTGCTCGTAAATATGCCGGAGATAAGTTAAAACGTTCACCTATCATATGTTTATCCGGCCCTCCAGGAGTTGGGAAAACATCCTTGGCTCAAGCAATTGCTGATGCATTAGGCAGACCAATGGTCAGAATTTCGCTTGGAGGTTTACGCGATGAAGCAGAAATTCGTGGACACCGTCGCACATACATCGGCGCAATGCCAGGTAAAATAATTCAAGCAATGAAAAAAGTAAAAGTTTTAAATCCTGTAATTGTTTTGGATGAAATCGATAAAATGTCTGCTGATTTTCGAGGTGATCCGGCCTCTGCTATGCTTGAAGTACTTGACCCTGAGCAAAACAAAGCATTTGTTGATCACTTTCTTGAAGTTGAATACGATCTTTCTAAAGTTATGTTCATTGCAACAGCAAACGTCGTAGATAGTATCCCTTATCCACTACTGGACAGGCTTGAAATCATCTATTTAAATGGATATACACTTGAAGAAAAAACTGACATTGCTAAAAATTTTCTAATTCCAAAACTACTCAAAGAACATGCTTTGGACAAAGAAAAAATTAATTTAAGTGATGTAACATTAAAAAGATTAATCGATGAGTACACAAAAGAAGCTGGCGTTCGCCAACTTGAACGTGTAATTGCTAAAATATTAAGAAAATCAATCCAAAGCTTACTTAAAAATAAAAAGCTCACCACAATTGAAATCAATGATGAGTTAATTGAAAAATGGTTTGGAGCCCCTCAGTTTAAACGTGAAGACAAACGAAGAGAAGATACAATCGGACTTGCAACAGGGCTGGCTTGGACAGAAGTCGGTGGTGATGTCCTTGAAGTTGAAATTGCTGTAATGAAGGGAAAAGGCGGATTAACCTTGACAGGCCAACTTGGGGAGGTAATGCAAGAATCCGCACAAGCCGCAATGAGTTATATAAGATCTAAAGCAAAGGAACTTGGATTAAAAGATGGATTTTATTCAGACCATGATATCCACGTACACGTTCCTGAGGGAGCAATTCCCAAAGATGGCCCTTCTGCTGGAATAACTCTTTGTACAGCAATAGCCTCTGCGCTTACGCACAGACCGGTACATTGCAACACCGCAATGACTGGAGAGGTTACCCTTAGAGGCAGAGTCCTTGCTGTTGGAGGGCTAAAAGAAAAACTTTTGGCCGCATCAAGAATGGGCTTTACCAAAGTAATTGTTCCCAAAAGCAATGCGAAGGATATAAAAGAATTTGAAACTGAACTGGATAAGTCACTTCAATTAATCTATGCTGAGTCAATGGATGATGTGCTGGTAAATGCTCTTGAACCGGCAAAATTGGTTCAAGAAACTACCAAAAGTTCAAAAACTAAAATCTCTAACAAAAGTAAAAAGCCTAAATCTAAAAAATAAATTTATTTTTTATTTATAGTAACTATGCAAGCGTCCAGTAAATACTGGACGCTTTTTTTATTCATCCAAAGTCTTGCAATCTAACAAATGTTTTGTCTAGACTTCTGACATCATGTAATTTATTTTGTTGTGCATTTTTTATGAAAGGAGAAACGGCAGAAATATTTTATTAATATTCCATAAAATCACGTTTCGTATTATTTCCAAAGTTTTAAAGGAGATATAGTTATGAGAAAAAATTTGCTTTCGTTGGTGTTGGCATTTTTATCACTTACCAATATTTTTACTGTTATAAAAGCTGACGAAAACTGGACAAAATACAGCCCTTCTAACTGGCAAGCTCAAGGAATTGCCGTTGATAATG
>CAZMQG010000019.1:0-31669 GCA_964568625.1 uncultured Pseudomonadota bacterium | reverse complement strand
GTGAGAAAGGATTTTTTTAAAGCTATTTTTGAGTTATCGAGTTAGCGTTAATTAATTTAAACCATTGTGATTGTTGTGCAAAAAGAGTTTTTGAATATGATGAATGAATCGAAAGAATGGATGAAGGATAATATATGGAAAGACCATGTGCACTACGACATTCTTCCCCTGTGGTATTTGCAAAAACAACTCTAGGAATTAGAGCGAAGCCATCATTTAAAAATTGTCCCAATCTAATCAACGCCGGTTCATAATTTGGAGAAGTCTTACATAAACCGCAACAACTAGGGGTTTCCTTATCGGCTTCAGCTTGAAGTTTTATAAGCTCTGCATTTAAATTTTCATAAAACGAATACAAGTCAATATAGCTATTATTTTCAAAATGCATTGATTTATCTCTAGCTGATTTCAAAGCCTGACGAACGGATATCGGCTTATACTGCAAACATTCAAGCAACGTTGTTGCAACTTGATCAATATTATTTCTCATGGCGTCAATTAATCTAATATCTACCGCAGATAAAGTGTAATCTTTAATAGACGTTCTGGAGTAAAAATCATTATAAGATTGAACCATTAATCTGGCTAATTCCATAGCACCAACAGATTGTGAATTAAATGCCAATTGCGATGTTATCGTAGTGTAATAAAATCCTGATCCAGGAACAACCTGTTGAGATCCAACCAAAACTCGTACACTATCTTTGACCTGGTAGGCAATTTCTACCATGGCCATTAAACACGCATCCATTGCTAGAACATCAATTGGCTGTCCCAAAATATTCATAATCTGTCTAAACGCTTCACTTAAGCCTTGATTGGTCAAACATGTTTGTTCAGAATCGTCGTATAATATACCTCTTAAATCTTTGGGATCTTTTCCTAATTCTTCTGTTGTATTTGCTTTTGGTGTTATATCAATTTTACTGGTATTTTTTTCTACTGGTTCATCTTTAAAAATATCCATCCATATGCTGTTAAAATTTATATTTTGCTCAAATGAAATTTTTCTATAATCCTCAACACCACTTCCATGATTCCAAAGCACAAATGCATATTTTTTTGCAGGACATTCCTGTTTTACCCAGTGACCTGTTGCAATTAATTCATCAATCGGATGCGTTCCCATTTCAGAAGTTAAAGATCCGTGTTCAATCCTACCGGTTGGGGTTATTATAAATCTCCATGTTTTTTTATCCGTTGGATAATCAACCTGTGTTAAAATGTTAACAGAATGGTCCGGATCAATGTTCACTCGCGCCAAACCCGAAGCCATTTCAGACATATCTCGATCAAGCATTGATGATAAATTATTGTCGCCCTGCATATAAACAACCATTGTCCATTCTGCTATAGCAAAAGCATATTGATATAAAAATAAAAACGGCAACAAATAAATAACTAATATTTTTCGCATAAATTCCCCTTAAGCTTTAATATCCAGATTTACTAAACAAACTTTTTAAGTAACTCTAACCAACTTGAAACCTGTTGGGCAAACATAGTTTTTGGATAAGACGGATGAATTTTATACCTGGAGACAGGATAATAAATTGAAATGCCACGTGCATCTTTCATATTTCCGTTCGCTGCATTTGCAAAAACCACATCGCTTATAATAAGCATTCCCGCACTTAAATGTTGATGCAGCAAATCAAGCGCTGCAAAATACTTTTGAGGAGGTTTTACAAAACAACATGACTGTGTTGAATTTTCTATCTCATCCCGCAATACTGGAATTTTTGCATCTAACTGGCGATAAAAACAAAATAAATCAATATAGTTTTTATTATCAAATTCCAATGAATTCGAACGCGCAAATTTTAATGCCCCAATAACAGCAGGTGATCTATAATTTAAACATTCCAAGATCGATTTTGCAACAGCATCTATATTCCCACAAAGTAAGTCTAGCAAATTAAGATCAATTGCCGACTGAGTGGAATTTCCAATATAAAAATCACCATATGTCTTTACTATCAATTTCGCTAAAATTTTTGCATTAAATGAATATGGATCACTGATTAGTGGAGCCAAAAATTTGTCAAAAACCCACCCGGTCCCAGGCTCAACTTGTTGCGAGCCAACCAAAATATTTGCATGGTCTTTTATTTGGTAAGCAATTTCAACCATTGCCATCAAGCATGCATCCATTCCAACCAAATCAATTTTTCGTCCAAAAACTTCTTTAATTTGAGACAATGCCCTTTCCAAATCTTCGTTGCGAAGGCATGTCCCCTGAGAATCATCATATAGTATACCCCGCTTGCAAGTGGTAAGATTATTGTTCAGATTGCTGTTTTTTGAATCGTCCTTAATTTTCTCCAATACTTCAACCTTAATTTTTCTATAATCTTCTGTCCCACTTCCATGATTCCAAAGAATTAATCCATAATGATTAGCAGGATACTTTTCTTTCATCCATCTGGCTGATGCAACCAATTCCTCCACAGGATGAATACCCATTTCTTCACTCAAAGACCCATCATCAAATTTCCCATCTTTATCAATTCTAAAACGCCATGTTTTTTGATCTTGCGGATAATCAACCTGAACTAATGTATTTACCAAAAATTGACTCCCAGTTGCCATTCGATGCGCTTTTATTATTTCCTCTATATCGGCCCCAACACAACTAGACAAATTGTTATCACCCTGCATATAAACAAGCAAAGACCACTCATCCACAGAAAAAAGATTGGATAAAAAATATATATTGAAAATCACAACACTCAGTAATGCTTTAGAAAAAATCTTACTCATAAAATTCTCCTAAAATAAATTTATAAATTAAATGCTTTTAAGAACATTAAGCCAATGTGTATTTCGAGCAAACATAGTATTCGGATAAGATGGATGTATTGATGAAGCTAAAAATGGATAATAAATCGAAATTCCATTAGCTCCTTTACTTCTTGCCCCAGCAACATTTGCAAAAACAACATTTTGTATAAGCCCAATGCCATCATTCAAGTGTTGAATTAATTGATCCAAACATGGAATGTAATTCGGCGAAGGTTTATTTAAAAATCCAAAACATGATGGATGTTCATTTTCTGCATCGTGACGTAATTTTGTAAATTCCGCATGTAACGCAAAATAAAGAGAATATAAATCAACATAACTTGCAGTTTCAAACGATTTTGCATTCAATCTTGCCGCACGCAAAGCTTTTTTTACTACAGCAGATTTACATCCCATGCACTCCAAAATATTTAAAGAAACAAGTTCAATGTGAGCACGCAATTGATCCAATAAATTAAGATTTATAGCAGACTGTGTATAACTTTGCATATTCGTCGATGAATAAAAATTTGCATAAGATGCCACTATTAACTTAGCCAATCTGTCTGCTGTAAACATGGAAGGAGCGTTAACTAAAGGCAGAATAATTCCAGAATAATCCCACCCATAACCCGGCTCCGTTTCTTGCGACGCTACCAAAATATCTGCATAATCCTTTATTTCATAAGCAACCTCAACCATTGCCATCAAGCATGCATCCATTCCAACCAAATCAATCTTTTTACCCAAAATATCTTTTATCCGAGATAATGCATAACTCAAACCCTGATTTGTAAGACATGTTTTTTCAGAATCATCATAAAGAATTCCACGCCCATTCTTAGATAAGCCTCCCAACCCTGTATCACTTGCATTATTTTTAATATAATTTTGTTTGGTAAAATTTTTAACTTTATTATCATTCAAAATATTTGCATCAAAAATATCCATCCAAATACTATTGAAATTTCGAGTATTCCCAATATTTATTTTTCTATAATCTTCTACTCCACTTCCATGGTTCCAAAGCACTATTGCATAATGATTTGCCGCATAATTTTCTTTAACCCACGCAGCCGATGCAATTAATTCTTCTGCAGGATGCTCGCCCATTTCTTGATTCAAAGAACCATGTTCAATCTTTCCCGTACCATCAATTTTAAATCTCCAAGTTTTTTTATCTTGCGGATAATCAACCTGAACCAAGGTATTTACATTAAGTGCACCACTTGGCATAGCAGCTTGGTATCCTTTTATCATTTCAACCATATCTTTATCTGCAAATTCTGAAAGATTATTATCTGCTTGCATGTATACAAGAACACTCCACTCTGAAATTGCAGTAAGTAAACCAACCTGAAAAACTAATAATTGAATTAATAAAATAAATCTTAAATTCATACGCATAAAAATCCTTCACATAAAAAAACCAACATAAACCCACATGTAGAAAATTTATGCAAAAGGATTATGAAAAATCAACGATTGATCACGTTATCTGTTTTCTTATTGTAGAAAACAAAATAACACCAAATTAAAAATAAGAATCCAAGAATAAAAATTAACACTGAAAAACTAATGATCTTAAACAAAAATAAAAATGCAGTAACCGAAAATAAAAACCCCATGATCATGGTAAAAAATAAAACATTAAATTTGCTCCATCCTTTTTTCATAAGATAAATTGAAAAATGATGAGGGCTTCCCTTGTAAAATGGAATACCTATTGATGTTCTAATTAATACCAAAAAAAATATTTCAAGTAATGGAATGGCTAAAATTATAACCGGAGCATAATAAGCATCAATTGAATAACTACTCCAAGAAAAAAGAAGCGGAACCGAAGCAAGAAATCCACCTAAAAACATAGATCCCGCGTCTCCCATATAAATTTTTGCAGGTGGTTTATTGTAAATGAAAAATGCAAGTACAGCCCCTAAAAATGCTGAAAGTAAAAGACTCACTTCGTACTGCTTAAACAAAATTGCAATAATAAAAAAAGAAAAAGAAGAAACAATTGCTATTAAAGAAGACAACCCATCCATAACATCAACAAGGTTAAATGCATTAATTACAGAAAGCATCCAAAACCCTGAAATAAATAAATTAAAATATGATGACAAAAATTCCGTCTTAAGAGAAAATCCGCCCTTTAAAAAACACCCGGTTGCAATCATTTGTCCAAAAAACTTACGTGCGGGAGTCAAAACATGCAAATCATCAATCAAACCGATTAACAAAAGCAAAGACGATCCAAGCAAAAGCCAAACTATTTTATTTTCAAACGGATATACAATACACAATGTTGCAATAAAAGATAAATAAATAGCAACTCCTCCAAGATATGGAATGGGAGCCTGATGACATTTTATTTTACCATCCGGAACATCCATTATACCAAAACGAAGCGACGATTTAATTATTTTCGGAATTAAGTAAAATCCAAGAAAAAAAGAAAAAATAAATGAGAAGACATGCCGAATTAAAACAAAGTTCATAACTAGCCTCCCTCTCTTCAAAAGATTATAAAAACTTCACTACCTACTTTTTTCTCAAAAATATTCTCAAAAGAATTGTACTCTGAGGGATGCAAAAATTCAAACTAAAAGTACATAATAAATCACAAAGGCCAGAAAAACGCCCTGATAATCTTGTATGTAAATACATCAAGTAACATAACCATTCCATCAAAAGACATGGAAACTATCTGTGAGCCAATAGGATTAAAACCCACTGAGCAAACCTTAGATCTATACCCGGAAAATCTATAAATGCAATTTCCATTTTGCACATTCCATAATCTCACACTTTTATCCGAAGAACCTGATACTAAAAACTTGCCATTCGGACTAAACGCTATCGAATTTATACGTTTGGAATGCCCAAAAAATTCACACAACCGACATTGCCTTTTCAAATCCCACAGCGTAATTGTATTATTTGGAGTTACAAATGCTATTAACTTATTATCCGGGCTAAAAACAATCGGCGCAGGTTTATTATCATTACGTTCGTTAAATTGCTTATCTAAATACAAATCTAATCTAGAAATTGCAGCAACTAACTGAGTTGTCGTCACAAAAATACACAATAAAACACATTCTAAAAATATTGCTTTAAAAAATTTATTAATATTCACGATTTCAATTTTCACAAAACAATTTATATAGTCAATTACTTCTCAAAAACATCTACCCATGGAGTAATTTTAAAATATTCGGAAATCCAACGTAAAAGATCCGGGTACAAAAGTTTCGCAGGCGCATCTACACCAAGTCGCGGATGTATACAATTTGCAAACATAATTAAAGAATTTTTATCAGCTTCTCTGAATTTTTGCATAGCATTACTTGCAAACTTATCAGTCCACATTATCAAAATTCCACCGGCTGCAGTAAGTCTCATTCCGTCAGGACTAAATTTAATAGAAGTTATTGTATCACGATGATCAGAAAATTCATGTATACATTTATTTCCTATTATATCCCACAATCTTACAATTCCATTAAAATATCCCGATGCAATCAATCGCCCATTTGGACTAAAGGTTATAGAAGTTGCCTTAACCACATCACTGGGAAAGGCGCAAAATTCTCGTATTAACTCTTTTGTTTCAACATTCCACAATCTAATATTCCCATCAAAATAAGCCGCTGCTACCAACTTACCATCCGGACTAAATGCCACTGAAGATATACTCCAAGAATAAACAGTAAATCGACATTCAAGATTTTTTTCCATATCCAATAATACAATTGCACCATTAGAACAGCCTATAATAATTGATCTTTGATCAGGACTGAAAGCTAATGACCTTATCACACAACCGGAAACACAAATTTCTTTTACAAATTTATTTTCAGCTAAACTATATAATCTTACTTTTCCATCGAGGTACCCTGCCGCTATTAAACGACCATCGGAACTAATCGTTACTGAAGATGTTTGCTTTGGATAAGATTCAGAAAAACAAGATTTAATTTCGCGACCAGTAAGGTCACATATCTTAACATTCCCGCTTAAAGATTTTAATAAAATAAAATTACCGTCGGGACTAAATATTAACGGCCATATGCATCCAAAATTACTAATGAAATTGCATTTAAGTTTTTTTTCTTCAGTATCCCATAATTCTACTCTTCCATTTGAAAGCCCAAGCGCTAAAATTTTTCCATCCGGACTAAAAGATACTGAAGCAACTGCATTCATATGACCGTTAAAAGCTGCAACCTCAATATATTCATCACCGCTTAAAAAAAGTTCAACGGCACTCAAAAACTGTGCACCAAATAAAAAAATAATCAAAGCTGTTTTTGAAAAAAATCTGTAATTCATATTTATGATCCATTTGTGCAAATATTTAAATATTTTCCAAATAAAATTTCTTCATCTTTTATAAGAAACTCGAATGTAATTCTAAAAACAAAAATGTCTAATTTATTTTTCCCCATTAAAAAAGATAATTTACTCCAATCTTTTTGTGTCGTTATAACACCATTCAATCCATATTTTTTTACTGTATCAAAAATTAGTGCAACATCTTCAAATGAATAATTATGATGATCTGGAAATTGTAAAATTTGATCGGTTTGAATACCAAATTTTTTCAAACTTTGTAAAAAACCACTAAACGAACCAATTGCAGCTAAAACCAAAAATTTCTTATCTTTACAATCATGCAATTCAATTTGTTGTTCATCAAATAAAAATAATCCTACTGGTTTATGTATTCCGAAAAGAATTTTGCTTTGATCAAATTTGGGGAAAAATTTTGTTTTGATTTTTGATAATTGTTCAGAACGCACTGATTCAGAAATTTCTTTGTTAATACTGATTTCATCAGCATGCGTTAAAATAATAACATCAGCACGCGAATAATCTTTTTCTCTTAGATTACCAGCAGGCAGACAATGACCGTTACCCAGAGGACTTCTTGCATCTACCAAAACAATTTCAAAGTCTTTTTTTAATTGATGGTTTTGATACCCATCATCAAGAATTGCAAAACTTTTAGATAAACCAAAAGTTTCACGTAACAACAAACATGATTTATAACGATTTTTACCAACAATAACAGGAACATGTAATGATTGAGCAAGCATATATGGCTCATCTCCACATGTATCCGGAGCGCAAAAATAATTTTGTCCATCACCAACTAAAAGACTTTTATCACCACTATGATGACCTCCATATCCTCGAGAAATTATTGCGCAGCGCTTACCCTCTAAAAATTGAACCAGGAACCCCACAAAGACACTTTTACCCGTTCCCCCAACTGAGAGATTGCCCACTGAGATAACTTTTAAATTAGGCACGTTTTTGTTGCCGTTTTTTTTACCAAAAATTTGGGTAATAAAAAAAATGATGCAGTAAAATTTTTCGAAAAAACAAAAAATTAAGAAAAATATCTTCTCAAAAAAAGTCAGCCGTTTTTTTTCGGCTGACTTTTCCCATAAATTCGTTATAAATTTTGATAGGTTCTTATTCATAATAAAAACCTATTTTTTTTGATTATCTTTTACCTCGGAAGAGCATATAACCGTATCGCCCTCTTGCCAATCATTGAAACCGTCACAAACAAATCCACACTCATAACCGGCGTGAACCTCTTTGATGGATTTTTTATCACGTTGCAAGCTAGTTACTTTTCCAAAACCAAGATCTTTGCCATCTCTGATACACGTAACCCTGTTACCCTTTGAAAGCACACCATCACGCATATAACAACCGGCTATTATCCCAACGCCTTTTATATCAAAGACTTTTTTAACAGTAGCTTCACCGCATTGTTTCCAAACGGTCTCAATTTTACGCTTACTCTCAAGAGTCTTTTCAATATCTTCCATCAAGTGATAAACGATATCAAAAGGTCTGATATCAACATTTTTTTCTTTTGCCAACATTCCTGCATTTTTTTCAGGCTTTACATGAAATGCATAAACAATTGCATGTGAATGTTCTGCAAGTTCGACATCACTTTCAGAAATATCTCCGATTCCAGTAAGCATTACACGAATTGGACAATTAATTTCTTTACTTAATTTTGAAAGCTTTTGAACACACCCAAGAACAGCATCAATTGATCCACGCGTATCTGATTTTATAATTAAATTTAAAACCTTTTGAGCTTCACCTTTTACATGAGAGCCTGAATCTCCCATTGTTACGCCCTGCTGTTGGTTCAATTCTGCAGACTGAGAAACTTCTTGCTTATCTTGTCTTGCTTTCGAATAAACATCTTGCGGAACAACGGTTAACCAGTCAGAAACACTAGCAAAACTATCAAATCCAACTACCTGAGCTGGAATTGATGGAGATACCTGCGAAATACGCTTTCCCTGGCTGTTGATAAGAACCCTAACACGTCCAGTACTTGAGCCACATGTAAAATAATCACCTTGCTTTAAAGTTCCTTGAGTACAAATAACTGTTGCAACAGGCCCAAGTCCTTTTTCAACCTTTGATTCCAAAATAAATGCTCGAGCCGGAACATTCACATCAGCTTTGAGATCCATAAGTTGAGATTGTAAGACAACCATTTCCAATAATTCATTAACACCTTGACCTGTTTTGGCAGAAATAGGAACAACCACAACATTTCCACCCCAATCTTCAGGCATCAATTCATATTTTGCAAGCTGCCTCTTAATTGTTTCAAGTGCAGCAGGAGAATTATTTTTATCAATTTTATTAATAGCAACAATAATCGGAACCCCAGCAGATTTTGCATGATTTATTGCTTCAACCGTTTGAGGCATTATTCCATCATCAACAGCAACAACTAAAATTGCTATATCGGTAATCTTTGCCCCACGCTCTCGCATTTGAGAAAACGCTTCATGGCCGGGAGTATCTATAAAGACTATTTTACCATGCTTACTATCAACTTCATAAGCGCCTAAATGTTGTGTAATACCACCTTTTTCAGATCCTGCAACATTCATTTTTCTTACATAGTCCAGCAATGTAGTCTTACCATGATCAACGTGTCCCATCACAACAACAACAGGCCAACGATGAACAGATGTGCCGGTGTCCGTTCTTAATTTAGCCACTTTATCAGCATCCGTTTTTTGAGGAGCCAAAATGGCAACCCCAAAATGATCCGCTAAGCTTTTTATTATATCAGTTGAAAGAATATGATTTCTGTTGCAGACCATACCTTTTCTCATAAGCGCCATAATCAATTCGCCGGACTGCTTACCCAAAAGATCCGCCACCTCAAACAATGGTAAACTTTTATCTACTACTAATTCTTTAACAACTTTTGCCTCAGGAACAACAGCAACCTGTTTTTTACGTCTTTTTTTACGTCGACCAGGCCTAAACACCCTTCGTTCTAAACCAATCTTGGTCGTTAAAAGCTTACTTATCTTATTCTTTTCAATAACCTCATCAATAAGCTCGTCCTCGGCCAAATGGAGAGGTTCAGCTATATAATCAGATTTTTTTGGAACATAAATAGGTTTTTCTTCTGGAAGAATATCTATTTCCTCTTTTGCAATTTCTCGAGTTTGATGCACGATATTTTTTACCTTTGGTTCTTCTTTAAATACTTGTTTTTTTAATTCTATTTTCGTATCAGATCTTTTTTCAGAACTTGCTATCACTTCTTTTTTCTCAGATTCTTTTTTTGTCTTTTCTTCTGTTTTTTTATTTTCAGAAAAACGCTGTTTTACTTTTAAAACAACATCATTAGTCAGTACAGACATATGATTGGAAAAATCAACACCTAAGGTTTTCAAAAAAGACATAACATCTTTACTTGAAACACCTAATTCTTTAGCTATTTCATAAATTCTCATGCTAATCTCACTCGAAAGTGCTCAAAAATTACGACTCTTCATCATCACCTTGCACAGATCCACTATCAACATCTATTTGATCGTGCATAGATGACATATCTCCACTCAATGGATTGATATCTTGTAATTGAATATCCAAACCAACAAGCTTGGATGCCAACGAAATATTCTGACCCATCTTTCCAATTGCATAAGAACGTTGATCCTGGGCCAACCATACAATGGCTTTTTTATCACCCACAACTTCAACTTTGTCAATCTCAGCAGGTTTTAAACTATTTCGCACCAAGTCTTCAGTTGAATCAGTTGCTTCTATCAGATCTATTTTTTCCTGACCAAGTTCACGTAGAATTGGCTTAATTCTAGCCCCACCAACCCCTACGCACGTCCCAACAGGATCGATATCTTTACTGGTTGAAGCAAGAATTGCTTTGGTTTTATACCCAGGAGCCCTAACAATTTTTTTAATTTCAACCAAGCCCTCAAATACTTCTGGAATTTCAACTTCAATAAGACTTTTAACAAAATCCGAAGAAGCACGATCCAATATTAACTGGTAATCCCACTTTGGAGTTGGTAATACTTCTTTTAATAAAACTTTTATAGGATTTCCAACTTTTAGAATCTCACCTGGAATAGAATTGTCTTTTGGCAAAAGAGCTGAAACTTCACCAATTTTTATGGACATACCGTTGCGTTCATGCTTATGAACAACACCAATAAGGATACTTCCCTGTTTATCTTTAAAGTCATTAAATACAGCAAACGATTCAAGCTCGCGTATTTTGCTGGCAATTAACTGCTTTACCATCAAAATTTCTATTCGTCCAATATGCTCATCAAATGGCACCATAATGACTTCACCAACTTGCACATCAGGATTAATAGCTTTGGCTTTACGCAGTGAAATTTCTTTATCCTCATCAGTTACAGAGGCAACTACATTTTTCTCAGAAAACACCTCTAAACTGCCAGACTTTTTATTAAAAGAAACGGCAAAATTTGTTTGAGGAAATTTTTTGACAAAAGCAGCCTTCATCCCATCGCAAATTACAGAAACAATTTTTTCACGATCAAGACCACGCTCTTCAACAAGACCCTCAATAACATCAGCTAGATTCACTCTTATCCCAACTTTTGGTTAAAAATGCCAATAAAAACCTACCTATGCTTAATTCTAGATCAAAAAACAAAAATGTGAAGTTAAACAATTTAAACACAAAGACAGAAGTATTTATTTTATGGAAAAATTTATAAATCAGCTTTAATTATTATTATATTATATTTATATAATAGTATAGTAATAATAGGCTCCCGTTTTTTTGTGGATAACTTGCTTGCATGGCAATCAAATCTACATCCCAACGCTGCATTCAAGACTTTACGTTTTTGTGGATAACTTGTGGATAACTTGTGGATAACTTGTGGATAACTTAGACTCTTACGTCTGAATAGCATATTAGAGGGTTCTCTTTTTGGAATAACTGATTTGTTCGTGTTTTTCGATAACTTGTTAATAACTTATCAACAACTTATTAACAAGTTATCAACAACTTATTAACAAGTTATCAACATTTCTATTTGTATTATATTGATTCTTATGTGATCTATTAAATTGTTTTTGCGTTTTGGTGTTTGTAGCTATTTTTATTCTGTAGTACAATTGCTATAGGAGTTTTAGCTTTGTTTAAGCTGATTTTTCATATGTTTAAATCTGGATAGTATGAATAAAAATTATGATGTGATTGTTATTGGTGGTGGACATGCTGGGGTTGAGGCTGCTTATGTTTCAGCAAAAATGGGTTCTAGTACACTGCTTATAACATTAGATAAAAGTAAAGTTGCTACAGCACCTTGCAATCCGTCCATCGGTGGGCTTGGCAAGGGGCATATTGTATTTGAAATTGGTGCAATGGGAGGTCTTATGTCTCAACTTTGTACGAAGACTTACCTTCAAGCCAGAATGCTTAATACAAGTAAAGGGCCGGCTGTTCAAGGGCTACGTCTTCAAATTGACAAATTCGCATACAGTAGAACAGCTTTCCAAATTTTATCGCAAGTTCCAAATCTTGATATTTATGATGGTATGGGTTCAGATATTCTTACTGAATCTATAAATGGTAAAAAACAAGTAATTGGCGTAAGAACTTCTGCTGGTGATATTTTTAATGCTTTTTGTGTTGTTGTTACAACCGGAACATTTTTAAATGGTGTGATACACATTGGTAAAACGCGATATCCTGCCGGACGCAGAGGAGAAGCTCCAGCCATCGGTCTTTCTGAGTCAATTTCACAAGCAATGGAAGTTCCAATTTTAAGACTAAAAACTGGGACTCCTCCACGATTATTAACTTCAAGTATTGATTTTTCAAAACTAGAGCGTCAGCCGGCACAAGAGCTTGAATATCTCTATGAATTCGATGACTTACATGTTGAAGAAAAATATCCGTGCTATATCGCAAAAACTAACGAGAAGACTCACGATATAATTCGTAATAATATGCATTTGTCTGCATTGTATGGTGGAGCTATTTCAGGAATTGGCCCACGTTATTGTCCATCAATCGAAGATAAAGTTAAGAAATTTCCAGAGCAAAAATCGCATCATGTCTTTATTGAGCCGGAAGGTGCAGACGGAATTGAAAGTTACCCTGCAGGACTCTCAACTTCGTTACCGCTTGAAGTTCAGATGCAGTATATTCAAAGCATCGAAGGACTTGAAAATGCAGTTATCTCAAAATGCGCGTATGCAATAGAATATGATTTTTTTCAGCCTAATAACCTGGATCATTCTTTACAGGCAAAAAATGTTGAAGGTCTTTTCCTTGCAGGGCAGTTGATTGGAACAACCGGATACGAAGAGGCTGCAGGCTTGGGATTAGTTGCAGGTATTAATGCAAGCTTAAAACATAAAGGGCTTGCACCTTTTGTTCTTTCCAGGTCGGAAAGCTATATTGGTGTTATGATTGACGATTTGGTGACCATAGGTATTGATGAGCCATATAGAATGTTTACATCAAGGGCAGAGCGAAGGCTAATTTTACGGCAAGATAATACATTTTTACGTTTAATGCCATATGCTAAAAAACTTGGAACTATTTCTGATGAATTGTATGAAAAATTCTTGAAAGAAAAATCTATAATACAAAAGAGTCTTGATATAATTAAATTACCTGAAAATCATCTGCTATTTAAACTGTTTCACTCGATTGATTTTACAGAAGAGATAAAAGCTGAATGTAGGTTAAAGCTTGAAGAAAAATTAAAAGCTTCAGAGCTAAATGAGTCTGAAATTAAAGCTTTATCACCACGTGCTTTACTCTGTATCCATGCTGAAATTAGATACCATGGTTATATTGAAAAAGAGAATAAGGAAGCAGAGAAAACAATAAAATTTGCTGATTTGGTGATTCCAGAAAAGATTGAATATAAAGATATGCCTGGCATTACTCGTGAACTTCAACAAAAATTAATTAAGTATAAACCGTCAACTATTGCTCAGGCTCAATTAATCCCCGGTATGACTCCTGCCGCTATTTCGATTCTGATATTTCAAACTCGAGTTATATGGAAAGATGTTGCATGATAGATAAAAATAAAAAATATGCATTTAAATCAGATCTTGGGCTTAATGAAAAAATAGTAAGAGAAATTTCGGATCAAAAACAAGAACCCGAATGGATGCTTAAAATAAGATTAGATGCGTTGCAATATTTTGTTGATTCGGAAATGCCCAAGTGGGGGCCAGATCTTTCAGTTCTTGATCCGCAAAATATTTTTTATTACATTAAGCAAACTGAAAAAACAGAACACTCCTGGCAGAATGTTCCTGCAGATATAAAAAAAACATTTGAACATCTTGGTTTACCTCAGGCAGAACGTGAATATTTGGCCGGGCTTGGGGCTCAGTATGAATCAGAGGTTGTCTATCATAATTTAAAAAAAGAGTGGGCAGAAAAAGGCGTAATTTTTCTTGATACTGATTCTGCTCTTAAAGAATTTCCAGAAATTTTTAAAGAATATTTTGGTACCGTTGTACCATATAACGATAATAAATTTGCTGCTTTGAATACGGCGGTATGGAGTGGTGGAAGCTTTATTTATGTTCCTCCTAAGGTTCATGTGACAGTGCCGCTTCAGGCTTACTTTAGAATTAATGCCGAACGAGTAGGTCAATTTGAACGAACCTTGATTATAGCTGACCAAGAAAGTATTGTTACATATGTTGAAGGGTGTACTGCTCCTGCTTATAGTACAAGTGCATTACATAGTGCCGTAGTTGAAATTATTGCAAAACCATTATCAAGAGTGCGTTATTACACAATTCAAAATTGGTCTAAGAATGTATTTAATCTTGTAACCAAACGTGCTGTTGCTTCCAAAAATTCCATTATCGAGTGGATTGATGGAAATTTAGGAAGTAATATAACAATGAAATATCCGGCTGTAGTTTTAAAAGAAGAGGGTGCAAAAGCAGAGGTTTTATCAATTGCAATTGCAAGTAGCCATGATCAGACACAAGATACCGGTGCAAAAATGATCCACTTGGCGTCAAATACCAGTTCAAGAGTGATTTCAAAATCAATCAGCAGAAATGGTGGGCGTTCAAGTTACAGGGGACTTATAAAAGTTATTAAAGGTGCTAAGAATTGTAAATCTTTTGTCCAGTGTGATGCCTTGATTCTTGATAAAAAATCGCGTGCGGATGCTTACCCTTGTATGAATCTTGCTGATAATACCGTGAATTGTGCACATGAAGCCAGTGTAAGTAAAATTGATGATGATCAACTTTTTTATCTTACAAGTCGTGGAATCGATGCGAATTCAGCGCGAACAATGATAGTTAATGGTTTCGTTGAACCATTTGTAAAAGAATTACCAATGGAGTTTGCAGTAGAAATTAACAGATTAATTGAACTTGAAATGGAAGGGAGCGTTGGGTGAGTATTAGAAGCTCTGATCAGAAAAATTTTCTTCAAATTACTATCGATAAATCTTCCGGATCTTTGATCAAACTTAAAGACTTGATTGATCAAGCTGTCATCCTGAACTCGTTTCAGGATCCATGGATTAGTAGCTTTCCTTCTTATGTTGCTTTAAAAATAGTTTTAGATAAAAATGTTAGCGTCGAGATTGTCGACGATATAGTTGATTTCGAAGATTTATTAAAACTACCAAGTATTGAGCATGAAATTGAGTTTGATTTACACGAGAACAGTAAGCTTTTTTACACATGTAAGTTAAAGCCTAATTTCGACTCAGAGTATAATCAGGTGTTTTTACAGCAGCTTGGTGACAGTAATTCAATTTTAATTAAACGACTAGCATTCAATCTAACTGGATCTAACGCTAATGCAAAAATTCGAATTAGATCAATTGCCGTGAGTTCTCAAAAATTTAAATTTCGAACAATTCAAAATCATTTACATAGTGATACATCCAGTTGTCTTTGTATAAAAAATGTCTTATTTGATGACGCAAAAATTGAATGTGATAACACAATAAAAGTTCATGCAAATTCCTGCAGGTCATTTTCTAACCAAGTTAATCGCAATTTGATAATTGGACAAAACGCGCATGTTATTTCTAGCCCGCAGCTTGAGATTGAAAATGAAGATGTTAAGTGTAAGCATGGAGCTGTTACAAAAGTTATAGACGAAGAACAACTTTTCTACCTTCAAATCCGTGGCATTGATTCTATTATGGCAAAGCAGTTGTTGATTAAAGGGTTCTTGAATTAAAAAATAGCCGGTAGATTTTCATCTACCGGCCTAAAAAATTCTAAATCAGAAAAATTCTTGAATTTGTTTTAATTATAAACCAAGGCTTTGTCGATCAATTTTATATCCGTGATTTTCGAATACAGTTGCCGTTGCATTTAACATGTTTATTAAAAATTCATCAAATATTTTTTTAATTTCTTTAGCCATATCCTGTTTTCCATTTTCATACTGAAATTGAGACATTTTGATGACATGCTCTTGAGTAAGTGCTGACATTGTGTTTGTAATATCTTTTAAAATTTCATCAGAAAAAGTAGCAAAGTAAATTGCTTGCTCTAACATAGTATTTTTTGATGTCATCGCATTTAACATGTTTTGAAATAAATTGCCCAAAGCTTGCTTAGCTTCATCTTCGCTTTTGCTGTTTGCGAGAGCTTCAAAGGTTGTCGCGTCTATGACTTTGCTAAAAATATTTTTAACGGAAACCAGATACATATTAGCGGCATTTTCTGCATTTATTTCATTAACTAATTCTTTGATTGTATTTACTAATAAACCATCAAAATCAGTTCCATTTTGTGATGCTCTAATCTCGATTGAAATATCGGATGTCGATCCGGTTATATTGCAACATGAGTCGCACTCTTCTGCGAATTGCAAATCTTTGGAAATTTGATAAGAAAAAGAATCGTCGGATATTGTATTAACAGGTGTGGATTTCTCCGCGTTCAATGCAGAAGATAAAACAATTGCTGCAACCAATGGCAAATGGGCTAAACACTTTAACATAACAAGACCTCCCAATTAAATAAACTTATCCAGTTTTCCAGAATCCAACGCAGATTTGGAAATTGGAGTTTGTAGTGTACGTTAAATATTTTATATAAAGCAAAATATAAAAGCAAAAGCTCGTAGGTTTATTTATGTGGGAAAACCGTAAATATATCTCTTTTTAATATAATATTTGGTATTTTGTTATGATATTCAAAATATAATTATTTTATATATTTTCCTAATGAAAATTAATATTGACGTGAAAAATAAAATAATTATATTTGTGTCATAAATTCAAAAGTATGTGCGGCAAATGAAGTCTATATTACAAAAAAAGGAAAAATATGTCGCTATCTAACGGTCCAATCTTGACCAATCCATTATCAGGTTTTATGGAATTATTACCGGCAGAGCAGATGGTTTTTAACAAAATTTTTGATACCATCCGTCAGTCTTATGAAATGTTTGGGTTCATTCCGCTTGATACGCCAATTCTTGAAAGAGCAGAGGTGCTACTAGCCAAAGTCTCTGGGGAAACCGAGAAACAAATTTATCAGTTCCAAAAGGGTGACACAAATCTTGCGATGCGTTTTGATTTAACCGTGCCGCTTGCTCGTTATGTGGCTGAATATTATGGTAAGCTGAATTTTCCATTTAGGCGTTATGCTATGGGAAAGGTTTATCGTGGAGAAAGACCTCAGGCGGGTAGGTTTCGCGAGTTTTACCAATGCGATATTGACGTAATTGGTGATGAAGAGCTAGATATTCGTTTCGATGCTGAGATTCCAAGTATTATATATATGATTTTTCGTAAGCTTGGTTTTGAAAAGTTCACAATTCGCATCAACAATCGCAAAATATTAAATGGAATTTTTGCAAGCTTGGGGATATCTGATAAAGCTACTCAAGTTATGCAGACAATTGACAGCATTGAAAAAATCGGTGACGCAGCAGTGCGTGATGAATTACAAAAACTTGATCTTTCGTCTCAAATAATTGATCAGCTTTTTAGTTTTATTAAATTGATGGGGTCTTGTGATGATATTCTGTCCGGACTTAAAAAGTTAAACATTCAAAATTCTCAATTTGTTGATGGTGTCAATGAATTGGAAAAAGTTACACAACTTATTAAAGAGTTTGGGGTGCCAAATACAAACTTTGCAATTGATTTAACAATTGCACGTGGATTAGATTACTACACCGGCACTGTTTATGAAACGCGTCTTGATGAATTTCCTGAAATTGGTTCGGTGTGTTCGGGTGGACGATATGACGATTTGGCCAGTTATTATACAAAACAGAAACTTCCAGGGGTTGGAATTTCGATTGGTCTCACTCGACTCTTTGATCAACTTTACAAAAAAGGCATATTAAAAACTGGTACATCAACTCCAACCCGTGTGTTAATTGTATCTATGATGGATGATTTTGCACCAAGCCTTGCACTTGCAACGCAACTTAGAAACAGTGGCATTGCAACAGAGGTATCTTTTGTAGAAGGTAAGATGAAAAAACGGTTAGGATATGCGGATAAGTTAGGTATTCCGTATGCAATTTTTATTGGTGAAAATGAGATTGCAAAAGGAGCTTATACTTTAAAGGATTTAAAGACTGGCGAACAAATTGAGGTATCTGTAGAGGAATTAGTAACAAAAATTCAGGGATAGAAGGACTATTTAATATGGATTTAAACCATAAAACTATGCAAGGCATTCCTTTTGGAACGGTTGAGATGTTTGGTTCTAAAATGCTTCAGCGAACTCATGTATTAAAGATAATAGAATCTGTTTATCTTCAATATGGATTCGATCCGCTTGCCACGCCTGTGCTTGAATATGCGCAGGTATTCGATGGACACCATGGTGAAGGTGAAAAATTACAATTTCATCTCCAAGACCGTGGGGAAAATAAATTAGTTTTACGTTACGACTTGACTGTTCCAATGGCCAGGTATATTGCAGATCACCCAGAAACTCCAATACCGTTCAAGCGATATCAGATTGCAACTGTTTTTAGAGATGATGACGTGGATAAGGGGCATTTTAGAGAATTTACTCAATGTGATGGGGATGTAGTAGGAATAAGTGATCGATCAGCAGATGCAGAGGTAATTAACATAGCATTTACGGGATTATCCAGGCTTGGATTTTCTAATTTTATTATTAATGTTAATCATCGTTCAATTATAAACGCAGTGGCAGAAAAATGTGGTTTAAGTGGTCGCGATGGTAGGCTACTTATTCAACGAGCACTGGATGAAGTAAGTAAATTTTCTGAAAAATGGGTTCACCATGATGACCCATTTTTCATTGATTCATTTAAGATTAATATTCAACAAATATTGGAAAAAAGAGGATTGGCTGCTGAAACGATACAAACGATTATATTTTTATGCACATTAACTGGAGAGCTTGAACAAAAACTTTTAACAATTGAGCAATTTTTATCAAATCATTCAGAAGGAGTGCATGGAATAAATGAACTTAGAGAAATTTTTTCATATCTTGATTCTGATGTGAAAAAAAAGGTTAGGTTGGACCTTTCGCTTGCCCGCGGTGCTGATTATTATACAGGATTCATTCTTGAAGGAAGTATTCCGAATATACCTGTTGGAGCTGTTCTTGGCGGCGGCAGATTTGATAATTTAGTAAGCGCGCTTGGAGGTCCGGCTCTTCCCGCCGTTGGTATGGCATTTGGTTTAGAACGTATTTTGACAGCTTTGTCAGAATTGAATCTTTTTACAACTTCAAATGCTCCTATAAGAATTATGGTTGTACCAACGTCAGATGAACAAAAATTATCACTTCTTGATTTTACAAAATGTTTACGTAAAAAAGGACTTGATGTTGATTTTATTCCAATGATTTCTCGATCTAAAGATGAAATAATTGAGTATGCGCAGAAAAGGGGTTTTTTTGCTATTGCTACATATTCTGATAATGACGTATTGTTGCAATTAATTGAAAACGGAAAGGTAGTGACGACAGATATTACATCATTACTTGCAAGGTGCTAAAATTGTTAGTTAATAATCTAAAAGTGAAATCGTTACGACTGAAGGGAATTTTGTGAATAAGACAAACATGAGAAATTTATTTTTTGCTGGAATATTAATTTTCCATAATAGTTACGTATTAGGATTGGATAGAAACACACTTATTATTGATGGCAATGATATTGAAATTCAAGATGTTGTTAATGTAGCCAGGAATAAGTTTAAGGTTGAACTTTCAAATGAGGCTGTTAAGAAAATAGAAGCGGTTAGACAACAGGTTGACGAACTAGTTGATAGTGGGAAAATTGTTTATGGTTTAACAACAGGCTTTGGGCTTCTTGAGAATGTATCTATATCTAAAGACCAAACTCAACAACTTCAAACTAATTTAATCAGAAGTCATGCTGTAGGAGTAGGGGAACCGCTTTCAGAGGAGGTGGTTAGAGCTGCTATTCTTCTTCGTATTAATACATTTGCAAAAGGGTTCTCCGGCTTGAGGCTTTTAACGGTCCAGAAACTTGTAGAAATGCTGAATAAGGGAATTTATCCTTATGTTCCTGAAAAAGGTTCTGTTGGTGCAAGTGGAGATTTGTGCCCTCTATCTCACATTATGTTGGTATTATTTGGTGAGGGGGAGGTTTTTTATCAGGGGAAGCGTGTTAAAACTTGTGATTATCTTGAAGAATTGAATTTTGAGCCCATTAAATTACTTTCAAAAGAGGGATTAGCGTTAAACAATGGAACATCTGTTTTAACCGCTGTTGCAGTGCTTACGCTTTATGATACTGGAATATTAATTAAAAATGCTCAAATTGTGGCAGCGGCTTCATTTGAGGCCTTAAATGCGCGCACGAGTCCATTTGATAGCAGAATTCACTTGGCTCGTCCTCATGAAGGACAAATTAATTGTGCTGCAAACATGAGAATGCTATTGGATGGCAGTTCTTTAGTTAATTCACAAAAATGTAAAATTCAGGATTGTTATAGTATTAGATGTTTTCCACAAGTTATGGGAGCATCAGTTGATGCATTTAATTACGCAAAAAAAGTTGTTAGCATTGAGATTAATTCGGTGACGGACAACCCATTAATCTTTGATTGTAATGCTTACTCTGGTGGAAATTTTCATGGTCAGCCAATTGCATTAGCAATGGATTTTCTGGGTATGGCAATAGCAGAAATCGGTGATATATCCGAACGAAGAAGTGCTAGATTACTTGATCCAAAGCTTAACGAAGGGTTACCAGCATTTTTAATTAAGAGCAGTGGGTTAAATTCGGGATTTATGATTGCACAATATACAGCGGCTGCATTGGTATCAGAAAATAAGGTTCTTGCGCATCCTGCATGTGTTGATTCAATTCCTACAAGCGCAAATCAAGAGGATCATGTAAGTATGGGGTCAATTTCGTCGAGAAAAGCTGCAACTATTTTAAATAATGTGTTTTCAGTTGTAGCAATAGAATTGTTGCTTGCTGCTCAGGCATTAGATTTTCGAGAATTAAGTCCAAGTCCTGCAGTACAGTTATTGAAACATATTGTTCGTAATAAAGTGAAATTTGTTGAGGATGATTGTGTGCTTTACAAGGATATGAATTCAATAACAGAGATGTTAAAATCAAATGAAATTGTTAGTCAAATTGAAAAAGAGTTTGGATTATTAGAGGTTTAAGTACAAAGTGTATAAATCGCTTTTTACTAAATTAGTTGGCAATTATTGAATGTAGTAAAATACAGTCGGTAGATATTAATCTACCGACTGTATTTTATGATTCCAAAAATAATTAATTTATGTGTTCTTGACAAAATTCAAGAATACAAGCAGAATTTGACATAATTTTGTACAAAATAAATCTAACTTAAAAGTCTGTTAATTTTTTAAACTAATTCTGATAGGAATGACTATGGAAGAGAAAGGCAAGATATCACTTTTTGCGGCCGTGTTAATAAGTATGAACATCATGATAGGGGCCGGTATTTTTATGAATCCTCAACCAATGACTGTTCTTGGGGGAACTTTTGGATTTATGGGTTGGATCTTTGCAGCCACATTGCTATTTCCGATAATTTGGGGTGTTGCAAGAGCATCACAAATTTTTCCTGGACAGGGTGGTTTCTATAATTATTGTAAACAGGGTATAAATGAAACGGCGGGATTTTTTGCCAGTTGGGCTTATTTGGTAGGTTATCTTGGTACTGCTTCTACATTAGCTTTATTTATCAAAAGTAACCTTGTAACTCAGTTTGGTCTTATCGGAATAAATCAATATTCGATTGTTTTCAATTTTTTATTATTATTAGCCATATCATTACTAAATCTTTTAAGCCTTAATTTAATCAGTAAAATTCAAAGTGGCACGACTATGTTAAAGTTAGCGCCGCTATTTTTTGTAATTATTATTTTTGCTTTTTATCTTGGCGGTAATGTAAATTATGATCCATCTTCTTTACCATCTCTTCCATTAACTCTTCCATTTGCGCTTTTTGGATTTTGGGGTTTTGAAAGTTGTTGTGTTATTGGACACTTGATTAATGGTGGACAATCCCAGGTTTTTAAGGCAGTTTACATTGCATTTTTTACAGTAGCCGGTATATATGCATTGTTCCATTTTGGTGTTATGAATATAATGGGTGTTGAAAATCTTAAAACACTTGGGGTGTCGGCATTTCCAAAATTTTTAGGATTTAGTCCTGCAACTACAAACATCATAGAAGTATTGGTGGCTTATGCCATTCTGTTAAGCGTCTTAAATGCTTTGTATGGTGTATCATTGTCAAATATCACCAATATATTTAACTTTGCAGAACAGGGAATTTTGCCCGGTTCTAAGTATCTTATGAAAACAAACCGATTTGGACGACCGGTTTCTGCTGTTTTTTTACATGGATTAATCGTTTTTATCTTGATTACATTGATTCCAAAAGTTGAGATTTGGGCTAGTTTGACAGGCTTAGGTGTAATGACCGCCTATGCATTAACCCAGATATCCGTATTTTTATATGATTTTAAGAATGCATGTTTTGGATCGCTTTTTATAACAATTCTTGGCTTTTCGTCTTTGGCTGTTGCAGGGTATTTTACTTGGATGGGATTAGGTCCAGACCAGTTGACGAGATTGATTTACGTTTCTCCAATTTTGGTAGGTTTGGCATTGGGGTATTTTATGTATAAGTTAATGAAGACGAGAAATGCATAACAATTCTAAGATCCCATTTTGGGTTGCCGTTTTAATAAATACGAATATTGTAATTGGGAGCGCTTTCTTTTTAGGCGCTCCTCAAGTTTCTTTACTTAACGGAATTTTTGCTCCATTTGCTTGGATAATTTGTGGACTCCTTTTACTGCCATTATTAATAGTTCTTGCAAGACTTTCACGAATGTATCCAATTTCCGGTGGCCTTTATATTTATAGCTTGAAACACTTGGGGAAATTTTGGGGGTTTGTTAGCGGTTGGGGATATTATGTTGGTACGGCTGCAGCTAATGCCCTTGTTTTACACGCATTTAGTGAACAATTACAGAATTTTGCTGTTATTAAAAATTTTAATGTAAGCAGTGTAAAGCTTGATGTATTTTTTGTTTTATTTTTTACTTTTTTAAATCTGTTAAATATTGAATTTTTAGAACGGATTCAAATTGGGCTTGCTATTATTAAATCAATTCCAATGCTTCTGGTTGTAATTGCTTTGCCATTTCTTTTTAATATAAATAATTTATTTACAGTTACTCCAAGTGTGGGCGGTTTTATACAGACTATTCCTCTTGCGCTTTTTGCGTATATTGGAATTGAGGCTTGCTGTGCTATTGCAGATAAAATTCATGATGGACAGAAAAATGCAGCGCGTGTTATTTTGGTTTCGTTTGCTTTAATTATTGTAACATATGCGTCATTGCAAACTGCAATTTTGTGTATTACAGGTGCAAGTACGATAAATCCATTTTTCTCAATTATTCCAATGTTGACGCAAAATCAGACCATTATTTCTTTTGGTAATAGTGTTATTAATTTTGCGATGGCGGCCTCATTTTTAGCAGGTTTTTATGGAATGTTTTATTACAATAACTGGAATCTGTATGCTATGGGAAGTGAAAATAGTATTTTGGGTTCAAAGTATCTTACTAAAGTAAATAAATCGCAAACTCCATGGATCTGTGTTTTATGTCAGTCTGCTCTTGTGATTGCATTTTTATCAATTACTACAAATATTAACTATTTAATGACGATGTGTGATATTGGAACTACGATAGCATACTTTTTGAGCGCAATTTCATTTCTTGTAATATTTAGAAGCTTTTGGGGATATTTGGCAATTGCAAGTTGTGGATTACTTATATTAATCAATTCAGAACGATTGCTTTCTGCCGGGCTTGTTTATTTAATGCCATTTTTAATAATTCTAGGTTTAGGCATTGTTACTCATGAAGTTAATGAAATTTTAAAAAATAAAAATCAGTATTTTTAGTCCAAAATATCTTTTTTGCGAAGATTTAATAGGGTTTTTTGTCTTGCCTAGTCCTGTTAAAAGAATTATGATTGAAATGCGCTATAATATTGGGTTACGTAACTTTTTGGGGTTTTGAAAATGATAATCACAATAGTTTCAATTTTGGCCGGAATAGCATTGGGTTCGATTTATGGCTTTATGTTTTTTAGTCCAATAGCAAAAAATGACAATTGTTCAAAATTTAACTTAATGCAAGTAATAGGTTCATTTTTTCGCTTAGTTTTTATCACTGTTGCTATAATTGCAACCGTAATTTATATTAAACTTAATTTTATTTGGTTGTTGTGTGGTTTTATGGGGACTTTTTGGGGCGTAATTTTAGGTAAAATAAGGACAAAGCGATGAGCTTTGAGATATTTAAATATTGTGAAATTAAACCACTTGAGGCTTGTGGTTTTACTAATAAATTTTGGGTAATTCATCTTGATACTTTAATCTATACCTGGGTGGCTATGTTATGCCTTTTGGGACTTTCTCTACTCGGAAGATATTTTATTCGTCGAGACTTGAATATTGTTTCTGTGGCGTATGAGAAGGTTGTTAGTCTTTTAATTGATACATTTGGGGAATCGTTTAAAGTTTTTAATTTTAATTATTTTGCATTTATCGCGTGCGTATTTTTGTTCACTCTTTTTGCTTGCATTGTTTCTATAATTCCATACATGGATGAGGCAACAAAAGATTTAAATACAACTCTTGCAATAGGTCTAATGAGTTTTCTTTATGTTCAGTATCAAAAGATTAAAGTGCATGGAGTGCTGGGGTATTTAAAAGAGTTTGTAGAACCCGTATTTGTTCTATTTCCAATTCACGTTGTAGGTGAGCTTGCAAAGATTGCATCAATGTCATTTCGTCTCTTCGGGAACATACTTGGTGGCGGCATAATTTACATGATGATTTTTGATCTTTTAAGAGGGTATAAAGTTTTTTTTCTGTGTTATGTTTGGATATTGGTTTTATTGGGATTGATTTTTTTTAAAACAAGAATCAAAAATAAGTTTCCTACAATAGAAAAGGTTCTTAAATTTTTCATAAACATTGCATTTATAATGACTTGGCTTCAAGTAATTTTTGGTGTCTTTGAAGCTTCAATCCAGGCATTTGTTATAACAATGCTAACAACAACTTATTTAGCAATTGGTGTTTCGCATGAAGAGAGCGAACATGTAAAGGAATCGGTATGATATTGGCCCATTTTTTACATTACTTTTCTGCAGTAATTACTATTGTGCTTGGTGCAATGGGTGGTGGAATTGCCCAGGGACTTGCCGGTTCTGCATCTATTGAATCGCTTTTACGTCAAGTATTGGGAAGCGATGAGTCTTCACGCGCTATGATTATAGGGCTTGCATTGATTGAAAGCGGTGTGATTATTGCGCTTGTTACAACATTGACAACCTTAATTAGTATTGAATGCTTGCCAACTGAGGCGATGGGTTTCGCTGAATTGGGTGTTGCGCTGGCAGTTGGTTTTGCAGCTCTTTCTATAAGTATTGCATCAAGTATGGTTGTAAGAGCTTGCACAAACTCTATTTCAAGACAGCCTCTTTTTGCGCCCAAAATATTTGCATTTATGTTACTAACTCAATCAATAATAGAGGCTCCGGTTATTTTTGCATTTATTCTTGGTTTTGTGATAAAAACAAATGCCGAAATCGGAATGCCGGATGTTCAAGGGTTAAAACTTTTGTGTGCAGGGGTGTTGTTTGCGATTGGGTGTCTTGGCCCATCGATTGGGCAGGCTATTTTTGCTCATGCAGCATGTAAGAGTATTGGTATAAATAAACACGCATATAATAAAATATTTCCATTTACGTTGATTTGTGAAGCCGTTATAGAAACACCGGTGATTTTTTGTTTGCTACTTGCTATTGTTATAAGTTACACAAATATTCCGGTAACGTTACTTGATTCATTGGCGCCGTTTTATGTAATTTTATCTGCTGTTTTCTGTTTGGCTTTTGGAGCTTTGGGCGCTGCCATTTCAACTGGAAGAATTTCGGCAAAAAGTTGTACTCAAATTGCTATAAATGAAAGTTCTTATGGCACAATGATGCGTGCCAATCTTTTAACGGTAGCATTTATTGAGTCAACGTTAATTTACACTTTAATTATTTCGCTTTTGCTTGTGACCAAGGTTCCATCGCTTCTTGTTTGCCTGAAATAAATAAAATTGATTGTATTTTTAAAAATGATCATTGAATAAAATCAATAAAAGGAGAATGTAGAGTGAAGCTTGATGAAGTTGCTGTATTATATATAATTACAAAACTTGAATTGGGTGGGGCTCAAAAAGTATGTCTTTCTCTGCTTAATGGGATTAATAAAAGCGGAATAAAAGCAGGATTAATATCTGGGTCTGATGGGCCTATGACATCACGTGTAAAAGAATCTGAAGATGTTTATCTACTGGATAGTATAAAACGTGAAATTGGAGTTAGATTTATAATTTCGGAAATTAAAGCATTTTTTCAGATAGTAAAAATAATAAGAAAATTAAAGAAAACACACCCATCTCTTATTGTTCATACTCATAGTACTAAGGCCGGAATAATTGGACGATGGGCAGCGTTTTTTTCGGGTGTAAAAAAAAGAATACATACGGTGCATGGTTTTGGTTTTAACGATTATCAATCAAAAATAAAGTGGTTTTTTATTTTTTCAATCGAATATTTAACGAGTTTAATTACAACGCATTTCATATGTGTCTCAGAAAAAGATCGGGAATTTGGAGTGCGCAAATTTCCAAAGTTTGGACAAAAAAGTTCTATAATTCGTGCAGCTGTGGAGTGGGATAAGTTTTATACTCCAGCACTTAAAAAGCATGAAGTATCTACCAAGCAAAATTCATTTTCACAATGCGATTTTACATTAAATGAGTCTTTTCAAGACGAAATTTCTTTAGAAAAGTCTTGTCGCGACAAGACTTTTATTATTGGAACAATTTCATGTTTTAAGCCTCAAAAAAATTTATTCGATCTTTTAAATGCATTTAAAATTTTACATAGCAAATTGTCAGAAGAAAACAAAAAAATAGTACGGCTGCAGATAATAGGTGATGGAGTTTTAAGGTCTAAAATAGAGGAATGGATCAGTAAAAATAATTTATCTGAAAAAATAGATTTACTTGGTTGGCAGAATAATGTTGAAGTTTGGATGCGCAGCTGGAAAATTTTTGCAATGAGTTCTCTGTGGGAGGGTTTGCCCATAGCTGTTGTTGAAGCTCGTTTATGTAAATTGCCGGTTGTAGCATATGATGTAGGCGGAATTTTTGAAGTTATTTTTAATGGCCAAAATGGTTTTTTAGTTTCCCCAAAAAAATTTGATGAGTTAGCGGATTATTTGAAACTTTTAATTGAAAATGAAGAGTTATGGAAAAGAATGAGTGATTTTAGTGATGATATTGGTGATTTTAGTGATTATGTAATGATTGATAAGCATGTGCAACTTTATCATAAAATTTTGCAATAGACTTTCCTTTCAATTTCGATCAAAAATTGCGAATTAATGAAATTTTTGACTTAGTGAAAATTCATCTGCTACGATTACGCGAGTTTTGTTGATTTTCTTTTGAAAAAAGGGAAAAGGAATGAGAAAGTGTCTTTTGATTACAATTACAGGTAATGTTCAAATTGAAGCATATAAGTTATTTATTCAAAAAAATGCAGGTACATTGGGGATAGAGGGAACTATTCAAGGTGATTCCGATGGTCTCGTTTTACATGCGTGTGGGGTATCAGATAAGCTGGATAATTTCATTGATCTTCTTTACAAAGGTATTGAAAAGTCCAAGCTGAAAGATATTTTAGTAGAGCCACTTGTTACAGAGAAAGACTTTAGGGGAGTTTTTAGAATTATAGGTTAAAATAATTGCAATTATAGTATTTTTCTACTTTGGCAGCCCCAAGGGGAATCGAACCCCTATTTCTGCCTTGAGAGGGCAATGTCCTAACCGTTAGACGATGGGGCCGCATTTCAAAAATCTATTTTTTTCATGTATCCTTATGATATGAGCCATTAACCTCATATCATAAGCTAATTTGCAAAAATCATACAAAATAAAAATGAAATAGTAAAGCAGTAGACAATTTTAGGCAGAGATGTGCATATAAATAAAAAATTCATTTTACATTTATTCACAATTATTTTTATATCAAATTTTTTGGTATTAAGAGTAAATTGTGGTTATGGTGGAACATTCCCCAAATTTTTTAATCAAACTGGGGGATTTAGTTCTGCTTCATTTCTTTTGAGTAAAATAACACTTGAATGTGATATTCCTTTTTCGATTGATGAATTTTTATATTTGACGGAACTAAGACCAAATAAAATTGTAACTCCTGAAGTTGTTGATAAGGCATATCAAATTCTTATGTCAAAAAAAAGATTTAATAATATTGATGTTGACATGTTTGATTTTGGGGCAGGTAAGCATTTACATTTTAAACTCAGTGCAAATTGGATCTTTAGGAAGCTCAAATTTGAAGGTATCTGGTTTGGAAAACAAAAATATACATCTCTTTATGCACAACAACCTGGAGATGTCTTTGATTCTATTTTGCACGAAGAATCTTTAAAATCGATAAAACAGCATTTAAAAGATCAGGGATATTTAGGGTGTGTTGTTGAAGATGAGTTGATATATGACAAAAAATATAAGGCTATTGAGGCGCGGGTAAAAGTTAACCGAGGGTGCAAGTTTACTGTAAAATGCGTTGAGTTTAAAATTGATGATCCAAAATATCAAAATTTGGCTCCATTTTTTAAGAAAAAATTTGGCAATAATTTGGTTAATTCAAGTTATGCGAAAAAAGCATTCAGAAAGCAGGCAAAAAAAATTCTAATACTTCTGAATCAAAAAGGCTTTGTTAATCCACATATTACCGTTAAACGTAGTATAAATTTTCGAAATCATACATTGGATTTGATTTTTAACATTCAAATTGGTAAACGGAAAATTGTTAAATTTCAAGGGAACAGGTTTTTTTCTGAAAAAAAAATTAAGGATGATGTTATAGGAAGTAACCAGCCGGAATGGCTTTTTTCTCCGGACATTATTTCAGAGCAACTTCGCTATGAATATTATAAAAATGGATTTTGGAGTGTTTCTATTGATTACGAAAAAAAAGCAGATTTGGGGTATTTCTTTACGGTTAATGAGGGGCTTCCAATAATTCTTGAAAATATTGAGGTCAAAGATCACATTACTCATATTCCTGAATCAATAAATATTTTTTGGGAAGAGATATTGACGAAGAGAGTTTTTGACCAGGAAAAGCTTGATGCGGGAATTTCTAAGCTTTGCGATTTTTATCAATTCCAAGGTTTTTGGGATTTCAAAATAGTGGATAAAAAATTTGTACATAATTCTGAGTCCAGGACTTATTCGGTTCAAATTTTTGTGGATAAAGGAATTCAACGATTTTGGGGTGGGGTAGAAATTGAAAATTTCAGGGATCTTGAAAATGATGAATTTTTTAAAAAATATTCATTAGTTGAAGATGTTCAACTTGTTCCATTCGATTTAAAATGGCTTTATGAGCAAAGAATGTTTTTACTTGATCATTTCAAGAAACTAGGTTTTTGGTATGCCGAAATTGAACCAGAATTAATTGAGATTGATTCTGGAAAAAAAGATTTTCATGGGGTAAAAGTTGCAGTGCGTTGGAAAATTGATCCGGGTCAAAAGGTTAAATTTGGTAAAGTGCTTTTACGAGGAAATACAAAGCTGCCGTTCAAAGAGGTTTTAAAGAAGGTAAGATTTAAAGAGGGAGAAGATTGGTCTCGTAAAAAAATTGAACTTACGCGAAATAAATTAAAACGGTTGGATGTCTTCAAAACCGTTCAAATTCAGCCATACCAGATGTCAAAAAATGTTAGTGAAAAGCCAATAATTTTATCATTGGTCGATGACGATCCTCTTGAGCTTCGTTTACGTGTGGGTTATTTTGTAACCAGTAAAAATATTATTCAGATTAAACATCAATCGACTCCAAAGATTGGTTCATCGCTGATTTTAAAAAATCCTTTAAATAAGGCAGATAGGTTGTCGTTGGATTTTGATTGGACAGAGTTCGAACGAAAATTTGATACACAATATCAGTTACCGTCATTTTTTAGTTATCCTGCAACTACAAAGTTTAAGATTTATTCAAATAAATATGTTCAGCCTGTTCAGATTGGTAAAACAGATCCTGCATATACATCTTTGCAAAACGGTTTTTTAATAGGCTTGAACGATGAATATAAAGAATGTTACCACTGGGGCATTAACGTGGGAAATGAATGGATGACCACAAAAAATATTCACGGATATCTCAAGTTGTCTCCTGATTTGGTTGATGTGTCTGCTCCATATCTTTTTTTAGAACCTTCTTTGGTTATAGATAAATTGGACGATAGGTTAAATCCAAAAAGAGGATTGATGAGTTTTGCTTCATTAAAGATTATGGCGCCGGAAAAAATTGGGATAGTTTCAGCTAAATTACAGGTTGAGCAGTCTGCATTTTATCCAATCTATAAAGACTTTGTTTTGGGCGCAAGAGTTAGATTTGGGCATGTTTTCAGAAGAAAATTTGAGGATATAATGCCGATTGAGCGTTTCTATCTTGGTGGTCCATATTCTGTGCGAGGTTACGAAATTGATTCTTTACCCCCACTTGGTATTACGGATACATATCCGGATGGTAGAGTTGAATGTTATACTGCATATCAAATTAAAGACGCTCCACCTCCAGGAGTTACTCGTGAGTATACAATTCAAGGCGGAAGTTCTATGGCCAACGTAAACTTGGAGTTGCGAGTGCCAATATTTAAAAATTTTTATGGTGCGGTATTTCAGGACATTGGAGCTCTTAGTCAAACTGGTCTGGGTGGTTTTAAAATGTGGTTTCCAACATCTGGTATAGGGGCCAGGTATAAAACTCCAATTGGATCAGTCAGATTTGATATTGGTTGGAAGTGGGAGAAGCGTATGCCTGGTGACAGTAGCTACGGATGGCATCTTGTATTTGGTGAATCATTCTAATTAACGCTAACTCGATAACTCAAAAATAGCTTTAAAAAAATCCTTTCTCACT
>CAZMQG010000018.1:1679-31776 GCA_964568625.1 uncultured Pseudomonadota bacterium | reverse complement strand
CGTGAAAGTATAAAACGTGAGTATAACTCTGTTGCTTCATCAAGCATGTATTCAAATTTGGCAGTAGCATTTTTTGTTGAGTCTTTTGTTGCGGAGTTACATAACTGTATTAATTTTATTGTGAATATAAAAGATGCTGTTGGATTTAATACCAAGGTGAGCATATTTTTCGCGGCGCCATCATCCATTTTGCCCAGTATGTCATCAGGTGTTAATGCAAAACCGCGCAAATCTTGAGGGGCGAGAGTTATTAAGACGGGTATAAGTGGTAATCCGACATCCAATTGTTCCAAGTCATATTTTATGCTGACTGCAACTTGGGTTCCGTCAACATCGACTTTACCTGCCTCAAATTTGATTGTATTTGAAGAATAGTCTGTATTTTTCCCCAGCATTTCTTTCATATCTTGATCAAAATTTGAGAATAGGTCTGCAACATCCGTTAATGTTTTGTCATAATCCATATCGTTAGGGTCTGCCTTTGGAAGAGGGGGATTAATGACCGTTCCTCCGTCGTTGTTAGAGTCTTTGGTGTCGTATTCATCTTTTCCGCCTTGTTTCTCTTTAGCTTCGTCTTGTGTATCCTCTAAAAAATAACCCAAAAGTGCACTGATGACACCTGCTGTTAAGATGCTTCCTACACCTCCTCCGCCTATTCCGATTTTCTTTAACCTTGTTTGTACAGATTCGGGTAGCTTATCTACTACTGTATCGACCAATGTTTCGGTACCCCTTTCAGGTGCTTTTGTTGGAGTTTGAGTAGCTGTTGTTGATGATTTCAGTTTGGCGGTAGCTTCAGCCATTCGTTTTTTTAATTCTTCAGTTCTTACTTGTTGAGCCTCAACTACTTTTTTTAGCTCTATTGCTTTTTCCACAGCTCTTTTTTGTGCTTCTGGCATTTTTTCTAATAGTTTTTGTAAGTCTTCAACTGTTCTTGCTGCGTCTATAGCTTTTTTTGTTGCTTCATCGGTTTCAATAGTTCTTAACTGTTCTTGTGCTTTTTCTTGTGCTTTTTTGGTCTCTACCTGTTTCAGTGCAGTTCTGGCAATTTTATCCTGTATCTTACGATCACTTTCTTCAGCTTCTTTACGAGCGGTTTCTTTTTCTGCGGCTTTTGCTATTTTTGCTGCCCTAGCTGCGTCCTCCATACTCCAAACATTGCCAATTCCACAGGATAGTGCTATTGCAAGCAGCAATGGTATTGTGATTTTGTTTATATAAATTTTCTTCATAAACGGTCTCCTCTAAAAAATATTTATACATACAGATTTTTAATTGTTAACCTACTTAAAATTTTTGTATCAACTTACGAGTTTGTAGGTCAATAAAATAAATAAAATTAATCAACATCTTCCGGCTTAGGATTTGCTTGCGTTGTTGTGGCTTCAGAATGTTGAGGGCGTTTGTTTGTATCTGATTCAGTTCCCGTTGCACTTCCTGCCCCTGAATATAGGTCAGCCTGTTTATTTTCAAGTATGCCCTTAGCTTTTGTAATTTCTGCGATGGCTGCTTGTCTGGCTATTGGGTCTTGTATTTTACTAGCCTTTATTGCGGCAAGTCTAAAAGCTTTTGCAATTTCAGCTCTTGTTGCACTGCGTTTTACGCCAATGGTTGCTTCAGCAGCTAGTATGGAAGCTTCTTTCTCGGCAGCTATTCTTTTTGCGGCTTCTTGACTTTGTCTTACATAATCTGCATCCTCAGACGCTTTTTTCCTAGCGGCTTCGGCTGCTTTGCGTTGTTCATTTTGAGTTTGTGCAATGCCTATAAATTTTTTTGCTTCGGTGATAATGCGGTTAATTCCCTTTTGAATTTCTTTGTTGGCAGATGAGAGTTCTTTTACAAGTGGTTTTTTAATAAAAGTGTCAAAATCACTTATTGCAGTATCCAGGGATTTTCCTACGGATGATCCGATTTTTGTAATTTTAGCTGAAAGATCACGGTTTAATTGTGTTGCGGCAGCTTGAACTTTTTTAGGTGCAACCGCGAGCGTTTTTTCAAGATTTTTAAAAGCGCTTTGAATTGTAGTTTTGAATGCTTTTGCTGCGCTACCGATAGCCTTGTTTGACTTTTTAATTGCCTCTTGTGCTTCTTTTAATCTGGTTGCAGGTGGTTTTAAGGATTCTTCAGCTCGTTTGACTGCATTGAGCAAAACTTCTTTTTCTTTGCCCGTAAGAGTGGCGGCTTCTTTCTTTGCTCCCTCTATAAATTCTCTTGTCAGGGCATCATGCTCTTTTTTTGAAGCTTCAATTGCCAGGATATTTTCGCGTTGCTTCTGGAATTCTGCTATTACTCTTAAAACGTTTTGGTCAGCTGGTTTTTCAGGTCCACCTGAACGAGCTAAAGTATCTTTATTTTTTTGAATTTCTGCGTCTATTTCTGCCAGGCCAATTCTTCTAGATTCTGGGCTACTCACCATTCTCCCCAAAGCCCTGGAATATTCAGCGGCCGCAGCTAATTTTTCTGCTGTGGTTTTAGCTGCATCAAGATTTGCTTTTGCTGTATTGAGGGCCAAGTGATTTAATGCAAATTTGGAGCTCAGCATTTGCCTTCGCTGAGGGCTGTTAACCGGAATTTTTGCAATTGCTTGATTGAGATTTCTTGTTATTGAGTCCAACTGCGCTGAAATGGTCTTTCGCATGGGTTGTGTTGCTGTAGTAAATTTATTTTTTACGGAATCAATAAAACCCGTTATGGCACCTTTTATAGATGCAGCTTCGGCCGCTGATGGGGCTCTGGGGCCACTTATTTTTGCCGTGAATATATTAATTTGGTCAATAATCTTAGTTCCCAGCTTTTGAATTGCGGTTCTTTCTTTTTCTTGAGCTGCTGTATTTACTGCTTGTGCTTTAGCGGCGGCTTCTTCAGTACTAAGTTTTCTGAAGTTTGTAGGTGCGCTGATTTCAACAGTAGGTTTGCGGCCTAAAAACGTTTCTTTAACAGCGGTGGCGCCTTGCTTGATTTTTTCCCATATTGTTAGTTGTCTTGGTTGGAGTCTGTCTGCAACTTCTTTAAACTTAGCGGCCTGTTCGGCGGCTTTCGCGGCTTGTTCGTCTGCTTTCTTTTTTTCTTCTATTCCCGCGGGTGTTGCCCTTTGCCATTGTGCCACGGTACCAGTTTCGGTAGCTTTTTCTTTTTTAGCTATTTCTTCTCCCATTCTCTGAAAAAAGGCACCCAATTCGCCATATCTTTTATCTTCAGCTGAAGTTCGGGCTTCAGGCTCTTTAGCGTCGATAGCATTAAATTCTGCCATTGCCTTTTCTCTAATTTGTTTTAATTCTGCAGCAGAACTTTTTGAGAGGTCCATGTTTGTATCCACAACCTGACGTGGAGTTGAAAGAGCCTGTTTTTCAGCCACTATGGGTGTAGTTCTTGGAACATTAGCGAAAGGATTATCAGTATCTTTTTCTATAGCTTCACGTTCTTTTTCTGTTAAAGGGGTATCAAATGGATTAGGGGCTACCGGTAGGGGTTTGCGGGTAGGTTGTGAGGGCGTTGCCGATAGATTTGCCGGTTTTGGTGGTGGAACAGGCCTTTGTCGTTGTTGACTTGCAGTAGAGGCTTCAGCCGCTTGAGACACTTGCTTTTTTTGTGGTATTGGTAAGGGTTTGGTTGGTCGTGGAGTAAACTTAGGTTGATCTTTATTTTCATCAGGAGCTGTCTTCCTAACATATTCCCCTGCTCCAAACTGCATGAAAAGTACTGAAATAACAGCAGTTCCCAAAAATATTTTTATATTTTTCATCTTTACCCTTTAGATTTGTTGATTTTACTTTTTTAAAGCTCAGAAGTTTGTAAGTTTTCTTTTGGCATGCCTGTAATGTTCTGCAACGCATCTATTTTTTCATACATAGAATTTTTTAGTTGTTTTATGGCAATTTTTATCTCCTCAGGAGCTCTTTTAATTGAATTGTCCATTCTTTTAAAAGAGTCATTTATTGATTTTTGCAATTTTTTTACTGCGGCATTAATTTTCTCATTTGCTTTTTTATTTGCCGCTTCCACATCATTGGTACTGCGTTCGATTTTTAGCAGGTGCGTCAGTTGGTCTTTTTTACATTGGTGAAATTCTGCAGTAAGAGATAGTTTAATTGTTTTTTCTTCTGTAATGCTTTTTTTTATTAGATCTTTTGCTGTTTTTAAATAATGTTTTATTGATTTGGAATTTTTTGAATAGGAATTTGAAATGGGAATCGTGGATTCAATTTGTGGTTTGTAATTGCTTTCTTTGGGTGTGGGTTTTGGGTAAGAAACAAAAGGATTTATTGGATCTTTTTCTATAGATTCCGAATCTTTTTTTTCTGTTGGAATATCAATAATGTCAGATTTATTTGAAGTAGACGAAGATGATGGAGATTTGTCGAATATTGAGGTGCTATCCTTATGGTCTGTCGTGCTAGTGGTTGATATTTCTTTTTCTGGTGGATATTTATCTGGATATTTCCCTTGGACGTCTCTAATTCCAGTGAAAATATTTAGGGTGATGACAATTTTGAAAAGCAATTTTATGTTTCTCATCTCATTTCTTTCATGTTTTATAAAAAATCATTAAAACATATTATAGTAATTAAATTTATAACATATTTAATATATTAATTTCAAATAAATAATATTTGGAATGTTTTTAGTTGATATGAAAAAACTTTTGTTGGTTGTGGTTCAAATTTAGCTTTGTAGTTTTGCTTTTTCGCATTGACAAAATCGCAAAGGTAAGTGATCATTATTCTTCCATTTTATTTTTGTGTTTTTTTATTAGAGCATCAAGAAAGGATGTTATGGCAATGTATAGGCGTTGCGCGCTTTTCGCGTTTTTTGTGGTTGGTGGGAGTCTAGGTTTATTTGCAACTAAAAATGCAGAAACCGCTATTAAAGATGTCTCTGCTAAGGAAGTATGTTTTAAAGATGATTTGCAGAAGGCGGCTAATTTGGCGAGTGCAACAGCTGGCACAAAGCCTAAGATCTCGATAAAAAAAGGGGATTATGAATTAACACTTGATGGTGCTCTTAAAATTGAGAATTACTTTGAAGACAATGCATACATGCTTAATAAAAATATTCCGGATGAAAATGAATATTTTAAAGAGACTGTGGATTTGAATTTTGATTTTGCATATGGTGAAGAAAAATTTGGTTATGATGCGGTAGAGGCATACTTGGCCATTAGACACAAAGGTATTTGGGGTAGAACATTGACACTTGCCGACAGAGATTCAGGAACTTCTAGCAAAGCTAGCATCAAGCTTGATGAAACCATGTTTGGTTCCCATGCTCACGATACCGCAAGAGCTGTTTTATGGTTTAGAGAAGCATGGATAAAAGTAGGTTTAAATGCCGTATTTGGATCAAAAAGCCAAAATTATTTACAGCAGTTAGAAATAGGTTGGTTCCCATTCCAACTTGGTCGAGGGATCTCTCTTGGTAGTGGATATGGTTATAATGAATTCTTTTTGGGGCTTTACTCATACACAGGTGAAGATAAATCAGCACCGGGAATTGATCTTTTTGGTGAGGTGGTTAAAGATACTTTGTGGTACAACTTATACTATTCAAGATTTGAGGAAAGAGGCAAAAATTTTAGTGATGTGATTACTCCTGTAAAGTATAATTACATGGGTAGAAAGAAGTCTCCATGGAGAGGCGTTGCCAAAAACAATGATCTTATTGCGGCTCAATTGAAGTGGATTGCTTTGAATAATGACAAATTTGGTAAGTTGGAAGTTGAACCGTACGTGATGTGTGATTTTGCATCAGACCAATGGGTTGAGGTATATCCGGATACCAATACAACGTTAGGAGCTTATGGTCTTGGTTTTGAACATTCGCTTGTTGATTTTGAATGTGGTGGTGAGGTAGCTTTTAACTTTGGTTCGGAAAAGCTACAGGCCATAGATAGGAACTTATCTAAATTTGGACGAGACGATGATAATGGATCTTATTTGTATGAAGGCTATTCGCATATCATTGATAATACTACGAATCAGAAGGCTCGTGTAACGCCTGACAGTAAAAAAGCATATTCCGTTGATTTTGGTCCTGGGACTGGGAATGAAAATGGGGGAAATATTCCAGGAACATATACAAATCCAAATGGGTATAGAAATACGGGAGGAGATGCCCACCCATTAGAAAAAAATAGATTCAGACAGGCCTATAAAAACGAATTTAAAGGCTGGATGGCTGTGGCCGATATGGCATATAACTTAAGAAAATGGAATTTGAAGTTGGCACTTTCTTGGGCTTATGCTTCAGGTGATGTTGATCCACACAGAAAAGAAGTGAATAAGAATTATAACGGATTTGTGGGTTTACATGAGAATTACTTTGGAAAACGTGTTCCAAGTATATTTATTATGGATCAACGTCTTTTAATGCGTCCACTGGCATTGGCATATCCTCAGACTGTTATTGATGCTGAGACTGATATATCATTCACAAATATTCAGATGTATGGAGCCGGTTTGACTTGGGTTCCAAAATATGGTGAAAATAAGACTGTTTCAATTAATCCAAACGTTATTGGATTTTGGAACACAAAGAGTTCTCATAAAATTGTTTATGATGATAATAAGGTGGCTGTTGTATCACCTAACATGGCCCGAGATTTTATGGGTACGGAATTGAATCTTTTGATTAAGAGCGAAATTCTAAAGGATTTGACTCTGTTTGGTAAGTTTGCAGCATTCTTTCCAGGTGGATACTTTGAGGATATTAAAGGAATTCCTCTTGACGATGATTACTTCAATAAACAGGCTCTTTCTACTACCGAATATGATCCAAGAGACTATAGGTTGGGTGCAGACACTGCATATCATATGAATATTGGATTAGAGTTTAAGTTCTAAGATCTTTAATAAAAACAAAAAAAGCGGGCGAAACTGTAAAAAGTTTCGCCCGCTTTTTTTTATCTAATAAAAAATTATTTTATTAATGCTAGTGCTTCAGCAATTTTGTTTACCTTACCAGCTCCAATTGTTAGAACCAGATCGCCGTCTTCAATGTCAGTTTGAATTGCCTGTGTAATTTGATCATACGTAGGCATGCAAACAACTTTGAGCCTAGGGTTCTTTTCTTTGATGGCAGCTACAAGATTTTCACTTGTAATGCCCGGAATAGGTTGTTCGCTTGCAGGATAAATTTCTGTGATATATAACGAATCAATTTTATACTGAAAATTTAGACTTGATAAAACTTCAACAAATTCGTTCCAGCACTTTTGTGTTCTGGTAAAACGATGCGGTTGAAAAATAACATGTAAGCGTTTATTTTTTCGTTTGTGCGCCACTATCAAAGTGTTTTTTATTTCTGTTGGATGATGGCCATAATCATCAAACAGATCGGCCCCTTTGAATGTGCCTTTGAATTCAAAACGGCGCTCAACTCCTCTGAAACTTTCAAGTGCGGCTGCAATTGTTGCAAACGGAATGTCAAATTCCAAGCACATTGCTGTTGCTGCAAGTGAATTGAGAACATTGTGTTGTCCTGCTATGTTCAAAGTTACATTACCGAGTAACGTTCTGGTTAACATTCCCGTTGAAATATCAACTTTGTTTTTATAAATATTAAAATTAGTTTGGGTTTTGCCGAGATCTACGATTTCTCCCATGATATCAGCACTTTCAGAGAGTCCGTATTTTATGACATTAATGTGCTGTAATGGTAGAATTGATTGAATATTAGGATCATCAATGCAAAGAAAAGCCTTGCCATAAAATGGCAATCTGGCTAAGAAATCTTTAAAAGTATTTTTAATATCGTTAATATCTCGATAAGTATCAAGATGGTCACTGTCAATATTTGTTACAACAGCCATTGTCGGATGAAGGTAGAGTAACGATCTATCACTTTCATCTGCTTCAGCAATTAAGACATTTCCCCCACCCAGTTGTGCATTATTATCAATACTTTTTAATACACCTCCGATAATAACGGTTGGTTGTAATTTTGCCTCAATCATTATGTGCGAAATTAGTGATGTAGTTGTAGTTTTGCCATGTGTTCCTGAAACTGCAATGCTAAATTTAGTACGCATGAGCTCTGCCAACATTATTGCGCGTGGAATGACAGGAATACCCTTTTCAAGTGCCGCAACAACTTCAGGGCTTTGCCTGTCTACCGCAGAAGAGTAGACTAGAACATCAGCATTTTGTACATGATCTTTACTGTGTCCACATGAAATTTGACAGCCTATTTTTGTAAGATAATCAATGGTTTTTCCCGATGTTGCCAGGTCACATCCGCTGACAGTATATCCTTGTAGCCTCAATATTTCAGCAATACCACTCATCCCTATGCCACCTATACCCATGAAGTGAATATGTTCTCTTTTTTTATACATTTTGGCGTCCCGTTTATAAAAAATACTTCTTTAATCTATCAATTCCTGTCTCAATAACCTTAGTATCGCGAGCGAAACAAAGTCGTATAAAAGGCTTACCGCTTATACCAAAAGAGCTGCCTGGAACCATGCCGACTTTTGCTTTATTTAAAATACTCATGCAAAGGTCTGTAGCATCGTTCTGATCTGTTTTTAAGAATAAGAAAAAACCGCCTTTTGGATTTTCAAATGAAAAAATTCCTCTTTCAACAAGAGGTTGAATGTAGGTAATTGCTGCGTCCTTACCATCTTGAACCTTTTTTGCAAGTTCTTCGACTAGGTCAGGTCTTGTCATGGCATACATGGCTGCATACTGTGCTGTGTTATTCAAGCAATTTAACAATGCATCTTGAATACCCGAAAGCGTTGGAATTAAATTTTCATGTGCAACAAGGTATCCAATTCGCCATCCACTCATGGCCATGTTTTTTGAAAAGCTACTGATTACTATTAATCTTTCACTTTTGCCAGCTATTGAGAGCATCGATTCAAATGATTTATCAAAAATGTAGTCTCTGTATGCTTCGTCAATAATTAGGTAAATTCCTTTTTGCTCGCACCAAGCTAGAAGATCTAGAATGGTAGATTTTGGAATAACAAGTCCGGTTGGATTTGTTGGATTTGAGAAAACGATGATTTTTGTTTTTGGAGTTGTTGCGGCCTTAATCTTATCTATATTAATTTCCCAGGTGACCGTTGAATTATTTTCAGGGGTTTTTAGACATGAAACAAAAACGGACTTGGCTCGTGCGGTTTGTGCTAAAATTGCATAGGCTGGATAGGCCGGTTCGGGAATAATGACCTCATCGCCTGCCTCAAGTTGATTTAAAAATATGAGTGATAGGGCTCCTATTCCGCCATGGGTTGGTAGGACTTGAGATGATGAAATAGTGTTATTGTATTTAGCGGATTGAATTTGAGCGATTGTTTCACGTAACTCTTTCAATCCAAAACTGCTGCCGTAGCTGTCTGTCTTGGTTGTGTCTAAGATAGTTTGTACAAATTGCTTGACTGGCGCTGGAATACCACCAATTTTCAAGGCTCCCTGCGAAAGAGAAATGTACTCATTACTACTGTTAACGACTTCCTCGATCCTTTTGATTCCAGAAAGTGGAATCTGAAGCATTGTATTCTCCAATTAAAATTTACGATCCCATAAATCATACGGTACAAAATTTTTTGGGGTGGAATGACATACCATGATATAACTTAGTGTATCATGAATAACCCTGCCCCTTAAATAGCATATATCAGAGGGTTTTTAATGTCCACATTGCTATAAAGAAAAACGCATAGCATAGATAAAAACGATTAAAGCAGGCTGTTTTTAACAACCTGCTTTATAAAAATAACGAAAGCTTTAATTTTTTTTGCAAAATTGGCATTAAATATGCACGTTTTTGGGGAATGAAGCCTGGCCTGCCATCCGTCTTGTCCGCCGTAGCCACATAGGGCGAAGGCTGGAAGCCACGAGTAAAACGAGGGCGGAGGATGGTGGAGCTAACCGGGGTCGAACCGGTGACCTCATGAATGCCATTCATGCGCTCTACCAACTGAGCTATAGCCCCATACACATAAAATATTTCAAACTCCCACTCTCCAATAAAGTTTAAGCAAAGCTTACAAAAACGCAAGATTTTTTGGTTATAATATAATAGAATGAATTTTTCTGAACTAGGAGTTTAAATGAAAATTGTTGATGTATTACAAGTTGAGACTGAGCAAGTGAAAGCTTTGCATGTGAAAACTTTTTTAGAAATTTGTAAAAATTTGTGTTCTATTGTTTTTGAAATTAAAAATGTCGGCGGAATAGCCTACATGGTTGGAGGGAGTGTTCGTGATCTAGTTTTGAACTATCCCATAAAAGATGTGGATATAGAAGTTCATGGTATAACAACGGAAGAGTTGGAGACTGTTTTATCAAGATTTGGTAAAGTTGCTACGATTGGAAAGCAGTTTGGCGTATTAAAGTTGCTAAAAAAACATGATGAAATAGATATTGATTGGTCCTTGCCTCGTATGGATAGTAAAGGGCGCAAGCCAATTGTAAAAATTGATCCTGCTATGGATATAAAAACGGCTTGCAGAAGACGTGATTTGACTATGAATTCTATGGCAATTGATTTGAATTTTATTTGCCAAAATATTGAAAATATAAAAGAATTAGCAAAAAATAAAAATTTTGATCTCGTTGAAAATTTTCAGATAATTGATCCATATGGTGGATTAGAGGATATTAAGAATAAAAGGTTAAAAGCTGTTGATGAAAAACTTTTTCTTGATGATCCGCTAAGATTTTTTAGAGTGATGCAGTTTATTGGTCGATTTGAAATGCATCCGGATGTTGCCTTGGATGAATTGTGTAAGACAATGAAACTACCTATTCACAAGGGGTTGGGTTTTGAAAAGAATATGCCATTGGCTAAAGAACGAATTCATGAAGAGTTAAAGAAACTTTTTTTAAAATCAAAACTGCCATCGCTTGGGTTTAGATGGCTTTTGAAAATTGATCGTTTAAAAGAAATATTTCCCGAGTTAAGTGTATTGATAAATGTTCAGCAAAATCCGAAATATCATCCGGAAGGTGATGTTTGGGAGCATACAATGCAGGCACTTGATGCCGCTGCAACAATTGAATTTTATGATAAACAAAATCTTGATTGTGAAAAATATTTAATAATGCTTTCTGCTTTATGCCATGATTTGGGCAAGGTGAGTAAAACAGACAAAGATTTACACTGTAAAGGACATGAGACTGAAAGCGTAAAAATAGCGACACGATTTTTAAAGAGGTTAACAAATAATAGTATTTTGATTAAAACCGTTAAAAAACTTGTCAAATTTCATTGTATGCCATTACAGTTGATTGGCCAAAAATCTACGTTAAAGGCATATAAAAAATTGGCCATAAAGCTTTCACCAGAAACTAATTTAAGACAGCTTGCGTTACTTTGGCTGGCTGATAATCGTGGTCGTAGTAAAAATTTTATGGAGCCACATAAAAATTTTAGTGATGAATTTTTAAAATTTATCCAAAAGGCTGAGCAAGCAAATGTTGTAACACATCCCGAATCTCCAATACTACTTGGCAGGCATCTGATTGATATTGTAAAACCGGGGCCTGAGATGGGAAAACTTTTAAAAAAAGCTTATCGCATTCAGATTGATCAGGGCGTTACTGATTTGGCAGAGTTAAAGAAGCGTGTTCTAAAAAATTAGTTAACTCAATATTTGCTAAGCGGTTGTAGCTACCTGTTGTTGTACCGGTTTAGTTTCACTTTCCAAAATCTTTATCCACTGAACCATTATAGTTTTTTGGGCTGGGCCTAATAAATTTGTTCCGTTGGAAAGCTTTCTAAGGTTAATTATTTGGAAAAGTTTTAAAATTTTCTTTTTATCATATGTGTTTCGCGTTTTGAAAATATTGTTTAGTGCTCCTACAAATGTTGCCATTACAGTAACGGGGGTTTGTGGTGTAAATAAAGGTAAAATTTTTTCATAAGTAGTTAAATCTTTATTATTTATTGCGTTATCTAATAAAGCGGAAATATATGTCTTTTTGTCGGTTGTGATTTTAATTGCATCATCTAATTCTTTGATCCATGAAACAATTGTGCTGACTTGATTTGATGCAAGTAAACCTGCTGTGTTTTGGATTGCTGTGAATAAATCTTTCATAGCGCTTAAATCTTCTTTCGTTAAATTTCCACGAGAGTTAAATAGCTGTGGAATTACTACCGAAATTAGTTGTTTTCTTTCATAAGCAGCATTTGTGTTTGTTACTTTATCTAAAATGCTTTTGAGGAGCGAAATCTGTTCTTTTTCTGTTTTTGATTCAATTTGCGAAAATAAAATACTAGTACATTCAATAATTTTTATCCAATCTTCTAATGTTTTTTGCATTACACTGTCAATTAGGTTTTTACTTTTAAATATTGAGGAATTTAGATTATTTAGAAGATTTTTCAAAGCATCAATATCAGGTCCGGTCATCTGTTTTCTAAGACTGAATAAGCTTGTAATTCCATCTACAAAACGTCCTTTTTCAAAATTATCAATATCACTAGTTATTGAGTTTGAAATTTGTAAATAGGCGGAAATTTTTTTGGATGTATTTTTTTCTGATGATGCAATGTTAAGTTGAGTCATGAGTTTAAGAGAATTTAATTTTTGAGGCTTTATAATAGCTGCTAATTCTGAAATAGTTTTTGCTTTTTCAAACATGATCATTAAAGCATTTAAATCCTCTGTTTTTTTTAATGAGCTTCTGTTGTTGAAAAGAGAGGTGAGTTGTTCTCCTAGTAGTGGAATAAGGGCTTTTTTATTATCAGGACTTGTAATTTTAGGATATAAACTAATAACTGTGTAACAAATTTTGATTATTTCATTATAATTTTTCTCTGCAGCACTTAGCTTTTTTTTAAGATTATCAATATTTATAATAACTTTTTTTTCAATGGGTTTTACAGGAATAGCAGGCGTTACTTTTTTGGTGGTTGTTTGTGTTTGTAGTGGAGATGCGGCGGATGGTAGAGTGGCTGCTTGTCCGAGTTGAGGTAATCCGGTTGGTGGCGTGGCACTAGGCGTTGCTCCTACAGGTGCGCTTGTAGGTAGGTTAGTTTTTTCGAATTCAGTTAACATTGCTTTTTCTGCATCTGTAAAAAATTTATTTGCCTGAATAATTTTTGAAAGATTTAAAATTTTCTGGCGCATTGTATTGTCGCTTGCCTGACTTACTAAACGTCCAATATCTGTGATCAAATCCTTGCGGTTTGTAAGTGTTATTGATTTATTTATATTTATAATAAGTCGTTGGTAGGCATCAATTTTATTTGTAACCTTTTCCGCAGACATTGCTTTTATTGCATCAAGTTGGTTGGAGAAGTCTGTTTGTTTTTTGATTTGTGATTCTAGTTTTGTTCTACCAGAAAGCAAACTGGTATAAATTTTATTGAACATCTGCGTATATTTTGAACTTGATGGTGAGCTTGTTTTTTTTACATCATCTTGTACTTTTTTAAGTAGAGGAAAGGCTGGGTATTTATCAACATCAATAGTTGTTTTTGATGGGTCTCCCAAAACTTTTGTATAAATGTCGTCTAATGCTGAATCGGATACTAAATATGTTGATGAATCTACAATTGGATTTAAAACATCAGTATATAAGCCATCAAATATTTTGCGTTTTGTATCAAGATTTATATTTGCAAATAGAGCACTTAAAGATTTTAAAATTACTTTATAAATTTCGATTTTACTTTTTGCTCCTGTGATTTCGCTAAAAAGTGGGGTACTTGGAGAGGCTGCTTCTGTTATGGCATTATTAATTTCAGCTTCTGTTGTATATTGTGCAGGTAAAGTTGCCCCCTGAATTGTAACTGTTGTAGCAAGACCAGTCCCTATTCCGGGAAGTGTTGGGGTTGTTTTGACTGTTCCTGTTGCAGGTGTGATGGTTGTGGTGGTTGAAGGTATGGGTGTTTGAGGTAAGGTTACTGTTCCTGTTGCATCCGCTCCTGGCATGCCTGGCATGGCGATTGTTAATTTATGCAGAAAGCAAAAGGCAAATCCTATCAAAAGATTTATAAAAATTTTTTTATTCATAGTTATTCTCCACAAAATTTAAAATATAAGATCTTGAATATCTGATTTTTAAAAAATAATAACAACAAAAAGCAAGCAATCTTTTTAATTACTTTGATTTTGTGGATGAAACCAAAAAAACCAAAGTAACCAATCATAACCCATATCTTATATGAATCAGTTCACTTTTCACAACAATAATGGCATGATAAATAAAAGATACTTTTTAGTAATCGATTTTTATAAAAATATATAAATAAAAAAGGATTTAGTATGCATTTTAATATTTTTAAAAGTACCGCTTGGCAATTGATTATGCAATCAGATTGGGTTTGTAGTCTTATCCTTCTTAGTTTGTTCGTCCTTTCTGTTTTTTGTGTTGCCATAATAATTTATAAAATAGTAGTCTTTAGATTGCACATGCGGCAATTGAATTCTTTATTAAGTCGTATTAAACGAACAAGCAAATTTCAAGATATTGTAGCTGCAAGTAAAGATCATCAAGATGGAATAGGTGGAGAATTTTTACAAGCGATTCTTGGTGAGTTAAAAATAATCTTAGAAAAACATGCAAAAAATGGTTCAGTAAGTTCTTCCAAATCAATTACTCCTGAGGAAATTGAAATGCTCGAATCTTCTATCCAGCAGGAAATAACGAATATACTTGAGGAAGAAGAGTCTTACTTTACGGTTTTATTTACAAGTGCATCAGCTTCCCCATTAATTGGTTTGTTTGGAACTATTTGGGGGCTCATTCATTCATTCATCGATATAGCTCAGGAAAAAAGTGCAGATATTACAACCGTTGCTCCGGGTTTGGCAGAAGCATTGATAACAACATTGGCAGGTCTGATTGTAGCAATTCCGGCCTTGATTGCATATCACTTTTTAACTCGTCAAACTCACAAAATTGAGTTTGCACTATGTGAGTTGGGTGATAGATTTGTAAAAATTTTAAAACAAACATTTAATAATCAGGAGGCACAATGAAATTAAAAAGGCGAGTGTTAAAAAAACATACTATGCCTGAATTAGTTTTAACGCCTCTCATTGACACTTTTGCAACAGTTCTTGTCATGTTTATGATAACGGCTCCAATGGTCCAGAATAGCATAAAGGTTGATCTACCGTTCGGTAAAAGCAAGGAAGTTTCTACCGCTCAAGAGCATATAATTACGCTTTCAAAAGATGGCAAAGTTTTTTTTAACAATTATCCGACGAATAAAAAGGATATTGTGGCATTTGTGCAAAAAGCTTTAGTTGGTAAAGAAGATACTCCTGTTTTTGTGAAAGCTGATAGATCAATTTCTTATGGTAAAGTAATCGAAGTTGTTGATCAACTCAAAGAAGCCGGTGTTAGATACGTTGCAATGTCAACTCAACCGATATGATGTAAAAAATGATCAATTCGCTGAAAAAATATCTCTATATTTCGCTTGGATTTCATCTTTTTATTGTTTTAGTACTGCTGATTATTTCAAGCAAAGGCAGTATAAAACAACCGTTTGTTGTTTTTGGTGCACATTCAAAAAAAGATTATCATACGATTTATAAATCAAAAAAATCTATTATACCGTTTATGGGACATGGTTCTGCTAAATTTGGATCAAATAAGTCTGGTAATGGAAAAGGCAAAACGGGATCTGGAAATAGAAAGTCTGGAAAATCTACCAAATCAAGTTCAGGCAAAAATAAAAAATTAAGAAAAACAACTAAAAATTCAAAAATTACAGAAAAATTCAAGCGAAATAAACTTAATGGGAAAAAATCGAAGGCTAGTGACAGGTCTAAACAGAGTGCTGTTGAATCTAAAAACGGTACATCTAAAAAAAAGGTTGCGGCAAAGGCTGCATGTAACAAAAGGCGAACTATTACCGAACCAGCAAATAAAAAAAATCTGAAAAAAAGCAAAAAAGAAAAACAAAAAGAGCTTGAGCAAGAAAAAAAGATTGAAGCAGAGTTAAAAAAGATTGAGCTTGAAGCGCAAAAAGAAATGGATGAAGAGATTAAAAAAGAGGAAAAACGTGCAGCGGAGAGACAAAAAAAGATAGATGAAGAGATAAAAGAAAAAGAAAAGCGCGAAGCCGAAAAAATAAAAGAACTTGAAGAGATGGAGGCCAAAAAAGAACAGGAATTCCAATCTCTTAAAGATGTGCAACAAGCGGCTGATATGCCTGAAGATTTGGACGATGATCAAGAAGATCAAGCGGATGACAATGACGATGCTGTAGAAGAGACTGGTGATGATCAGAATGGGGATGCTCAAGAAGAATATATATTTACACTTGGTGATTTAGGTGAGTCTCAAGCAGCATATAATAGACACATTCAAGCCGAAATAGGGAGGCTGTGGAAACCGGCTTTATGGGTTCCAAAAGGAACAACTTGTAAAGTGAAGTTTGTTATTGGCAAAGACGGAGAAGTGGAAAGTTTTCAGACAATACAGAAATCTAATGTAATAATTTACGATTTAAGTATACTACGAGTTGCTCATCTCTTTAAATTCGATAAGTGTTTATGGGGAAAGAGTTTCGTGATTGATTTCCGCCAATAACAAATAGACTATATCTTATTCTCAATGAAAGGTTCACATGCATAGTTTTTATAAGAAAATTGTATTTATTTTATTAGTCTTAAGTTTTACCCAAAATATTTTTTGTGCCGATAAAATAGCGACAGCAAATACTACAACAACTACGGGTGTGAATTCTAAGCAAAATGACGAAATATCAGTTCAAGTTAGTGCCGGTTCTTCAGAACATGCGAAAATTAAAGCTTTAATGTTATGTATTGGAAAAGATGAGGCGTTGGTAAAACTTGCCAAGATAGTTAAATTTGATATTGAATTTACCGATCAACTTGATGTTGAATTAAAAAAAACAGATGAAGAACCTGATAAAAAAGTTTTGGCTAAGCTTTTTAAAGATGGTGTTTCGCTTTTCATATGCTTAAAAAATAGTGATGTTTTAAATAAATACAGAATTGAGGTTGTTTTAAAAGAGCCAAGTTCAGGTGCTGTTTTATTTAACAAAGCATTTGCGTATTCCAACGAAAATCTGGTACTTGATGCTCATACAATTTCTGATAAGCTTCTGCCTGCCCTAACCGGTGAAAAAGGGCCAATGCTTAGCACTCTTGCATACTGCAAGCAAATTTCTCCGTCATGTAAGGCAATTTGCATTGCTGATTATGCATGCAAACAAGAGAGAATTTTATATTCTTCAAAAATGATGAACGTTGCGCCACGTTGGCATACTCAGGCTCCAATGATATTTTTCTCACAGTTAACAAAAGAGAATAATAGATTAATGTCATTGGATTTGAATTCAAATAAAACAAGAATTATTTCATCATACGATGGCTTAAATATGCAGCCGTCGTTTTCTGAAGATGGTTCAAAATCGGTATTGTGCCTTTCAGGGCGTAAAAATTCAGAGCTGTATCTTTATGATCAGGTGCTATGTAATAAATATAAAAAGAAGGTTTTTATTCAGCTTACTCACAATGAAGGTAATAACGCATCTCCATGTCTTCTTCCCAATGGGGATGTCGTTTTTTGTTCCGATTACCAGACCGGTAATCCTCAGATTTATTATTTAGATTCAAAGACCAAACAAACCAAGCGTCTAACAAATGGTAAAGGCTATTGTGCAGCTCCATCATACTGTAAACGAAATAATTCAATTGTTTACTGTCGAGCCAAAAAAGGTTTTTTCCAACTTTATACAATCAATCTTAACAACAAGATTTTTGTGGAAAGGGCTCTTACCTCTGATATGCATAGTAAGCAAGAGCCTGTTTGGTCTGAGTGTGGAAATTATATTACATTTTCAACAGACTGTTTTAATCCAAAGACAGGAAAAAATGTTTCGCAAATTGCAGTTCTAAATGTTAGAAGCGGAAAAATAAGAGTGCTTACAAGTGATGACAAATTTAAAAATTTTCCGTGTTGGACAAGTAAAACATATTACTGCTAATTTTTATTAAAACGCTGACATAACAATTTTTTTATATTTTTCGCAGCTGGCAACAGAATGAACTATGTCCCCAGATCTTGCCCCTTCAAATTTAATTTCTGGTGCCATTTTGCCAACTTCTTTTTCAAGCGTTTTGATAAGATCAATTATGCTTATACTTTTTCCCGAAGCAATGTTAAAGACTTCTCCATTTATTGTTTGAAGCATGCCAATTCTTAGATTTGCATCTACAACCTCTGCAACGGGTATAAAGTCACGAGTTTGAGTGCCATCACCAAAAACAGTTAAGGGCAAGTTGTTTTCAAGATTGTACTTAAATTTTGCTATTACAGTGGCATAATCTCCATTGAAATTTTGTCTTTCACCAAACACATTGAAATATCTTAAGCATGCGGTTTTAATGGCAAAATCTTGTGAATATTTTAAACATAATTTTTCGGCCATTAATTTGCTATGAGCATATGGAGAAAGAGGGCATGGCGAGTCGTTTTCATTGCACGGCCCTTGTTTATTGCCATAGATGGCGCATGATGATGAAAATACAAATGTTCCCACGCGATTTTTAACGCAACCATTTAACAAATTTTTTGTTCCTTGCGTATTAATTTTTTCACATAATTCGGGATATTTTATTGATTGTGGAATTGAGACCAATGCGGCAAGATGAAAGACAATATCTTGATTATGTGTTGCCTTAAGGCCAACGTGATCAAGGCTTATATCTGAGTAAATTATGTTTATATTCGGAATTACATTTTTAAGATTGATAATTTTGCCTGATGAAAAATTATCAAGTACGGTAACGCGTGCTCCAAGATCAACAAGTTTTTCAACTAAGTGAGAACCTATGAATCCGGCGCCACCTGTTACCAAAACTCGTTTGCCTTCGTAAAATTTTTTTAAATGTTTTATCACGACTGCTCCTTTTTTTGTTTCGCCTTTTGTACTAAAAAATTTTGCTTTTAAAAGTTGATGTTTTAAAGCTTAATTTTTGTCCGTTTTTTATTAAGTATGAATTGTGTGGTGTTTGTTGGATTTCATTAAGAATGCGTTCTGCTGTACTTTGACCATCAAGAAAAGCCTCTTGCATACTTGAATAATTCCATCCCCCAAATCTTCCTACTGAATAAACTGACGATTGTATAAGTGCTTTCAAAATTTTATTTAAATTTTCTTCTCTCCAATGATCGTATATTACATAAGCATATTCCATGTGTAAATTCTTTTGTACAACAATATTATTTTTATTTAGTCCCAAAAAATTTAATGATTCATTAACTGATCTTTCGAATAATTTATCAATATGGGGTTGAGTTTTTGTGTCTTGTAGATAAGATGTTTCGCCATAAATTCCAGAGTGTCCGGGTTTAACGCAAGATTTTGAGATATTATTCCAAAAACCTAATCTGTAAAATGGAAATCTTTTTTCCGGAAAATACAACCAATGCCAGGGGCCGATATTTGGTGTATTAAAACCAAGATTAAAATTGATGACCGAGCTGCATAATAGTCGGTGAGATAAATGTTTAAATGCCGGTGTGATTTCCAGTAATGTTTTTAATGGCATCGTTGTAATTAATTTGTTGTACTTTTCAATATGACCGTTATCAAATGTTACGGTTTTGTTTTTCAGATCAACAAAAACAGCTTTGTGGTTTACTTTAATTTGTTTATTTAGTTTTGCTGAAATTTGTTTTATAAGAAATTCAATTCCTCCTGATTTAGGGTAGTAAAATGAGTTGTTGTACCCAATATTTTGATTTTTGGGATTTTGTAAAGCACCTTGTAATATGAGTTTTAGGTTGGTTTGAGGAACAAATCGTCCGGTCCAAGAAGGCAAAATCTTTTTTACATCGTAGCTTAGTAGTTTGCTATTATATGGAAAGAAAAAGTGCTTTCCTAACCCGGAGCCAAAATATTTAAGTACCCACTGGTGAAAATTTTCAGGCTTCTTAATATTAGTTTTACGCTTGATAAACCCATTTATGCAATCATAAATGACATCAGTTGGGAGCCCATATAAATTCATCTGGAATGGATATAAAGCAAAAGAGTTAGAATGAAAAATAGCACTTTGACGTTTACTATTTATTGTATTTTGTTGGATATTTAGGACAGTATCCAAAAAAAATTGGAACTTTGGGTTATTAATATGTAACAAATGACCTGTATAATCAAAATGAAAATCATCAATTGATTCAGTTTTTAAAAGGCCACCCGGACGTGAATCTTGTTCAAATATTTCATAATCAGAATGTTCGTTTTTTTCAAGATTATACGCTGCACTTAAGCCGGTTAACCCAGCGCCTATTATTACTATCTCTGCCACTAAAATCCTTTTTGCTGCTAGATTTATTAATATCTAGAATTCAATATTTTTATCATACCAATATGAGAATAGAAAGCAATACGTTAATATATGATAAATTCTAATGAAAAAGATTGAAGAATTATTCTAATTGAGAGAGGTTAATTGACTTGTTATTTTGAAGTGTAAATTTCCCTAATTTAAGAGAGTTCTCTTCGTTTTTCGAAAAGCTCAAAACTAGGTAATAATTATTTATGGATACGACCTTTTGATCTACATTAAATGTTAGTTCTTGTTTTTTTGTATCCCATATTCCATCACAAACAAGATTTTGTTGGATTGGAATCAAGTTAGAATCTTTTTCCTTTTTTTGATAAAGCGAAGCTTGTAATTTGTTGATTTTTTTCCCATACCATTGAAGGTTAAGAGTTTTTAATTTTAAAGGAATTTTGCTTTTCATAGTTATTAGACCGATCCAAGCCCATTTTTTTTGTTTAAATTCAGGTAAGTTGTTGTTTAACTCAAATTCTTTCCATGTACTTGTTGTACAAAGTTGAAATAAAGGACCAAGGTTTGTAAGATTTTCATAAATTGAATTGGGAGAATTATCTGCAGATATTTGAATATAAACTAAAACTAACCCAAGTAATAACATAACGTTAAGAAGTTTTGCATCGAACATTGCCTCCCTTTCCTCCTTTAACTCTTTATTTCATCTTTTGATATTATTCTAATGTATTTATTATAAAAAAATAAAGGATTCTTTTATGGTGATGTTTTATACTTTGCTGAAAGCCAAAATCTGTTATTTTGAACAAATTTTATAAAATTGTTTAATGAAATCGAAAAGGGACTTGCTTTTGCAAGTCCCTTTTTTCTTAGTAATTTAATTATGTTGTAATAATTTAATTACTTGAGTTGTAATAGATATAGCCAAAGTTATTTAACAGTGCGCCTGATAATAGTTGGATATTTACATCTCCATTAACAGATCCATTACCAAATTCAAAAGAATTTTCTTGAGCTGTACTACCATAAACGGTTACTTTGTTATCAAAGTAAATTGTTCCATTTATAAGTTGCCAACCACTGTCAGGTAATTGTAACGTGCATTCATCAAAATAAATTTCAGATGTTGTGTCTGCCATTTTAATTAAATTGCGTTCTGATTGAGTATGCCGTTTTGTTAATCTTGGGCTATAGCTGAATGTTGTATTTTTATCAAAGTACAGAGTTGAGTGTGATGCTATATAACAAGTTCCTGTTGATGCATAACTAAATTTGTTTGTTCCTGTTACTAAAACATCATCCTGAATAAACAATTGACCTTGTGTGAATGAATAATCTCGGTCGAAACTTAGAGCTGTATTTTGTAATGTGAGTTTTGATGTTGGTGATCGCATTTCGATTTGTGTGGATCCGGATGCAAGCCAATTTATGTTGCGCAATGTTAATGTAACGCTGTTATCAATAATAAGTTTGGCATTGATTGCATTTTTAAGTTCATTGCCTTGTCCATCAAGTATACCACTTGAAACAACTTTGATTGCAACATTGGTTGGTAATGTTAAATCACCCCCAAAGATAATAGCATTTCCTTGTAGATCAAAATTACCGGATGAATCAATTGTTGTTTGATTTGATAATATCATATCACTTCCCAGGGTAAGCGTTCCACCTTGCAAATCAATTGGGCTTGATAAAAGTCCTCTTCCAGATATGGCAGTCGTTCCAGTTATTCCTCCTAGTGTTATAAATTTCCCATTGTTTACGGTTATAAAATGATCTGCCTGGTATTTTATAGAGTTACTGTTGTTTGTAATTTGTTGCTCAAGGCCATTTGTTGTATTTCCAATTTTGATAATAGCATTGGAGTTGTTCTTAATGCCATAAACAAAAGCGTTACTGTCGGTTCTGCAATTACGATCAAGTTTAATAATGGCGTTACTGTTATCGTAAACAAGTTCGTCTGGAGCTTCGGCATAAGTTACGATATCATCTGCCCCAGAATATGTTCTCAAGTTGAAATCACCGAGTCCGCCGCCTGTTATGTTTTTAATTAAAGATCTATCCTGCCATCCAATGACGGTGCTTGGATTTAAGCGAATCTTGGAGTTGGTTCCTGTGATTGTGAATCTAGCATTGTCATTGCTGAATATCGATGTCGAATTTACATTGTCGTAATTCACAATTCCATCAACTGAAACATCAGCGCCCGAAAGAAGTTTGACATTAAGATCTGATGCAGAACCTGCGATTGAGTTACCAAAGACTATCGAATTGGAAAGTGCTTGTTTTTGATTATCTGGGCCATACTGCAAAGTATAAACTTCGATTTCGTCGTGTCCGGCGGAAGCAACATCGCCACCAATGGCAAGATAACGACCATCAGGACTCCAGTTTACTGCAGACACACTATTTGCACCATAATCTTGAGATGTTACCAAGGTTAAGGCTGAACCATTAAAACTATAAATTTGAATTTCATTCCCAGAATCTGGTGAAACTCCACCAACAGCAAGATAACGACCATCAGGGCTCCAGTTTATTGAGGTTATGGCAGCACCATAAGCTTGAGATGCTACCAAGGTTGAAGTTGAACCATTAAAACTATAAATTTGAATTTCTTTACCAGATGGTGGGGTCTCTCCACCGACAGCAAGATATCGCCCATCAGGACTCCAGTTTATAGAAACCACCCAGTTTCCATAATCTCTGGATGTAACAAGAGTTAAGGCTGAACCATTAAAATTATAAATTTGAATTTCATCTCCAGAATCTGGGCCATTTCCACCAACAGCAAGATATCGACCATCAGAGCTCCAGCTTACTGAAACAGCATTTCCACCATAATTTTGAGATGTAACAAGAGTTAAAGCTGAACCATTAAAACTATAAATTTGAATTTCATCTCCAGATATTGGGGCATAACCACCAACAGCAAGATATCGACCATCAGGGCTCCAGATTGTGCAACGCAGCTGGTCCCCATAATTTTGAGATGTAACAAGAGTTAAAGCTGAACCGTTAAAGCTATAAATTTGAATTTCGTCTTCAGATATTGGGCTCTGCCCGCCAACAGCGAGATAACGACCATCAGGGCTCCAGTTTACTGAATGAACATAACTTCCATAATCTCTGGATGTAACAAGAGTTAAGGCTGAACTATTAAAACTATAAATTTGAATTTCATTTCCAGAATCTGGTGTAACTCCACCAACAGCAAGATATCGACCGTCAGGGCTCCAGTTTAATGCAATCGCCCTGGATCCATAACCGGTACAAACCCATGTTCCTGTGCTTTTTAGTTGCAGTTGAGCGGCACTTGTTAAAGAAACTTTGTTATCAAATAAAATTTGTCCCTTGGTCAGACGCATGCCGGTCAAAGTTGTTTTTAGTCCACATCCATCTAAATAAAGTTGTGATGTAGCATCTTGCATGATGAATAGATCTTTTGCCAACAACCCTGGCGTTCCGATTGTGCTTGGCCTGAAGTCAAAAGTCGTGTTTGGTCCGAATTTAAGATTTGCGCCTGAAGTTATATAACTTGGAACGGTAGAGCGATAAACAAAAGAGTTTGTGCCGCAGAAGTTAACATCGTTGTAAGTAAAAAGTTGGCCGCGATCAAAGTAGAAATCGCCAACAATATTTAATGTTGTGTTATCAAGAGCTAATTTGCTTCTGGTTGATGCGAGTTTGATAGCAGGATTGCCAACAAAGTTTTTGCTGTTTTTAACAACAACGTTTCTTAAAGTTAGAGTTACATTGTCGTCGACGAAAAGCTCTGAGTTTTCGCCAAGATTGATTGTGCCACCGTAACCATTCATATAAATATTTTCTTTTATATGAACGATGGTGTTTGCAGGAATATCCCAATTTGTATACTGCATGCTGTTGCTGACGTATGAATAAGTTAGAATATTATCTAAATTATAATCGTATTGTTTTAGATTATAATCACCCAAGCCAATTCCACTAACTTTATTAACAATTGAGCTATCACGCCAGCCATAAATTGTTGAAGGATTTAGACGAATCTTGGAATTTGGGTTATTCAATATAAATCGAGCATTGTCATTGCTGAACATTGATGTCGAATTGACATTATCATAATTTATAATTCCAGTGACTAAAACATTAGCTCCGGCCAAAAGTTTGACATTTAAATCAAATGTTGACCCGGCTGCAGAATTGCCAAAAACTATTGAATTTGAAATGGCAAGTGGATTTCCGCCAATCCAATCAATCTGAAATAACTTTAAATTACCAGCATAGCTTGTTGCAACAACATACTTGTTGTCCGGTCGCACAGCTACGGTCATTAGGTATGTAGATCCAAGATATTGTGCACCAGAAGCAGCTGTTTCAAATCCTCCACTGCTACCGCTTCCTATGAACTTGTATACCTTTATTGCATTATTATCGTCTGCCGTGAAAACATATTGACCGTCAAGCGTCCAGGCAATCGAATCTATGTAGGCATTTAAAACGTGAGTATACCCTGATCCAACATCCTCAAGTCCTCCGTTGGAACCAGTACCTGTTACATTATAAGCCTTTAAATTACCGGAAGAAGTTCCTGCTGCAATATACTGACTATTTGGGCTCCAATAGAAGCAATAAACTTCGCTGTCAAAATTCTTATATCCCGTTCCTGCTTCATTAAGCCCGCCTGTCGTTCCTCCATTGGTAAATGTATATGTTTTTATTATTCCGGTTCCGTTGTCATAACCGCTTGCAACTATATAAGATCCGTTAGGACTCCATGCTACACCATATATTCCTGCAGAACTAGATACTCCAAAAGACTGATATCCCGACCCAACTTCTGTGAGCCCTGTTTCTTCATCAAAGGAATAAGTCTTGACTATTCCGTTATAAGTTGATTCACCATCATTGTACTCAGCCCCAATTGCTATGTAATTTCCTACTGATGATGGACTCCATGATACTGCATAAACTTCCTTCAAAATACTCTGAGCTCCATTATTTACCGGAACAAGTCCTCCGGTTGTTCCTGATCCAGTAAAATCGTAAACTCTTAATACTCCAGTTGTTCCAGCGCTATCCGTACCTCCTGCAACTATATGATTTCCAGTTGGACTCCATCCTACACCATAAACATTCATTCCAAAAGATATTGAACCGGATCCAACTTCTAATAATCCCCCTGGGCCACTTCCAACAACATATGTTTTTAAATTTCCGGAAGAGTAACTACCGACAACAACGTAGTTTCCGTCAGGGCTCCAACTTACTGTCGATTGATCAAAGTTTTGCGCACCTTCAAAAACGTTATTAAGTCCGCCGGTTGTATTAGTTGGATTTATTTCGGGCCCAATTTGATTTATTGATAGTGAAACTTTGTTTTCTAATATTAACTGCCCTTTTGTTAATCTAATACCTGTTTCAGTAGACATTAAATTACACCCGTCTAACCATAATCTTGAAGTTGAGTCATCCATCATGAGAAAATCTTTTGCAGGAGATTCAACTGTACCAGGACTATTCGGATTGAAATAAAAAGTAGTACCGGGATTAAACCTTAATGTCCCCCCAGATTTTATGTAACTTGGGACAGTAGGTGAGTACGTAAAGACTGATGTTCCAGATACATTTACATCGTTATATATAAACAAGTGTCCGGTATCAAATAAAAAATCATCAACAAGATTAAGATCAACTTTATCTAGAACAAGTCGACTATTGTTTGATGCAAGTTTTATTGTAGGGCCAGCCGTACCATTTTTAATGTTTTTAATAACAATATTTTTTAATGTCAATGTTACATTGTCATCGATAAGTAGCTGCGAATTTTCACCAAGATTTATTATGTTGCCGTTGCCATCCAAAATTGCATTATTACTAACGTTAACGGTAGAGTTTGCGGGTATGTTCCAATTTGAACTTAGGAGTGTGTTTGGTACACCTGAATAATTTAGTATTTTATCAGAATTTTGGTCATCTTCTAGTAAATTATAGTCTCCCAGACCAGCATTAGACACTTTGCTAATTATCGAGTTGTTTTGCCAGCCTAATAAGCTTGATGGTGTTATTTTTATTTGTGAATTACTATTCTTGAGTATAAATCTTGTAGTCTCATTATCAAATTGTAGTCCTGAAAATACAAAATTGTTTGTTAGTAAAAGCAAACATATGGATAATAAATGTGTTTTATTTTTAACCTTCATAAGACCTGTCTCCCTTTTTCAGTTTCAAATTAATTTACATTGTCATAGTGCACTAATCCATCAATTTCTATTTGTGCTCCTGCCAATCCTCTTACATTCAAATCATAATTTTGTCCCAACGCTGAATTTCCAAAAACAATTGAATTTGAAATTGCTTGAGTATTGGTTTCAGATTCGTATAATACATTGCATACGTTTATTTCGTTACCTGAGCCTGTATAACCACAAAAAGCAATGTATTGATTATTTGGGCTCAAGTCTAGTTCATATACTTGTATGGAGGCATATAGGTATGCAACACGATTTACAGCTGTGCCATTAAAGTTATAAGTTTCGATGGTGTGGTGCCCAAAATTTGGGTTATAGCCACCGATAGTGACATACCTTCCGTCAGTACTCCAGTTTGCGGATTGTACCTGATCTCCATAATTTTGAGATGTCATGAGCATTAAAGAATTGCCATTAAAACTGTAAATATTAAACGGGGCCTCATATCCTCCTGTGGCAATAAATCGACCATCAGGACTCCATTTTGCCGTATATACTATGTTTACGTAACCTATATAGGTGATAAGTGTTAAAGAAGAGCCATTGAAGCTATAAACTTTAACTTCGGATCCTGAAGAGCTACCACCTACGGCAAGATATTTACCATCAGAACTCCAGTCCATTGATTGGATTGAGTCACTATAACTTTGTGATGTTATTAAAGATAAATATGAATAATTAAAACGGTAAATTTGAATTCCGATAAAATCTCCACCAACGGCAAGAATTTGTCCATCAGGGGACCAGTTTACTGAACGTACTACATCTCCATAATTTTGATATGCTACAAGGTTTAGTGCGGAACCTGTAAATTGATAAATTTCTATTCTACTTCCTCCGGTAGCCAGATACATTCCGTCAGGACTCCAGTTTAAACATAGACTGGATGAACTATCTTTGGATGCTACAAGCGTTAAAGCGGAGCCGTTAAATCTATAAATTTGAATTTCATTTCCTGATGATGGACTAACGCCCGTGACTGCCACAAACCTTCCATCAGGACTCCATCTTACAGTTGTTGCATAATATCCGTAGTTTATAGAAACATTGCTTTCTAAATAACTTATTTGAAGTTGGGCATTGCTAGTCATCGCAATTTTGTTATCCAACAAAAGTTGGCCCCTGGTGAAACGAATTCCCGTTTGCGTGGTTTTAAGTGAACAACCATCAAGATAAAGTTGTGAGGTTGAATCTTGCATAATTAATAAATCTTTTGCCAGTAAATTGGGCGTTCCTGTTGTTGATGGTCTGTAATCAAAAGTAGTCCCTGGATTAAATTTAAGACAGGCTCCTGATGTTATATAACTTGGAACAGTGGATCGATAAATAAAGGAGTTTGTACCATCAATATTTACATCGTTATACAAAAATAGTTGCCCACAATTGAAATAGAAATCATTAGCTAAACTTAATGTTACGTTATCAAGTGCAAGTTTACTTCTGTTAGAGGCAAGTTTTATAGCAGGATTAGAATCAAAATTTTTGCTGCTTTTAATCACAATATTTCGTAGTGTAAGTGTTATATTGTCATCAACAAATAATTCTGAATTTTCACCAATGGATATGGTGCCGCCATAACCATCCATATAAATATTTTCTTTTATGTGGACGACAGTGTTTGCTGGGATATCCCAATTTTTATACTGCATACTGTTGTTAACTTCCGAGTAAGTTAGAATATTGTCCAAATTATAATCGTACTGTTTCAGATTATAATCACCTAAGCCAATTCCACTTACTTTATTAACAATAGAGCTATCACGCCACCCATAAATGGTTGAAGGATTTAATCGAATTTTGGAGGAACTGTTTTTAAGAATGAAACTTGTTCCTTCACTATCAAATTTTAGGTCTGCAAAAACAAAACTATTTGAGAAAAATAAAGATATAATCAAAATGTACCAATTTTTTTTATTTTTAAACTTCATGTAACTGTGTCTCCTTTTTTCAATTAAATTACATTATCGTAGTTAATTAAACCATCAATCTCAATTTTTGCATTAGATAAACCTCTCACATTTAAATCATAACTTGAACCTAAAGTTGAATTTCCAAAAATAATTGAATTTGATATTGCTTGCGTTTGTGTTTCTGGACCGTATTGCAAAGTATAAATTTCTAGTTCATCATTTCCTGCGGTTGGAGTTTGGCCTCCAACTGCCAAATATTTACCATCGCGGCTCCAATGTAGTGATAATAGGTAAGTTCCATAAACTTGCGATGAAACAAGAGTTAACGAAGAGCCGTTAAAGCTGTAAAATTGAAGCTCTTTTGTAGATGTTGGCTGAGTTCCACCAATAGCGACATATCTTCCATCAGGACTCCAGTCTATTGTATATGCGTAATATCCATAATCTTTAGATGCAACAAGAGTTAAAGATGAGCCATTAAAATTGTAAATTTGCAGTTCATTGTTATTGGTTGGTGAATAACCTCCAATAGCAAGAAACCGTCCGTCATTGCTCCATTTTGCGCAGTAAACCCCAGCTCCATAAGATCTGGATGCTACAAGATTTAAAGATGATTCATTAAATACGTAAATTTTAACTTCATAATCTGTACCAGCAGTGTAAAAACAAGTGGCAAGATATTTCCCATCAGGACTCCATTGTGCAAATTGAGCCTCATAACTGGAATTTATGTATGTAGAAAGTGTTAAGAAAGCGCCATTAAATCTGTAAACTTCTATATCATAATGTCCGACTTCACCACCGACTCCGCTTATGGCTAGATAACGACCGTCAGGACTCCAGTTTACTGAAGAAATATAAGAAGAAGAGCTCCCATAATTTTGGGATGCAACAAGAGTTAAAGCAGATCCATCAAAACTGAAAACTTGAATTTCATTTCCTGAGGTTGGAATAAATCCGCCAACCGCAAGATATCGGCCATCGGGGCTCCAGTTTGCTGAATATGCATAAGAGCCATAATTTTTTGATGTGACAAGTGTTAGTGAGGAACCATTAAATTTATAAATTTCTACTTCATCATGGCCTGACGTTGGGCCATCTCCACTAACAGCCAAATAACGGCCATCAGGACTCCAGTTCACTGAATTTACAGCATTTCCATAATTTTTACAAAACCATGTTAAGGTGCTTTTTAATTGTAGTTGGGCAGCGCTGGTCAAACTAATTTTGTTATCGAAGATAAGTTGCCCTTTTGTTAACCTGAAGCCAGTTGTTGTTGTTTTAAGTGTGCATCCATTTAGATAAAGTTGTGAGGTTGCGTTTTGCATTTTTAATAAATCTTTTGCTAAAAGTTGGGGTGTTCCTGTTGTACTTGGTCTAAAGTCAAAAGTAGTTCCAATGTCAAAATTTAAATTTGATTTGGAAGTTATAAAACTTGGAACGGTTGAGCGATAAATTAAAGCGTTTGTTCCCGAAAAATTTACATCATTATGAATGAAAAGTTGTCCTCGATCTACATAAAAATCGTTTACCATGTTTAGTACTGTATTATCAAGAGCAAGTTTGCTTCTATGTGAAGTTAGTTTGATTGCAGGGTTGCCAACACCATTTTTTGAATTGTTAATTACAACATTTCTTAATGTTAAAGTGACATTATCGTCGACAAGTATTTCAGCATTATCAGATAAATTAATAGAATTGCCATGACCTTC
>CAZMQG010000018.1:0-1579 GCA_964568625.1 uncultured Pseudomonadota bacterium | reverse complement strand
GTTAACTTACATTGTCATAATTTACTAAGCCATCAATTTCAACTTGTGCGCTTGCTAAACCTCTTACATTCAAGTCATAACTCGATCCTAAAGCTGAATTCCCAAAAATAAGTGAGTTCGACAAAGTTTGCGAAGCTGTGTTTTTTACATAATTTATTTTATAAACATATAAATGAGATGCATTTTGTCCGCCAATGGCAAGAAATTGTTGGTCCGGGGAGCAATCTATACTTCTAGCTGCCTCTGTAATTGAAATTCGACCTACAAATATAGGGTTTCCAAATCCTTTAACAGCATAAATATTTATTGTGTTTGTACTGGTGTTACAACTAACCGCAAAATATTTGCCATCAGGGAACCATGTTACGTAATATGGGTTTGTAATGGATACTGTTCCGGTTAAAGTTGGATTACCTTGTCCATTGAATGAGTAAATATAAATTGTGTTGTCACCATAACTTGCCATAGCAATATATCTTCCATCAGGAGACCAACTAATTTTAATTCCCCAGCTTCCAACGGTTAAGGATCCAATTTGTGTTAAAGTTGAAGGTGGAGTAAATGAGTAAATTCTAAGTGTATTAGGAGTATTACTGGTAGTTGTTGCTAAAAATTTTCCGTCAGGGGCCCAACAGACATCATATGAGGCACCTCCCGTGGCGGCCGATGTTTGACTTGTTAAGGATGCACCATCAAATGAGTAAATATTTACAGTTCCACCGTTTAGTGCTGCAGCGATATATTTTCCATCGGGAGACCATTGTTGAGATTGAGGAGCATTAGCCCCTACAGATGTAGATGTTAAAAATATAAGTTTACCATTTTTAACAGAATAAATTTTTATGGTTTTTGTTGAATTTGAGGCTGTTGCTATAAATTTCCCATCAGATGACCAAAAAGAATAAGCTGTATTAACATCGGATATTCCCCCACCGGAAATTTCAGTCAAACTGTTTGTTCCGTTAAAATCGAAAATAAAAAGTTGATTGGTTAAATAACTTGCTGATAAGATAGATCTTCCATCCGGTGCCCATAAAGTTGTAATCTTTCCACCTGCATTAACATTTGCAGCTGCAAATGTTAATGGGGTACTTGAAATTTCTACATCAGTTTTTGTTATGATGTTAACTTTGTTGTCAAAGAATAAAGAGCCTTTGGTTAATCTGCATCCGGTTAAAGTTGAGTATAAATTGCATCCGTTTAAATAAAGTTGTGATGTTTGATCTGCCATCAGTATAAAATTGTTTGTGGTAGTAGTTGGAATTGTTGAATAAGCACAATCAGTAAAAGTTGCAGGAGCAATTGAAAATGTTGTTCCTAAGTCAAAATTTAAAGTTGCGCCAGAGGTTATAAAACTTGATATGGGAGACCTATAAACAAGAGCATTGGTACCAGCAAAGCTTACGTCATTGTGAACGAAAACTTGTCCGCGATCGACGTAAAAATCATTTGTCATGTTTAAAATTGTATTATCAAGGGTCAGTTTACTTCTGTTTGATGTAAGTTTAATAGCAGGGTTACCAACGCCATTTTTTGAGCTATTTATAATAACATTTCTTAGCGTTAAAGTTACATTGTC
>CAZMQG010000017.1:34747-36161 GCA_964568625.1 uncultured Pseudomonadota bacterium | reverse complement strand
TGGACAAAATACAGCCCTTCTAACTGGCAAGCTCAAGGAATTGCCGTTGATAATGATAAACTCTGGATCATCGGTTTAGATAAGTATATTTATTTCACAAACAAAGTTTCCGGAACCAGTTGGACAAAGTACAGTCCTTCTAACTGGCAAGCCCAATCGATATCAATCGACAACGATAACCTTTGGATTATTGGATTAGATAAATATATTTACTATACAAGCAAAGTTTCTGGAACTAGTTGGACAAAATATAGTCCTTCTAATTGGCAAGGCCAAGGTATGGCAGTCAATGACGGCAAGCTTTGGATTATTGGATTGGATAAATATATTTACAATACAGCTACACCAACGTTAACACCTTCTACATCGTTCACATACAATCCCATGTCAGGAGTTCCGGGTGCTGCTTTTACAAATCCTAATTGGAAAACAGATTCGCCTGGTAATTTTGTAATTACATTTGATGCTAATACTCAAAATAATATTTATGTACATTTATATGCGTATAAAGTTAGCCAATCATATGTTAGCTGGCAACAATGGGGATACTACTATCACGTTAAAATAGATCCTTCTCAAACTGATATTTTGTGCTTTAATGGTGAAACAAAAAAAACTACACTAACACCTAACAAATCATTAAAGGTCACCATGGGAGTCAAGGAAACTTGGTGGATTTCTTTGAAAGACAATAAGTCATTAGTCGTTGGAAAGGGTATTTATCCTAACGGGACTACAGCTTCCTGGACAATTCCAGATGATTTTGCTCTTGCAATCACATATTTTGGGTTTGGTGGAGCAGGTGCACAAACTACATTCGAAAATATAAAAATTACTTCTGGAACAACAACTTCCGTGGTAACACCTTCTCCAATTGCAGAAAATGCTTTAATTGCTATAAAAGCCCCAACCGGAAAATATCTTAGTACAAATGCAACAGACAGGTTGCTAAAAGCAATGGGAACTTCAAGCAGCGCACCCGAATGCCAATTTAAAGTTTTGAAAAAAGACAATTGGTTTGGATTTAAGTCAACTAAAGCAGGTAATAATAATTTACAATCAAATCCCGAGGGAACACAGATAAAGTTTGATAATCAAAATTTCTTAGACTGGGAACACTGGACAATAGAATTCCAAAATGCAAATTCTCTTGAAAATGTTAGGTTTAAGAGTAGGGCATCAAATAAATATCTTACTGTTAGTGGTGATAATGTTTTAGTCGATGCAACAGGAAGTTTATTTACCATTGAAATTGCAACTGGATCACCCTCTTCACTTACTGGCCAAATTTGGGGCGTAAATGCAAGCGATCAAATTTATTACAGAACCGGTATCAACGCATCCAACCCATTCGGCACAGCTTGGCAAAATGTAGCCGGCGCCTTGAAGCAAATTTCCGTTGGTCCTAATGGCC
>CAZMQG010000017.1:0-34647 GCA_964568625.1 uncultured Pseudomonadota bacterium | reverse complement strand
CAGGCGATCAAATTTATTACAGAACCGGTATCAACGCATCCAACCCATTCGGCACAGCTTGGCAAAATGTAGCCGGCGCCTTAAAGCAAATTTCCGTTGGTCCTAATGGCCAAATTTGGGGCGTGAACTCTAAAGATAATATTTACTACAGAACCGGTATCAACGCATCCAACCCGTTTGGCACAGCTTGGCAAAATGTAGCTGGCGCCTTGAAGCAAATTTCCGTAGAAACAACTCCTTCTACTCTTGCTGAAAACGCTTTAATTGCAATTAAAGCCCCAAATGGTAAATATCTAAGTACAAATGCAACAGACAGGTTGCTAAAAGCAAATGGAAACTCAAACATAGCTCCAGAATGCCAATTTAAAGTTTTGAAAAAAGACAATTGGTTTGGATTTAAATCCGCAACCGCCGGCAATAATAATTTACAATCGAATCCTGCCGGAACACAAATAAAGTTTGAAAATACAAACTTCTCAAACTGGGAACACTGGACATTAGAATTTCAAGATGCAACCTCTCTTACAAATGTTAAATTTAAGAGCAAAATATCAAATAAATATCTTTTAGTAAGCGATGATAACGTTGTATCGGATGCAACCGGAAGCTTATTTACAATCGAAATTGCAATCCCTCATACAGATTTCCCAGCTGATTACGTATCGATAACACCAAAAGATGATCTTGACAATGTAACCGTAGGTAGCAAAGATGGTAAACTTGAAATTTGGGCATTAGGCAGCAATGACAAACCATACAGATTCAACGAACTCGAGGGAGCTCCTTACACCATCCCAGATGCAACTATTGACCCTTGGAAAATACAAGATCTCAAAGATGATGCTGGTAAAGATATACCAGGGCTTGAAGATATTTTTGCCACTTGCGATGGCAGCCTGTTTGGTATCAGATCTGATGATAAAACAGCAATAAAATACGACTTTACAAAAAAACAGTGGTCTCAAATAAAAGCCACAAATGCAGCAACAATTAAACTGGAAAATATTACCGCAAGCAAAGGGACTGAAATTTTTGCCTCATCTGAAGATGACGTAATTTATAAACTCGAAAACAACGCATGGAAAAAGTTAACCACCGGATCCTCAATTGCTGCAGGAATTGGAACTGATGGTAAATCTATTGTAATTGGAATCGCAAAAACAGGAATTCCATATAGATTTTTAAACAATAAATGGATTCCAATGGGAACAGAACAACTCAGCAAAATTACAATCGGAAACCAAAATTACATCCTTGGTATAACGCTAGACGATCGACTGGTAAAATGGGACAGTAAATCAAAGAAATGGATGGATATTCCAGGTAAAAAAGAAACCAAAATTACGTCTATAGACGACGTCGCAGCTATTCCATCAGGAACAACCGTTGCACTTGATAAATTTGGCAATACATATCATAAAGGATCCGACGCCGTATCTTTAACTGCTAAAGGGGTTGAAGTCACAAAAGCCACTACAACAACTGTAACGACAGCAGTTGCAGATAAAAAAGTAAAAACAGCAACAACCAAAAAAACGGTAAAAACAGTTTCTAAAAAAGCAGCTAAAAAAGCAGCTAAAAAAACTGCAAAAAAATCAGCTAAGAAGAAAGTAAAAAAAGCAACTGTAAAAAAAGCTACTACTGCAACATCAACTAAAAAGACCAGTGCAAAAGTAACAACCCCAGTTACAACTAAGACTACATCATCAACTACTACAAAATAAACATACTAAAATAACACGTTAATCTTAAAAGGCCCCAGAACAAAACTGCTTTGGGGCCTTTTCTATTTGTTTAATTTAACGAGTTGCAAATAAAATAATATTTTGTTAATAATTTTTAAGAGAAGAAAGGTATATGTTTCATATATTTTCATGAAAGGACCCTAATATATTTATAAATCATGTTTTTATTTCGAAATTTTTGAAGGAGATATAATTATGATAAAAAATTTATTCAATAACCTAGGTAAGATAGCTATCTCAGTTTGCATTGCTGCTATTTTTGCTACAAAAATTGTAAGCCAAGTTCCTCACGTAGGAGACATTGTTAAAATCGAAAGCGTAGCAAAACCTGGAAATTTCTTGGCTGATGATGGAGCTGGAAAAGCTACATTGGGCAATGTAGGAAACGTTGAATGGATTTTACAACGAGCGAATGAAGATGGAAATGAGATAAAATCCGGCACTTTTCCCAAATTAATGAACAAAGCTACTGGCAAATACCTTACAGGAGCAGGGGCTCCACTTATAATGGCTACAGGTGATTATGGATCAGGTGAATTTTGGACTCCTGTTGATGTTACATTAAACAATCCAGCCAATATCGATTTAATTCTTAACACTTTTAGAGCCGTACGTTACCCTGAACAATACACATATGTTCTGTACAAAGGCATGGGCGGAAACGGTGATGGGAAAGGCCTAAATGTAAATGGGATATCAATTCCAGCTATCCCTACAATTAAAACAGAAATTAGTTATGACCAAAAAGTTGCCTTTGTAAGTAATGGCGGAAGCATCTTGAATGTAATACCGAGCGCTGTAGGAACTATAAGTAATAATACGTCAAATATGTGGTATTTGAGACTTGTGAGCTCTCCAATAATGCCAACAAAGGAAAACCCTACCGTAAGCGAAGACGCAAAAATAACTCCAAATATAAGTTATGGAGATGTTGTTAGATTAACAACTTATCCTGATGAAAAAATCGAGAATGGAATAACACTCCATTCGCATAGAATAAATTATAACACCAATACAAGCAAAAGTACGTCAGGCCAACAACAAGTAACAGGTTACACAGGAGAAGACAATAATGATTGGTGGCTAGTTGCATCTCCAGAAAATAAAACAGGTATTGTAAAAAGTGGTGATAAAATTGCACTGATACACCTGACTACAAAAAAAAGTCTTCACACTCATACTAACGTAGTCAATGATACTAATGACTGGGACAATAAATTTAAAGCGCCTGACAATGAACATCGTGAAATTACCTGTTATAATTTAGACAAAAAAAATATAGGTAATATTTGGATTGTAAAGGTTTATGAGGGAAAAGCCCCAGCCGCCGATGGATCAAATTGGACCGCAAATAAAAATGTAGTCCTTGAACGCTATAATCCAAATTTAGGAAATCCCGATTACAAAACAAATTATGCAGAATATCTTTGGATTTCCGATAAAACATTTTCTGTAAGTGGCCCTCAAGATATGCAACACATTGTTGGTTTAAATAAAATTCCTACATATTTCGTAGTTGAAGATATCAAAAACAAACCTAACTATATTTATGGCAAATTTGTTGTAGACGTTCCTGTAAATCTTCCTTCGAAATGGTTTGCTGAGGATGGTAAATTTAGCATTATTGCTGTTGGAAGCACAAGCAAAGGTGAAATTCTTAAATATGGAATAGATATGGATGGTAATCTTTATATATTTAACAACGATTCCATGTCGAACAACCCATGGGAAAAGTTTGAATCTTTAAATGACACTGCAAAACAGTCAATTGGGAAATTAATAAACTTAACAATTTCCGTAGACGGAAACATGTTAGTAATCAACTCAGACAATAAAATTTTTAAATTTGATTTTACCAAAAAAGTTTGGTCTGAAATAAAAAGATCTAATCAACCAAAATTAATACAAATCTCATGCGGAAATGATAAAACCATTGTTGCAAAATCTGCAGAAAACAAGCTGTATAAGCTTGGAGAAAAAGAATGGGAAGAAATTTCTGATGAAGGTGAAATGGTTGTTGCAACCGTAAAATCAAATATATTTGGACTAGGGTTAAACGGAAAAGTGTATAAACACATAACAGATGAAGATTGGAAAGAACTAGCAACAGAAGAAACGCCATTCATCTACATTGCCGCAGCAGATACTGTAGAACAAAATGTAAAAACAACGGATACAACAAAGAAAAACTCCACAAAAACTACAACTAAAACAACTACGACCTCTAAAACAACTGACACCGTAGAAAAAACTGTTATTTTTGGAATAGATAAAAACTTCGCATTCTGGAAACTTGAAGTCGGGGAAACTAAATGGACCCCAATTTTAGGTAAAGATGGAAAACAGGCAACTGGTTTCTCAAGAATTACAACAAATGGCGTTTCTCATGCAGCTCTTGACGGCGAAAATGACAATTATCATTTCGGTGAATCAGGCATAAAAATAGCCTCCGATAAAACAACTGTCGTTGTAACACCCGTAAAAACAACAAGAACTAAAGCTATAGAAACAGGTAAAGTAGCTTCAAAGGTTGTTACAAAAAAGACTGTAAAAACTAAATCAACAGTTAAAAAAGCAAAATCTAAAACCAAACTGACCACAAGCAAAAAAACAACTGCAAAATCTAAAAAATCTGCAAAAAAGACTCTTGCAGCAAAGAAAAAAGCCGTAAAAAAGACTTCAGCTAAAACCTCAGCTAAAAAAACTTCTGCAAAAACGGTCACTCCAGCTGAAACTTCGACAGCAACCACAAAAACAACTAAATAACAAAATATCAAAACTGATATCCAAAGACCTCAATACTCGATGTATTGGGGTCTTGTTATTTAGTTTAATGTAAAGTCTTGCAAATAAGACAATATTTTAGTTAAAATCATAACGTAATAGATTTATTTAATATTTGTATTTAAATGAAAGGAGATACCGTAAAAGCATTTTATTGTTTTTCCTCAATTATAAACAGTGTGTTGTTTGTTAGTTCAAAACGTTCAAAGGAGATATTGTTATGAGAAAAAATTTATTTTATTCGCTTATTTTGTTTTTGGCTGCTGTCACATTTCAATCAGTTATGTCAAGCAACATTCAAATAATAAGCGCATCCTATGGTGCTGGGGGCAGCTCTAAGGATGTAACAGCAATACTACAGTCTAAGATTCCTGCAAACGTCTCTACATTTACTTTATCAAGCGCAAATATGGGCGTAGACAAATATGGATCTTGGCAAAACAACATTTTTGGAGATCCAGCATTTGGAAAACTAAAAACTTTGAATGTTTCATACAAAGGTGCTGACGGAATAGTTAAATCGGTATCCGTACAAGAAAAAAATCCTTTAACATTGTCAGTCTCCTCTACGGAAGCCACTCAAACTAATCGTATGATTATTAGTCCAAAACCTAACACAGATTTTGATAAAGATATAAATGCCATAAAAACACAAATCGCACAACTAGAAAGAGACATCCCTTATTTGAAAATTACATATGCTCGAACAGAAGGCGTCAAAGACGGCAACTTTGAAAGCGATTTATCCAGAGATATTAAGGGTGAATTAGAAAAACGAATTACAAAAGATGCGAATGGTATTCCATGCATTTTAACTGTCCCTGCCGGCAATTGGGTTTCAGATTGGAGTGGAATTCCAATGGCTAGAATGAAAGCGGCACGTTTTTTTACCAACGTTAAGCATATGAATGATCCTAGATCTGTAATGATAAAATATATGGAGGGCAATGGATCTGAAAAGACACAAATTTTTAACAAAATAGAAGGTAAAGAATTTAAAATCGTTGCAGATATAACCAAACACCCTGCATGGGCATTAAAACAAAAGCTCGCAGCATTATTAAAAGAGACAGAATTAGCCAAAACTGCACCAAATCAACCCGATACTGCTGATTACTCCCAAAATGCCCCAAAAATTAATTATGGTGATGTTATACGATTAACATATTTCCCTGGGGAAAAAGTTGAAAATGGAATAACGCTGCACTCTCATGCGACAAACTATGATGCTAACACAAGCAAAAGTACATCAGGCCAGCAGCAAGTAACCGGTATGGCAGGCGAAGATGATAATGATTGGTGGATGATCGCATCACCAACAAAAGAATTAAACGAAATTCGCAATACTGTTGTTAAAAGTGGCGACAGAATTATGTTAATTCATTTATCAACAAATAAAGGGCTTCACACTCACACAAATGTTGTCAATGATACAAATGGCTGGGATGAGCAATTTAAATCTCCTGACAACGAACATCGCGAGATTACCTGTTATAACACAGATAAAAATAATATAGGTAATAGCTGGCTTGTCAAAATTTATGAAGGTAAAACTCCCGTAGCTGATGGATCAGATTGGATTGCCAATAAAAACGTGGTACTTGAACGTTATAATCCAAATCTAGGAAATCCAGATTATAAAACAGATTATCCTGAATATCTTTGGATCTCAGATAAGCTATTTGGTACTCATCAACAACATATAGTTGGATTAAATAAAACTCCTACTTATTTTGTTGTTGAAGATATTAAGAACAAGCCAAACTATATTTATGGTAAATTTATTGTAGAAATTCCTGTAAATTTACCTACAAAATGGTTTGCTGAAGACGGTAAATTTAGTGCAATAGCAGTTGGAAGTACAACGTCCGGTGAAATGCTTAAGTTCGGAATAGGCATGGATGGTAAACTTTATGAATTCAACAACAGTTCAATGTCCGAAAACCCTTGGGAAGAATTTGAAAATTTAAATGATACAAATAAACAACCAATTGGGCAGTTAATAAGCCTAACAATTTCCGTAGATGGAAATATGTTAGTAATCAACTCAGATAATAAAGTTTTCGAGTTTAATTTTACTAAAAAAGTTTGGTCTGAAATAAAAAAGGCTAACCAGCCAAAATTAACACAAATTTCATGCGGAAATGATAAAACCATTGTTGCAAAATCTACAGAAAACAAGCTGTATAAGCTTGGAGAAAAAGAATGGGAAGAAATTTCTGATGAAGGTGAAATGGTTGTTGCAACGGTAAAATCAAATATATTTGGCCTAGGATTAAATGGAAAAGTATATAAACACACGACAGGAAAAGACTGGACAGAACTTGCAGAAATAACAAATCCATTTATCTATATTGCTGCAGCAGATACAGTCAAATATAAAGTAGAAAAGACTGATGCTACAAAAAAATCTACAAACACTTCTGTTAAAACAGTTGCAAAATCTAAAACTACCAAAACAACAACTGAAACTATAGAAAAAACCGTTATCTTTGCAATAGACAAAGACTTTGCTCTCTGGAAACTTGTTTTAGGTGAAACAAAATGGAGCCCTGTTTTAGGTAAAGATGAAAAACAGGCAACAGGTTTCTCAAGAATTGCAACAAATGGTGTTTCTCATGCCGCTCTTGATGGCGAAAATGACAACTATCATTTCGGTGAATCAGGCATAAAAATAGCCGCTGATAAAACGGCTGTCGTTGTAACACCTGTGAAAACAACAAGAACTAAAGCTGTAGCTACCGGTAAAGTAGCCACAAAAGTTGTTGCAAAAAAGACCGTTAAAGCTAAGTCAACCGTTAAAAAAGCAAAATCAAAAACACAATTGACCAAAGGCAAAAAAACAACCGTAGCATCTAAGACAACTGCAAAATCCAAAAAAGCGGCAAAAAAAAGCCTTACCGCTAAGAAAAAAGCAGCAAAAAAGACTTCCACGAAAGCAGTAACTAAAAAGACTTCTGCAAAAACGGTCACTCCAACTGAAACTACGACGGCAAGCACTACAACTAAATAAACAAATATCTAGCACTGAAAATGACAAGGCCCCAATACTTAATGTATTGGGGCCTTGTCATTTAATTTAAGTAAAGTTCAAGAATTAAATATTAGGCCTCTTCTAAACATAGGCGAATCACCTAGCATTGATGATTCACCTCCTCGACAAAACGCAGAGCAGACCTTCTAGACGGCAGAACATTTAGTGCTGATTGCAAACCCAGCAACCATCTCGAAGCATAGTCAGAAGCATATATACTTAATTGCGCTGATCCTGTCTGTCCGCCGGGCTGTCCTTCGAAACTACCCAAAAGAAGTAATAGCGAAGTGCAAATTCGCACACCATAGCAAAGACCTACTTATTCGTAACCATGTAAAACGTAGGGGGAAGCAACGCTATGGCAACAGTGCGACGTAAGCCTGTTGAAAAATTGTATTACCATACCCGATTCAGCCAAGCCCAGTACTCCCAAACGATTACTCCAAACAAATCCGACGGTAAGCTATCGTGAAATAGCGCTTGTCTACCTGAATCAACGGCAAAAAATGGCTCTATATATTACAACAATACAAAACGCGGTTCAATTAATTGCCATTTTAATTTTAAAGCTATCGAATTCACGTTAAATGGACAAATATAAGAGATTTAAAATAAAAACTAAAAACAAATAAAATAAAAAAGGGCTCAATATTTGAGCCCTTTTTTATTAATTAAAAATAAATATAATATTTATTCAAAAACTGGACGCTCACCCTTTTTTTGCATTTCAGCGCGACTGGCTTTGGCACTTCTTCCAGCAGCTGATTTTTTTACGTCACCCTTCTTTACTTTTTTAGGCAACTTAGTTTTTTCTTTGGCTTTAACTTTCTTTACGGCTTTTTCTGTTTTGACCTTGCTAGGCTTATTAAGTTGCTCTTGTTTTGCAGATAACCACTTAGTAATAAACTTATTTTTTACAGTACCAAACAGATCAGAATGCTCACTTGCCGCTTTTAAAAGATTTATAGTTTGAGTATAGTGAGCAGAAGTATCAAACCCCTTACGACCGGTAATCCAATTAAAACGAGCAATCATTGTAAAAAGCTCTGCTTTCTGGCTAGCGGTTGCTTTACCTGCATTTTCATTCATAAATTCGATAATATTATTTGCTGCTGTGGTAAATGATTTAATCTCGCCTCTTCTATTAAACTTTCCAAGCTTAGCAACTGTAGCATTCTTTTTCGCTTTTTTAAGCTTTTGATCTTTTGTTACTTTTTTGCCTCTTGTTTTTTTAGCTTTTGTAACTTTCTTCTTTGATGCTCCCGCCTTTGCTTTTACGTCTTTCACTTTATCCTTACGTTGCTTTTTAGCTGCAGTTCGAATTGGTTTACCTGAGGCATCACACTGTGGTTGATCAAAGCCTTTTTTTGTAGTTTCAACAGTAACCGACTCCTCTTCTATCATAGCTCTAGTCGATTGAACAGCTATCATCGAAACAGCCAAAAGCAATACAGTCAGTTGTTTAATCTTCATAAAGATCTCCTTCCCCCTTAAAAATTCCCTAATATATTATCTTTATTACTAAATAACTCAAAATAACTTTACTAATTGGATTATACAATAGACGAAACTAAAAAATAAAGAATTTGAGAAAAATTAAAAATTTTTCAACACAAGAACGGTATTCCCACCACCAAACCCAAATGAGTTTGATATTGCATAAGTAATTTTTGACTCTCTTGCATTGCCAGGAATATAATCGAGATCACACTCTGGATCAGGATTTTCAAGATTTATTGTCGGAGGTAAAACTTGATTTTGAAGAGCTAATGCGCAAAAAATTGCCTCAGCCGCTCCTGTTGCGCCAAGCATATGCCCCGTCATAGATTTTGTACTACTAATAGCAGCATGATGTGAATTTGAAGGAGAAACATGTTCTCCAAACACAGCTTTTAGAACATTGGTTTCAACCACATCATTCATACGCGTTCCTGTGCCATGAGCATTAATATATCCAACATCTTCAGGATTTATATTTGCTTCACTCAATGCCATTTTCACAGCATTTATGGCACCTCTGCCTTCAGGATGAATTGCAGTAATGTGGTGTGCATCAGAAGTTGCACCATACCCCACTATTTCAGCATAAATTTTAGCACCGCGCTTAATTGCCATATCCTTACGTTCCAGTATAAGCATAGCAGCTCCCTCCGCCATTACAAAACCGGTACGCAAAGCATCAAACGGCCTACTGGCTTGAGCAGGATCGCCCGTCCATGTTGAAAGAGCTCTCATATTTCCAAATCCAATTACAGTAATTGGAATTGCACAGCTCTCAACACCTCCAGCCAACATAAAATCAGCATACCCGTCTCTTATTGCTCTAAATGACATTCCCAAAGCATCACTACTTGAAGAACATGCATTTGCAACCACGGCACAGGGACCTTGTAAATTCCACTTTATACTCGCCCAACCAACCGCCTCATTACTAATCAAACTTGGAATAGTAAAAGGCGATACTTTTTTCGGACCGCCTGCAATATACTCACGAACACTGTGCTCAATTTCCCCTAGCCCGCCAATTCCAATCCCCATATATGAGCCAAACCTATCTCGTTGCTCCGGAAAAACTTCTGATAAGCCGGAATCCTCAATAGCCTGCTTGGCCGCAACCAGACTCAAATGGATAAATCGTCCAGACTTGTGCTGATCTTTTTGAGCCAAAACTTGATCAATAAGAGCTTGGTCATTTTTTACAAAACCAGCAACCTTACAGGGATAATTTTCAAGATTATAACGATCACTTAAAAAACCAATACCAGACTTTCCGAGGATTAGGTTGCTCCAAGTAGTTTGAACATCATTACCCAATGGCGTAATAAGTCCCACCCCAGTGATTACAACCTCACATTTTGACATAATATTAACTTCTTATTTCGTACGATATGTATGAATTAGAGCTACAGCTTCACCAATTGACTTAATTTTTTCGGCATCTTCATCTTTAATTTCAAGACCAAAAACATCCTCAAAATTCATTATAATTTCAACAACATCAAGGGAATCTGCCCCTAGATCCTTAAATGTAGAAGATTCTGTAATATTTTGAGCAGGAAGATTTAACTTTTCCGAAATAATAGAAACTACCTTATTAAGCGTCTCTTCTTTTGTAAATGCCATAAAATACTCCTAAAAATTAAATTTACAATTTTGATCCGTATTTTTTAAATAACACAGGCCTATATGATATATGATTTTTGAAAAATTTTCTACAAAAGCATGTGTTTTAAGGCTAAATGTATTATTTAGGACACTTTTAAAACATTCCACCGGTCAACTCTATTGTCTGTCCGGTTATGTAATCAGCCTTACCCGAAGTTAAAAAATCAATAAGATTTGCAACATCATCCGTATGCCCAAACCGCTTTAGAGCTATGTGATTTAATGCAGCCTCTTTAGCAGATTCAGGTAATTTATCGGTCATGTTCGTTTGAATAAAACCCGGAGCAATTGAATTGATCAAGACATTACGACTGGCATACTCTTGTGAAAGTGTTTTGGTTAGTGCAATAATCCCGGCTTTACTGGCAGCATAATTGGCCTGACCGGCATTGCCATGAATTCCAACAATCGAGCTAATATTAATAACATAACTTTTGGGCTGCTTGATCATACGCTTAAGTGCCTGCTGTGAACAGAAAAATGTCCCTTTTAGATTGACATCCAAAACAGTATCCCAATCAGACTCATTCATTCTAATCGCAAGCGTATCACGTGTGACACCGGCATTGTTAACAAGCAGGTTTAAATCTTTATTCAACTGATTTTCTAAAATTTTTGATAATTGATCAAACCCGTTTTTTATTGATTCGACGGATGAAACATCAACTTTAAAATATTTAATAGTTAAATCTTTTAAATTTTGAACAAATTGAGAGTCTTCAGGTAAATGATCAAAAACATAAACATTATCACCTCGAAGCAACAATTTTTTAGCAATCGCAAGACCTATTCCCTGTCCCCCTCCGGTAATCAAAGAATTAAATTGAGCCGTCACCCTTGTTACCTTTCTGGTCATCACTTAGCTCTTCCTCTATTAAAAGGTCTATTTCAGTTTTCGAAATTTCTTTACCCAAAAAATTCGCTAATTGCTCAATATCTGCCTGAGTGTTAATTGAAACAATATTTGTATCTGGCCATTCGCGTTTAAGCATTTTCGCATACTTAGTTCCTGGCCCAACTTCAATAATTAAATCACATTTTTTGAAATGCTGCATAGCCGGCCACCATAAAACATTCGAACTCATCTGCTTAACAAGCGATTCTTTAATTTCTTCGTTTGATTTTACAACCTGAGCTGCAACATTATTTACAAGCGGAACACTAAGATCTTTGAAATCAACTTTGACCAAGTAAGCGGCAAAGTTATTTTCAGCCTCTTTCATCATTCTTGAGTGAAAAGCTCCAGCAACATTCAAAGCTATGGCTTTTCCCTTCGCCTGCTTAATATCACTTGCGATAGCAGCAAGCTCTTTTGTTGTTCCTGATATAACAAATTGAGTTGGAGAATTATAATTTACAACCTCAGCAACAACTTTAATATCACTTGGATCATCGTATTTTTTGCATATCTCTTGCACCATCTCAACAGGCAACCCAAGTGATGCTAACATGCCACCTTCATTCTGTTTTGTTGCTTCTTCCAAAAATAAAGCTCGCTTTTTAAGTAAATACAATGCATCAGGAAAAGTCATTCCACCTGCAGCAAAAATTGCTGAATACTCTCCTGAACTATGCCCAGCAACAATCTCCGGTTTAATTCCATATTTTTCACTTAATATTTTATAAATTGATGCACTAACAAGAAAAATTGAGGTTTGCGCATTAACAGTTTCCCGCAGTTCTTTTTCTGATGACGCAAAACAAAGTCGAACAAAGTTCTGATCGATACAACTCGAAGCCTGCTCAAAAAGTTCCTGAACTAAGCGCTCCCGGTCATAAAATTCTTTGCACATTCCAAGAAACTGTGCACCCTGCCCAGGAAAAATCATCCCAATTTTCATAGCACACCTATTTTTTTTACAATTATTGAAATATAACCTCACATTTCAACCCAAATTACAGGCTTTCAGCTGTAATCAAACTCAATTTTTCTCTGACTTCTCCTGCAAAAACAGATACCTGCCCCGATTTTGCCGTTGTTTTAACCAAAAGTCTCTGCCAATAATTCTTAGCTTCGTTATAGTTTTTTTGGCTCCAAAAATATGCCCCTACTTGATATAACGCAACTTCATTGGCAACGCTGGAATCATTATTTGCTATGGAAATCAATTCATTAAGAGCTTCACTCTTAACTTTTTCATCTTTTTTGTCCATATTGATTAAAGCTATCTTTACTTTGTATGAATCTTTTAGTTCTTCACTTTTAACCTGATTGATAACATCTTTTAAAAGCTTTATAGCATCATCAACCTTACCAAGATTCAATAGAGCTTCTGCTTGAAATGCTAAAAATGCTGGTGCCAATTCCGTGTTTTTATAATTTTGGTAACCCTGTCTAAATATCTGCTCGGTCTGAGTCCATTTATCATTCTCACTTTCAAACTGCTTAATACCTGGATAATTTGAACTCATTTTTTTATTTTTTATTACACCATCATAAGACTGCATTGCTGACATGAAATCCTTGTAGGCAGCCGCACGAACTTTATTCTTGTAATAAGAATAACCAAAAACAACCGCCCCAAAAACCATTAACCCCAATCCGGCTGCAACTAAAACTTGCTGATAAACTTTTGCCTTTTTAACAACATCATCTATCCATTTTAACAAAACAGCCTGTTTAATTTCCATCGTATTCTCCTCATTTATCTCATAATTTACTACTTAAATATCCGCATAAAATTGAGTATATATTACTTATCGTTTTTGTATACTAAAAATGCTATTTATATTAAGAAATTTCGCGCTGAAACATTATCATTTCACATTGAAAAACTTGATGCAATTTTCTAATGTATTTTCTATTACTTCTGCAGAGGAATTTCCATGGCAAATAATAACATTACCTTTTACACCCAATAAAACAGCCCCACCGGAATATAGTTCTCTTTTTGCCGTGTCATAAACAAAATCACAAATCTTTGAATCAAATATTTTTTTACGCTCAGCATCTTTTTTAACTAACTTGGCCAATAATTCAAATGACCCTTCAAGCGTTTTCAAAAAAATATTTCCTGAAAATCCATCACTTACAACAATATCCGTTTTATGTTCAAATATGTCGAATGGCTCAATATTACCTACAAAATTTAATTTCGAATTCTTAAGCAATGAAAAAGCCTCTTTTGTAATCAAAGAACCTTTACAATCCTCCTGGCCATTTGAAAGAAGAGCTATTCTAGGATTAGCTATACCTAAGATATTTCTAGCATAATTATCTGCAAGATACGCAAACTGTACTAGATTATTTGGCCGACACTCTGTATTTGCCCCCAAATCAAGCGCTAATACTTTTTTACCGGTCGAAGTTGGCAACAGTCCTGCGATTGCAGGTCTATCAAGATTCTCCATCCTACCCAAAATAAAGCTTGCTGCCACCATCACAGCACCAGAATTACCTGCAGAAATTGCAACATTCGCTTGTCCGATCTTAACAAGTTCGATAATTTTTACAATTGAGGAATCCTTTTTTTGACGTACTGCATTAACAGGCTCTTCATCCATAGCGATAACACTGCTTGCATCACAAAGAGTAATTGGATAATTTTGCCAGTTCAAGTCATATTTACAAAGAAGCTCTTTCACAATATCTTGTGGCCCCACTAGAATAAGTGGAATCGATTTTTTTGCCGCATTTAATGCTCCTACAATTATCTGTTCAGGAGCATAATCCCCACCCATAACATCTAAAGCAATCATTTTTGGCTCCACAATTTCAGTTTTTTAAGTAAACAAAATAAAAAAAGCGACAAAACTTTTTAAGTCTGGTCGCTTTCTATTTAGCTATAAATCAAAATAATGTGCATACACATTAAATTTATTCTTTTGCCCCATCCGAAGCAACAGGAGCTGATGCTTTTGCCTGCATCTGCTGCTCTTTTGTCTGTCGAGCCTTGCCTCTTTGATACATTCTATCAGCTTTTGTTCTTAAAATTTTCGTCCCCTTATAATAACCACATTCCTTGCAGGCTTGGTGGGGAATAATTGGGGCCTGGCATGTTTGACACGCAGCAACGCTTTTTGGTTTTAAACCTTTATTCGCAGATCGCATGTCTCTTCTAGATTTTGACAGTTTACGCTTTGGCGTTGGCATAGTAAACTCCTATCGTGTTCAAACTTAAAAAACTTGTTTTGTCCTTGTAAAAATTAGGTATATTTGGCAAAATAATACTACATGTTTAAAAAAACTGCAACCACAAACGCATTACATGTAGTTTTGGCAGTTTTTTGTTTTTCAGACAATAGAATTCGAGTATGTTTTGATCTAATGGGAGTTTTGATATGGCAAATGTATCGATGGATTTAGTAAAAAAGCTTAGAGAAAAGACTCAAGTTGGAATGATGGACTGTAAAAAAGCACTTGAAGAGGCAAATGGCGATATAGAAAAGGCAATCGAAATATTAAGGAAAAAAGGTTCAGCTGTTGCCGCAAAACGAGGTGATAACGCTACAACCAACGGACGCGTTGAATGTTTCATTTCTAAGGATATGAAGACCGGCGCAATGATTGAAGTCGCATGCGAAACAGACTTTTCTGCAAAAACAGTAGATATGGAATTTTTCGCAAAGCACACAGCCGAAGTTGCTGCCATTTCCGCAGTTAATGATGCACAAACAATCTTAAGCCAAAAATCAATAAAAAATCCTAACTTAGTTATAAAAGATCACCTTGATGAACTAATAGCAAAAATTGCTGAAAGCATTAAAGTCACGAAAGTTGTACTTTTTAAAGCTGGAAAATTTGGCATTGTAAGCGCATACATCCATCCAGGCTCAACTGTAGGAGTAATGATTGAACTTGAAATGGAAAAAGACCCTTCTTCCAACATTGAAGCGTTAAAAGAGGTAGCTAAAGATATATGCATGCAAATCGCAGTAAACAAACCTTTAGCAGTCTCTCCTGCCGATCTTGATCCTGCAATCGTCGCAAAAGAACGTGAAATTGCAACAGAACAGTTAAAGATTTCAGGTAAGCCTGCAAATGTTATCGAAAAAATTTTAGAAGGTAAAATCAAAAAATACTACGAAGATGTTTGTTTGCTCAACCAATTTTTCATTAAGAATGACAAACTTACTATTCAGCTTTATCTAGATGAGGTTTCTAAAAAGCTTGGAAACAAAGTTACAGTAAAACAGTTTGTCAGAATTGGAATTGGACGATAATAATCAATAGAAACAAACCAAATTCCAACCGTCATTATCAAACTTTGGCAAACACATAATAATAATGATAAATGCCGGCAAAATTCTAGGGGAAAACCATGGAATCAGTTTTAATCAAATTGAGCGGTGAGTTTTTATGCAGTATCAAAAACAAAAATCTCGAGGGCATTAACACAAAAGATGGCAATACCATTAGTTTTGATCATGCACAACTCAAAAATTTTGCCGAACAAATAAAAAAGTTAACCAAAGATTATAAGTTGGGAATAGTAATAGGTGGTGGGAATTTTTTTAGAGCCTCCAAACAAGGCAAGCAGCTTAAGATGCATCAACCTAGTGCAGATGGGGTTGGAATGCTTGCAACAGTTATGAATGGAATTATCTTACAAGATATTTTGAAACAATCCAATCTGGAATCTGTTGTTTTGAGCGCATTTTTGATTGATTCAATTGTTCCAAGAATTAATCAGACTTTAATTAATTCAGCCCTTAACGAAAATAAAATAATTATTTTCGTCGGTGGTACAGGTAATCCGTTTTTTACAACAGATACCAATGCTATACTCCGTGCTTTACAAATTGGAGCTAAAGAGATTTGGAAAGCAACAAAGGTTGATGGTGTATATTCGGCAGACCCAGTTGTTGATAAAAAAGCAAAAAAAATTAAACACCTTAAGTATGCAAAAGTTCTTGAAAACAATTTAAAAATTATCGATTCAACAGCAGTAACACTTGCCGCAGAAAATAACGTAAAAATACGTATATTTAATGTATTTGAAAAAGACGCATTGTTAAAAGTAGCAACAGACTCGAATTTTGGCAGTACAATTAGTTAAGACAGTTATTTAGAATAAGTAATTTGATTTAATATAAAGGATTACGATGGAAGAAATAGCATTTATTGAAGGCGATTCAAAAAGTATCGAAACCCTTACAAAAGAAGAAATGAATAAAGCTATCAAGCATTTTGAAAAAGAGCTCTTATCTATTAGAACCGGGCGAGCAAGCACCGCAATGCTTGAAGGACTAAAAGTCGAATGTTATGGCCAATTTATGGGATTAAAAGAACTTGCAACATTAGCCGCGCCGGATGCAAGATTGCTAACAATTCAGCCTTGGGACCCAAGTATTATTGGAGACATCGAAAAAGCTCTTCAATCATCCGATCTTGGAGTATCACCTGCCAATGATGGTAAAATCATCAGAATTCAATTACCACAAATGAGTTCATCACGACGTGAAGAGTTGGTAAAAATTCTTGGGAAAAAAGTTGAAGAATGTAGAGTTGCAATAAGAAACTCTCGCAAAGATATTCACAATGAAATCAGAGATGCGGATAAGAAACATATCATTTCTGAAGACTTCGCTGAAAAGCTTAGCACATTACTTCAAAAAATCACTGATGAATTTATAAAAAAAGCTGATGATATGTATGAGAGAAAAGCAAGCGAATTAAGAGCTGTTTAACAAAAAACTTCAGTATGCAAACTTAAGCCCAGAAATAAAAATCTGGGCTTTTTTATTGCAATAAAAGTTAATATTTTAAAAACTACCTATGTCCTAGAATAAGCTTTTGTAAACAAGATCCATTTTTTCAAATTTCGCTTGATTAGAAAGGTTTTGAATTACAAAATCATAAGCATTTTTGCTTAAATTTCCCCCAATTTCAGGATTTTCAATTAAGAGCTCAATATGCTCCGCCAAAGTTAATGAATCGTTATAATTAAAAAGTAATCCTGTATGCTCATGTTTTACGATATACTCAGGGCCAGAACCAAATGTAGAAATAATGGGCTTCTTCATCAAAGCAGCCTCCATAAGAACAATACCAAATCCTTCTAATTTACTTGGAAAAACCATCATATCTGAGTAAAACAACACATCTGCCGTTTTGTCTGTAAATCCTAAAAAATGAACATATTCCGATATAAGCAACTGCTCAGCCAATCTTTTATAATAAGACATTTGGGAACCAGCACCTGCAAGTACCACCTGTACAAGTTTATGTTTTTCATTAATTAATTTAGCTATAGAGTGAAATAATATTTGTTGATTTTTGGCAACAGATAAATTTGCAATAACAGATATAATCGGACATTTCTTTAATTCAACGTTAAAATTTTGCTTAAAAAAATCATCTTTATTTTGAAGGCTTTTATGTTTAATAAATTTTTCTTCGTCAAAAAATGGAGGAATAAACGCAACTGTCTTTATGTTTAAACTAAGACTCTTGTTTAAAGTTTCAATATTTTTTGCCACATCAGGATTAACACAAATAATCCCTGACACATTCTTAATACGCTTCAAATTTTTTAAAGGCTTTAATACATGCCTTGTAAAAACAACTCTAATTTTAAGCAACTTTGCAACAAGTTTTGCCGACCATAATTCAACATCTTTGTTGCAATGAATCAAATTTATCTTATTTTTTTTGCAAACTAAATACAATTTCACAGCCAATGCAAGCTGATAAATAGGCTTAATAAATCCAAGTCGTAATATATTAGTTTTTATACAAGGAAGGTTTTGTGATTCTAATTTTTTTGTTATATCTTTTCCTGCAGGAACTAAAATGCTAGCCTCATAACCATTAATCAAAAGTGTTTTGTAGAAACTCAACGAATAAGCCTGTCCCCCACCAAATCGACGATGTAACTCTACAATTAAAACTTTACTTTTCAACATACCCAATCCTATGGATGTTATTTAAAATATTCTCAAAAACAGTATCTACTTTTATTTTTTTTGTCCAATCAGACCTACTACTTGTAAAAACTGCACATGTCTTTTGATCTCTAGGGAAAATATAGGAATTCTTTTGTCTCATAAGTGCAACTAATGGTTTATTAAGCGCATATGTAAGATGGACAACAGATGTATCAACCGAAATAACCAAATCGCACAAAGAAATAACTGCGGGAAGCTCAAAAAAACTTTTTTGTGCTGTGAAAACATGTACATTGTGCAATGAATTATTCTTAACAATAGCAACAATACTCTCTTTTATACTAGGTAACGAATTCACAATAAAACTTGTATTAAAAAACTGTTCATCCTGCTTTAATAACTTTATTAATTCAATAACCTTATCAATGTCCCAACATCTTTTTGCATCTTTTGCGAATGAATTTAAAAAAACAATCTTATGATCTTTTTTAATTCCGAACTCCTCAAGTCTTAATTTTGTATAATTTATCCATTTTTCAGGAATTTTAAGCGACAATGTTCTTTGTTCATCTAAAAGTTCAATGTCAAAAATTTTTTTAAATAAATAAGCGAATGCTTTAATCGTGGAATCAAAATCAGAGGTATCAACAGCTCTTACAACAAAGCCATTTGGTGATATTAATTTGGCAAATTTCTCGGTTCTTGCAACTCTGAGATTAAATAAACATACAACAATCGGATATTCTTCACGCCTGAGTTGTTTGAAAAATCTGGGAATATTCCACCAAGCTCCAATATTTTTGTAAATTTTATTAAAAAAAGGACAAGATTCAAGCCACTCATAGACAATGTCATGCTTTTTGCTTTTCCAACGCAATAAGCAATTTTTACCTCTATATTCATCATGCCATAAATCAATTTTTAAGTTGGGATACTGCGCGTGCAATTCCTCAAAATAATTGTGTAAGTAAGCAAAGTCACCAATAGCAACCCCTCCAATGAACAAAATTTTACTACTTTTCTCCAATAACTCTTTTGGAACTATTTGTTGCATTATATCTCTCCAAATGAATTAATTTTTATAAATAACAAGCTTTCAATATAATTAAGCAGCACTTAATTGCAACAAAAACACAATATTTACACCATATTATCAATATAATTAACACCCTACTTTTAACCCTTAAACCCATTTGCAAATAATAAATTATTAAATTATTATTATTAATTATTTCAGAAGTTATATTTTCATTTTTATTTTTTGGAGGTTACCGTGAATATTTTTAAGTCAATAACTGTATCATTGAGCATTATTCTTGGATTATCCACAACAAGCACGTTCAGCATGAAAAGAACCACACCTGCACCAAGCGCACAAGAAACAGCTGCTTCAACAACACCTGAAACCGGTTCTGCACCAGCTTTAAAACAGACTTGTGGAGCTTTCAGAGATCCGCATGCAAAAAAAGAAAAAGCTACTGACGCCCCTCAGCTCCCAATGGCTCAGGATGATGATGAAGAAGAAGATGCAACCATGGCAGATGAACAAGATGATGAAGTAATAGCAGCACTAACAAAAGAATTCGCAGCCGCCGGACTTTTCCAGTCAACACGATTCAGATTTTTGAATAGAGTTGCGGAAGCAGTAGCAATTAGAACAGCCATGAACATTGTAAGAACAGCAATAAAAGACCTAAATAAAACGCTGTCTGAAGTAAAATTGGACTTTCCAGATGAGAGTACAACTCTATAAGATTCGTTTTAATAATCGCGTAAAAAAGTCCAAAATCATGCGATTTTGGACTTTTTTATTATAAATTTAAATAGAAATATAAAAAATCATGCTTTTCTACATAAATTGACATTTTGTATTTTAAATATAGGCTAATTTATATGGAAACAAGTAGGCATCTTTTATAAGATTCCTGTGTAAATTCTTTTATATTTTACATAATTTCAGGTTATTTTTTAAAAATGGGGGTTATAAATGAAAAGTTTATTTTCCAAATATAGTCGTTTTGTCTTTATTTCACTTGCACTTTGTTCGATAACAACTCTCTGGAGCATGGAAGAAAGACCTTCTCAAATGATAAATACGCCACGGCAAATAAGATTGGCCGAACTGGATGAATATCGCGGACAATTAATCAAAACGATTTGGATTATCAAAAATGATCCGACTTGCGATGAAAATACCCGCGCTAATCTCAGTTTTTTTGAAGAATCTTTAAAAAATGTAGAACGTGAACTGCGCTTACTGCTCGATCCAGATATACAAAATTCAGCAGTCACAATAACATACCCAATTTTTCAATATATTCCGGTTCCATTTCCAATGGCAATGCCTATGCATTTCGGCATAGCAAATATACAACAGCCAATTTCAGAACAAAGTCAAACCACAGAAATTAACCCCCTCTCAGAACCAGCCCAATCTCTTCCCCAACCTCAGGAACTTGAATCAGAAATTCAACCTGCCCCCCAACAAACTCCAGAATTAATAACGCAACAAGAACAGATTGGTGGAATTCTAAAAAGACCATCAGCTTCAGGCCAAATCCAACAACAACTTTCTTTAGAACAACAAAATCCAATCAAAACATATGCTTCAGTAGTAGCAACACCCGCCGTACCTGTTATTCAACCAAAACTAACAACTGTTCATCAAATAGATACGTCACATAAAACTAAAGTAGTTTATGGTAATAGGTTGGAATCTCAACAACTAGTTGAAACAAGCAAATTTAAAAAAACAAAAACACAACAATTCCCTGTTGTTCAGGACAAAAAACAAGCTACTGCACAAAAAGAGAAAAAGAAGGCTCAAATTACACCTGAAAAACAACACCTCCAACACGCTCCAAGCACTACACAAGAAAAAACTGAACCCAAAACACCAACACATGAACCTGCACCTGGAAAAGAACATAAGGCTAAAAAATCAGAACAGACTAAGACCCAAATCACAAAACAAAAAGAAGAGACTACAAAAAAAACAGAAAAAGAAGTAGCCGTTCAATCGTCTGAATCTGAAGACGAAACTGTAGATTCTCCTAAATCTGAACCCCAGACGAAAAAACAACCAAAGCTTAAACAAAAACAACCAAAATCGAAAAAGAAAAGTTCTAAAGCCACTCAATCACTTGACGGAGCAGCCGCTTCAAGTCATCCACAATCCAAGCTTACACATGCACCTCAATCTGAGGAAATGAGATTATCTTGCTTGTGGGAACACGGGATAGAGCTCTTAAATCAATTACATTCTATTGAAGATGATACTGAAAAAAGAATCTCTCTATTTCAAGCAATTTCACTTTTTGAACAAGTTTTTTCATTACGCCCTGATATTAGCAGTGTAACCCATTTTGATATGGACCAAATCGAAGGACTTGTAAAATTCTTATTCGAATGTTTTACTCATAACCCTTTAGTACAGGCTCTTATAATTCGTATTAATCTTCTCACTAATTTTGATTTTGAAAATATATTACAAATTAATAAACACGATTTCATACAGCATTTTATCGGAACGATATCTGCTGAAGACGCCTCTGAGCAAACGAAAGATGAATTTAAAACTCTATCTTCTATCCAGCTCGTTCAGGGATGCCTCGCTATTAACGGCATAGAAACAGAACGTTCCGAAAGTCAAGCCCTTGCCTTGTTATCAAAAATTATTGAAAACCAAACAGTACCGGCACATATTCGTACTGAGGCCGTTGAATTATTAGCTCAAATTGCTATTCGACTTGCACGAGGAAGCAAACCTAATCCGGAAGATATTCCATTATTAAAAATGTGTTACAAACTTATTCCTCATCTGGTTGCATATGATAATATGCAGATGGCAGCAAGCGCTTATATTATTGCGGAACAATTTACCTATGAATTTTTTAAAGTTAACAAAGAGAGAATTTATTCTCGAAACAGTGGCAAATCAAGTAGTGATCCAGAATCTTGGGACATTATAATCTCAAATGCTGAGCAAGCTCTGCAACCTAAGATTTCCACAACATCAGAAAGCTCAACACAAAAAAAATCCAAAAAGCAAAAAGATCACGCATTTACCTCAGAAGATAAAAATGAGTTATGTGCACTATCAGCACTATGCTTTGGAAAAACACTCAGATACTTAAAATATGAAGAAGAGTTAGATTCAAAGTTAACAAAACGCTTCTTAGAGAAAGCCGAGCTCTACCTTGACGTACTTGACGTAAGCCAAATCTCTCGAGGAAATCCCTTTAATTTTACGTTAGCCAAGGTTTATGATATCCTTTCAGATCTCGTATACAAAGGTGTAATAGATAATGCATGCAGTCTCAAATACATCCGCATTGCATGCAAACTTTCTCAGGAGTCTAAGGTTTATAAATTTAATTTTGCAACAAAACTCATGTCACTTAATCCGGTAACCAAACAGGAGTTGGATGAAGCCATTTCTTTGTTTAAGTCACTGGCTGATGAAATTAAAACTCAAACTCGAATTGATCCTCTATGTGTACAAGCTGCATTCATATTTGCATCACTTTATCATTCAGGACCTGCAAAACCGATCAAAGGTTTTAGAACAAATGAAAAACTTGCCTTAGAATATCTTGCGCTCGCTGCAAATGCAGGACACCCAGATGCAATTCGCATGCTAACAGCAGGCCACGATAAACCATCAACATCGTCTACACCTGCAGCAACCAGTAGTAACCCAAATTAAAAACTAACAAAAATAGGATTAAATCATGAAAAACACAAACATTTTAATAGTAAGTTTAGCTTTTTCCGGACTCAATTTTTTGTCAGGATATTGTATGAATCCTTCAAATAGACAAGAACAAAACCTTACAACGGCCACTACCACCGCAGCAACCACTAATCCCCAAAAAATCGGAATGGAGGAGCCTGCAACAAAAAAGAAAAAATCTGTTGAAGAAGAAACTCCACAAATCGATCTTTATGAAAATGAAAGATATCCTTTACATTATGCATCCAGAAAAGGAGATCCTAAAGCCGTAGAAAAACTTCTTCTTCAAAAACAATTTCCAATTAATCTTTCTGATAATTACGGTATGGCCCCAATACACTGGGCTGCCTGGACGGGAAGTGATGAAGTAGTAGAAATCCTTCTTAAGGCCGGAGCTAATTTTAACCAACCTTGCAGAACCAACAAAATGACACCTTTACATTTTGCTGTATGCTACAAACATACTGCCGTTACAAAACTTCTACTTGACGCCGGAGCTGATGTTCTCGCAACAGATTGTTATGGGAGAACTTCACTTGACTTCTAATGCCCATAATAATCCACAAATTTAAATTTTAAAAAAATAGGAATCCAACATGAAAAACATACGAATTTTAATACTGTTTTCAACACTTACCGGAATATCAATTACTCCAGGTTATGGTATGCAAGCTTCTGAGCAAACTCAAACTAATACCAATTTGAATTTTGATACCGAAACGGAAACCGGAACGATTTCACAAATTGACCTCGACCAACGCGGTTTTGCCCTGTTGCATTGGGCTGCTATCATGGAAAATAAAAATCTTGCAGAAAAACCTCTGGCTGAAGGCTTTTACGTCGATACCCGCACTAGTCTTGGCTGTACACCGTTATTTTTAGCAACCCAAAGGGGTCGAACAGAAAATGTCATTTTTTTTATTTCATCCGGCGCTGGTGTCAATGCCACCAATGATGATGGAGAAACTCCATTGCACGCAGCGGTAAAAAATGGACATACTGATATCGCAAAAATTCTTCTTGAAAATGGAGCATTCGTTAATAAACGCAATGTAAACGGCTTAACACCACTGCACCTTGCCGTATGTTCAAAAGATCTAGAAGCTATAAGAATGCTTCTTAATTTTGGAGCTGACGTCAATAAAGCCGATAAAGACGGCAACACCCCATTGCATTTTGCCGCAATGCTTGGGGATAAAGAAATTTTAGAAACACTTCTTCTCTCGAACGCCAATCCGAACACCCAAAACTCAAAAGGATATACCCCTTTAGATTTTGCCACATATCTTAACCATCACGAAATTATTGAAATTCTTGCACAACTTCGCACAGAAACTCAACCACAAAAATCAAACTGGTTTTGGCCTTGCTCTATACAATAAAAAATACAAATATATTTAAAAAATATCGATAAAAATGACCTTGGGAAACCGGGGTCATTTTCTTTTGATAAAACTCCTAAACATTTGCTGAAAAATTGGCTAAGCTTTAGAACTTGTAATAACGATATTTTTAAAAATAGCTGGGTCTAAAAAATAGCTGGGGCAATGGATAAACATTTTGTGCATCTGCACTTACACACTGAATTTTCATTACTTGATGGTGCAATAAAAATTCCTAATTTACTGAAATTCTGCAAACAAAACAATTGGAAGGCTATTGGCATATCTGACCATGGCAATATCTTTGGTGCAATAAAATTATTCCAAATGGCTAAAAAGGAAGGCATCAAGCCTATTCTTGGCGTCGAAATGTACTTAACTCCAGACGCAAAAATAAAAGACAATAAAGATAGATACCACCATATAATGCTGATAGTACAAAACGAACAAGGCTATAAAAATTTATGCAGGTTATTCTCGTTTGCGTATCAAGATGGATTCTATTTTAAACCTCGAATAGACTACGCCCAACTTGAAAAATATTCCGAAGGCCTGATTATTACAACAGCCTGCGTTGGAGGACACATTCCAACACTACTCCGTGACGGAAACATTCAAGAAGCCGAACAGAGAACCAAGTTCATGAAGGACTTGCTTGGCGACAGGTTTTATTTCGAAATCGCACCACCGGAAATTGAAATCAATAGAATTACCACTCCACTTTTAATTGAATATGGGAAAAAATGGGGGATACCTTTAACAGTTGGATGCGATGCACACTTTCTTGGGAAAGAGGATCGTGACGCTCACGAAGTTTTGCTCTCAATTCAAACAAAAGATCAAATAGATAACCCAAAGAGATTCTCTTTTGGAGATTTCTCAGGACATCTAAGAACAGAAGAAGAAATTAGAAACGCATTTAATAACGATCCTGACTCAATTGAGGCAATGTGGAATACCGGTGTAATTGCAGATAGATGTGAATTCAATTTCGTGTTTGGAAAACTCTTTTTTCCAAAATTTCCAATTCCGGAAGAACATACAACTGAAAGTTTTTTTGAATATTTGTGCAAAAACGGTATTGAAAAATTAAAACAAAAAGGGCTAATCCCGGCAGAGCAATTCGATAAATATGATGAACGATTAAAACTTGAAATTGACCTGATCGAAAAAATGGGATTCGTCGGATACTTTTTGGTAGTCAGTGATTTCATACAGTGGGGCAAGAATCATGGCATTCCAATCGGACCCGGCCGAGGTTCCGCTGCAGGATCACTTGTTGCATGGGCTCTTGCAATCACAAACGTCGACCCATTAAGATTCAACCTACTCTTCGAACGATTCTTAAATCCCGAACGTATAAGCATGCCTGATATAGATATTGACTTCTGTATCGAAAGACGTGAAGAAGTTATCGATTACGTTAAAGAGAAATATGGACATGACTGCGTATGCCAAATTATTACGTTTGGAACAATGATGGCTAAGGGCGTGCTAAAAGACGTCGCACGTGTTCTTGGTTTTCCTTTTCAAGATGCAAATGCAATAACAGACCTAATTCCAGAGCAGTTAAAAATAACGCTTAGTGAAGCCATTGAGCAAGAACCCAAGTTAAAAGAGCTAATCCAGTCAAATCCAAAAGTACAAAAACTTTTTGAAATAGCGTTAACACTTGAGGGTTTAACTCGACATGCATCAAAACATGCCGCAGGAATTGTTATATCTCCAACGGCATTACAAGAAACTATGCCACTTTATGTTCCGGCGAAAACTGATGACTTAGTTTCACAATATTCAATGACAGATCTTGAAGCTCTTGGCTTTCTAAAAATGGACTTTTTGGGACTAAAAAACTTAACCATCATTGATCGAGCACTAAAAGCCATTAAAAAAAATCACGGCATAGATATAGATCTTGATATGCTACCTCTTGACGATGCCAAAGCATTTAAGCTTTTATGTGATGGTGATACGAACGGGGTGTTCCAATTTGAATCTGACGGAATTAAAGACGTACTGCGCAAGCTACAACCGGACAAATTTGAAGACTTAATTGCAGTTAACGCACTCTACCGCCCAGGACCTCTTGGCTCAGGCATGGTGGATGATTACATCGATCGTCGTCATGGACGAAAAAAGACAACATACATGTTCCCTGAGCTTGAACCGGTACTGTCAGAAACTTATGGAGTTATCGTTTATCAAGAACAGGTTATGAAAATCGCCTCTGCAATTGCCGGATACACTCTAGGAGGCGCCGACATCTTACGTAAAGCTATGGGTAAGAAAAAAGTTGACGTCATGGAACAACAAAAAGTGTTGTTCGTTAAAGGATCCAAAGAACGCGGATTTGACGAAAACAAGGCAGCCGAACTTTTTGACTTGATGGCTTATTTTGCAGGATATGGATTCAATAAATCTCACTCAACGGCTTACGCCTTAGTCGCTTACCACACTGCATACCTAAAATCACACTACCCTAATGAATTTATGGCCAGTTTAATCTCGCTTGAAACAAGTAATCCTGATGCATTTGAGCTTTATTTACATGAAATTCAAGATATGGGGTTAAAGATGATTCCTCCAAATATTAACCTCTCTGACTCTGAATTTAAAGCAGATAATGGAACAATTATTTTCGGATTACAAGGAATTAAAAACGTTGGTGGTGCGGCACTTATAAGCATTCTTGAAGAGAGAGATAAAAAGCCGTTTACAGACCTTTTCGATTTTTGTAAGAGAGTTGATTTACGAACCGCAAATAAAAGAGTTCTTGAACATTTAATTTACGCGGGAGCATTGGACTGCTTACCAGGCAATCGTGCACAAAAAATAGCAGAACTTGATAAAATCATTGATATGGCTCATGCAGAAAAAGAACGTGAAAAAACGGGCCAAATGGATCTTTTTGGCATGAGTACCCAGACAGAATCAACAGCTACTCTTAATGCTGGATCTACTGTCTACTCTTTTCAATTATTACAAGAATTCTCAGACAAAGAGAAACTTGAAAAAGAAAAAGAGGTTATTGGTTTTTACCTAAGCTCTCATCCTCTAAAAAGCTATCCACAAATTAAATGGCTCAAAACTGAAAGTTTTAGTGCCTGCCTAGATAAGATTAAGACAATTAATTCTGTCAAAGAACCATTCGTAACGGTAGTGGGTTTTGTACAAGGATACAAAGAAATTACAACAAAAAAAGGTGACCGAATGGCATTTGTAGATCTTGCAGATCTTTCAAGCCATTGTGAAATCGTTGTTTTCCCTTCCGTTTTTAAAGATGTCGGATCTTTACTAGGACAATACAATGTATTTGTAATTCGCGGCGCTCTTGATATTACATCTCAAAACAAATGTAAAATTAAAGCAAATAAAATGATTCCAATTGAACTGTTTTTTGAAAAATATGAAAACATTCAGGGACTAACTCTTCAAATACCTCGTTCAACAACAGAATCACAACTAGGTCAGATCAAAACATTACTAACGGCAGGAAGTGTTCCACTTAGATTTAAGTTTAATGAGAATGACCAACAACTAACTGTTTTCACCAGACAAAAAGTAAACTGCACTCTCGATACACTTTTGAAAATACAATCAGAATGTAATGTTTCAATATCGATTGATTTGTAAAAATTAATTTTTCAATAATATATTTTGGGTTTTATTAGATTTCAAAAGCATTCATAACTCATAGTTTTTTTCTACTTGCAGCATAGCTTATATTTGTGAGAATATGAACTTAGCACCTAAGCTGTGGAATATTTAGCCATAAGTTTACGGGGAGGCGTTATGAAGATTTCAATGTTTTTGTGGGGGGTTATGTGCATCATGTTTTTTATATCAACTCAAGATCTTTATTCCATGAAACGTAATCATGCAGGACAAAAAACACAGTCATCTCGTAGCAGAAAAATTCAAGACAGAAGTGATCAACAAGTAGCGCTCACAGAAGATGGCGATGCAGAAGAAGAGATGGAAGAATCACAAAGCGCAAATGATTATATCAAATCAAAACCACGACAAATAAGAATACTTTTTTTTAAAGCAGAGATGTATTTTAATACAAATGAAGAAAAATCCGCTCTTTCCATCTATGAGAAAATTGTTAGTGAATGCAATGACCCTCTTGCATTATACAGGATTGGTGAAATTTATGAAAAAATGGCTGAAGATGAGCCTATACTTTTAACAAAAAGTTTTGAGTATTTTAAGCTTGCACTAGAAAATGGTTTTGTTATGGCCTTGCAAAAACTTGTAGAAATAGGCGAAGCATTAAAACAGATGGTAAAAGAGTCTAAATCAAAACCAATGTCGGTTGAAGTTCAGCAGATGTATTTGTAAAAGTTATTTTTACTATTCAATTTCAGTAAATCCGTAAAATAAAAGAGAGGGAGCCAAGCACTCCCTCTCTCATAGTTATTAATTTTTAAATTCTTCTATTATGCTAAACATTCCAGCTTCATAAGCCTGTTTTTTGCTTCCACTAGATTTTCTTGTACTAACTCTTTGTTTTAAATCCGATAGATCTTTCGAATTTAATTTTTTCAGAACTTCTCGTAAAACACTTTCTTCGATCTGCGGAATTGGTCTAATTACAAGTATCCAACTTCTAAGAGCTTCTGCATATTCTTCAGGTGTCTTTATTTTTAAAACTTTTCTTCTTGATTTGCTAAGCTCTGTTTCTTCTTCAGCTACTTGAGGGTGTACTACTGGTAGTACATCTTTGGGCTTGCCTGGAGCTGCCGCAGCTGAAGGTTGTTCTTGGAGTGTTTCTTTATATTTTGCAAGGCTACTTTTCAATTTTCCAAGAGTTTTTTCATGTCCTGCAAGGTTATTTATTGCTTCGCTAATCTTTGGATTAATGATCCATTTTTTGAGCAACGCTGAATCATCAAGTATTTGACCCACTTTAATTTTTTTAAATATTTCAAAAATGACTTTTTCTAGTGTATCAGCTTTTAGCTTAGACTCTTTTTCGGGTTTTGGTGTTTGATCTATTTTTTTTATTAAAGCATCTATTTTTTCTAATAAATCTTTTCGTGCTTGTGCTTCTTTGAGTTCAGCTTCTTCTTTTGCCTTACGTTGCTCCTCTGCAGCTTTCTCTTGAGCTAATCTTGCGGCTTCTTCTTTTTGTTTAAGCTCTGCTTGCGCATCTACTTTTTTCGCTGGACGTGCTGGTCTGACTGGTGGCACTGGTTTATCTGCTGGTTTTTTATCTGGTTCAGTTTTCTTCTGCTCTTTTGCAGGGACTGCATCCGATTTCATTAGCTCTTTATATGACACATCCCATGCAGCGAAGAAGGCTCGAATTAGAGGCTTGACGCTATCATTTACTGCTTTTTGAACAGCCTTGCCTTCAAATGTTTCTTTAGCTTCATCTATTTTTTCATTAATTATTTTAACATCTTGAACAGTTGCAGCCTTTTTTATAAATTCTTTAATTTCGTCAAACGCACCTGCTAAAGAAGCTCCACAGTCATTTCTCTTAGTAAAATCATGAAATTGGGGATCATCTATGTACATTGGTTGGCGAGTAGTAGAAGATATAACGGGCTTTCCATCTTTCCCCACAGCCTGAACTTGATGAGGTACTATTAAATTTTTAGCTGGTTCTATGGCTTTTTGAATACGCTCCTTTTCCACCGCAACAATACGTTGCTCTTCTGCTCTTTTTTGATCAGACTGTTCTTTTGCTTCTCTTTGTAATTCCGCAGCCTTTCGTCCTTTTTCAATATGCTCAGAATAATCAACTTTGTATTTTTCTAAAATTTTAATGCCTGCAAGTAAGCCATTTTTTTCATCTGGAAAAAATTCTACTATCTTTTTAATAAATTCTATAATTTCATCTAATTTTTCACTTATTAAATAACCCCTTAAATTCAGCGCCTCATCCTCTTCGCCAAATTCTTGTTCCAATTTAAAAAAGTTTTCTTTTTTTACAATTTTAATAAATACATCTACAAATTTTTTTAGTCGCTCCTGGCTATCTGCAGAGTCCATTAATACTACTAATTCCTGAACCGTCCCATCAAGTGTTCCTAATTTACTTACATCAACTATTCGACTATTAAAATCATCATCGGCTAAGGTTAGAGCCTCTCTAACAGTCTCTGATCGTTGTTTGAAAAGATCTCGAAGCCCCGCGGGAGCTTTAGTTACTCCACTCTTAGAAACAGGCTTCAATTTAGGAGTTCCTGTACCACCTTCGCCTCTTATATGTGCCATTAAATCCACATGTTTTTTTTCTTTTGTATGTCCTGAATCAGGAACGCCAGGTTTTTTAGAACCAAAATCTGGCATTGGAGGAGGGGGTGGAGGAGCTGCATGCCCCACGGGTTGAGCAAGCTTCGATTGCAAGCTTTCAAGTTTTCCTTGCACCAAGGTCAACTTACTTTTTAATGCCGTAAGACTCCCCTTTAAACTCCCAAGCTTTTTCTGTAATTCTTTTTGGCCAGACATTCCATTGGCAAAATGATATGTAACTGATATTATCAGCAATAAGATAGAGTATTTTCTACATCGCACAGAAATCATACGACACCTTTCTTTTCCCCTAAAAATTTTAGAACTTCTTCATTACTATTTTTTTAAGATACAAATTTTTAATTTTTATATGCAATATTTACATATTTTAAAAATTTTTCTTAACTACAGGCTCAAGTTTTTCAGCCAGATTTTGAGGAATCATTGTTAATAATTTTTGTAGTTTTTCATGCAACTGGATTTTAAAAATAATTGCATCAATTTCAGGTGCAACTTCAGCAAGACTTTTAATTAAATTTGAAACCAATTTTTCATCTGATAGATTCTGTAATATAAAATCGGAAATAGTCCCCAAGCTCTGTTTAAATTTTTGTTCCCAGCCAAGTTGAGCATAGCAAGGTACTGAATAAATCAACGCATCGCAATTATTTAGATCAAGGAGATTAACCTGTTCATAAAGAGACACCGCATCAAGCCAACGTTTGGCATTCCTATATAAAAATGCAGCTTGAACATATTTAACGCAAGACTCTGGAAAATCTTCAAAATAGCATAAAATATCCCCTTCAAGCTGTAACGCATATGCCCTATCCTGCAATGAATGGGCCATGAGCTTATACACACTCAATGCCTTCTCCCGCTCTCTTCGTTCAATCAGGTTGGCAATTTTGAACCATGCAATACTTGAATTGTTTTGAGGAATTCTTTGATTTTGATTCATTACCTCCGCTCCCATTTTTAATCTTATACTTCCTTATACCCGCAGGGGGGGCATTTGATTACGCCATACTCTATGTTATACTTCGTGTTCCGATACAAGTAAATAATAATTTAAAAGAGCCGCATTTTAACATAGATTGGTATAAGGTGTCATCAGATATTGCAGTTATGGAAGCGCCCGTTCAAATGGGCAAAGTCGTTGCATCAAGTGTCATCGATCAAAGAGCTGAAAAGCAACATAAGCTCGGGAAAAAAACGGCGTGGGAAAGATTAGAATCTCTTCTTGATCAAGAAAGTTTTGAAGAACTTGATCATCTTGCAAAATCACCGTTTTTAGAAGAAAAATTCACAACAGATGGGGTCATAACAGGCTTCGGAACAATTCTAGGCAAACAGGTTGCCGTTTATGCTCAAGACTTTACAATCAAGGGCGGCTCTCTCGGGAAACGGCATGCCGATAAAATATGCAAAATCATGGATATGGCCGCAAAAATAGGTTGTCCTATCATAGGCATAATAGACTCAGGCGGAGCGCGCATAGATGAAGGAGTGCATGCTCTTTCCGGTTATGGTCAAATTTTTACACGCAACGTCAAATATTCAGGCATTATTCCTCAAATTTCAATTATTCTTGGCCCATGCGCCGGAGGCGCAACCTACTCCCCTGCTCTAACCGATTTTATTTTTACAACAAACAATATCAGTAACATGTTTATAACAGGGCCACAGGTTGTAGAACAGGTTTTACACCAAAAAGTCACCAAAGAAGAACTGGGTGGAGCTCTTGTGCACGCGCAAAAGTCAGGAGTTGCTCATTTTGTGGCAAACAATGAAGATGAATGCTTGGAACAAGTTAAAAAACTCTTATCATATCTTCCACAAAATTATCTCTCAGAAACTGACGCACACGAACACAGTTACCCAATTTCTAATACCATAGACCTCAATTTTACGGAATTAGACCCTGCTGAAATTGTTCCCAAAAACTTTTCACAAAGTTACGATATAAGAAATTTAATTTATTCCATTTTTGATTCGGAAAGTTTTTTTGAAATCCATGAATATTTTGCAACAAACATTGTCATTGGGTTTGCAAGGCTCAACGGAAAAGTTACCGGCCTAGTTGCCAATCAACCGCAAGTCAAGGCGGGAGTCATAGATATTGACGCTTCATGCAAAGCCGCAAGATTCATTAATTTTTGCAATGCATTCTCGATACCTATAATTTCCCTAGTGGATGTTCCCGGCTTTCTGCCAGGCGTTGAGCAAGAACACAACGGCATAATTCGACACGGAGCAAAACTCATTTACGCTTATGCCTCTGCAACCGTTCCTAAAATTACATTAATTGTACGCAAAGCATTTGGTGGAGCTTATGTGGTTATGGGCAGCAAAGAGCTTGGCACTGACTTTAACTTTTCATGGCCAAATTCTCAGATAGCAGTTCTTGGCTCAAAAGGTGCTATTGCTATTTTACATAGATCTGAACTTGAGCGTGTTCTTCCTGAAAACAAAGAGGCCATTATACAAAAACTTGAAACTGAATATGAGCAAGAATTCATGAATCCTGTAACCGCAGCTGAAAATGGTTATATTGATGCCATAATTGAACCAATAAAAACACGATATCATTTAATTCGTGCACTTGAAATACTGAAAAACAAAGTAGAACAAACACCAAAGAAAAAGCACGGAAATATCCCACTTTAAAACATATTGTTTATTTATTTATTGCTGCAAGTGATTGAATTAGTTTAAAATTTAGATAATTATTTATTAATCTGAAGCAAAAATTTATGGTTAAAATTTTAGGTGATTGTTGGGAGGGCGAGTCATGAAATTTAATATTCGAAAAATTATATTCAATAAAAAGTCTGTAATAAAATGGCTGGTTCTAGCCGTTTTATTATCAGTGCCAGCGGGATACTTAGTTTACCAATCAGGTTGGTTACACACCGAACAATCTCGACTACTCACACCACCAGAGGAAATAAAGGGTAAACTAGTAACATTGCGCGCATTAAAAGAAGAATACTTTCTTGATTATCACAATATGTTTTCAAGTGATGTACGTAAAGGACTAGAGTTTCCTGAAACAATCTCGTTAAACTATACAATCAGATATTTAAAAATCGAAATGGAAAAATGCCGAGAAGGCAAGCAACTTATGTACATAATTTTTGACAACAAAGATAATAAACTTGTCGGCTCAGTTGAAATTCGTGAAAAAAATCCCGATGACCCGGGCCAATTTGGATTCTGGATTAATGAAAATTACCGAGGCGGAGGCAGAATTCAAGAGGCAACTAAATTAATTATCGATACTTATTTCAAACTTCACCCTGACAGAAACGTTTTTAATGTCCATGTAAGACTTTGGAATAAACGCAGTTATAATGCATTAAAAAAAGCTGGATTCAAAGAAGTTGGGTATTTTTACGAGGACGGCAAACCAACTCGCCATGTCCTGGAACATTACAGGGATTAAATCAATTAAATTCCTGGTCTTTTATGCATTTTTCTGGTAAAAATATGGTTAGTTGCGCCCCAGCCTTCGCTTTCGCCCTCAAGGGCTCCTAGCTACGGCGGGCAAGCTGTAGCTTACACCTAAGCGCCGCCCATGGTGAGCTTGTAGCCCCACGGTAGACAAGTTATCACAAATGTAACTTGGTAAGTTGTCAGAAGCAATTGAAATAAACTTGTTATATATATGCGCCTGTAGCTCAATTGGATAGAGTGTCGGACTTCGAATCCGCAGGTTGCAGG
>CAZMQG010000016.1:8178-37616 GCA_964568625.1 uncultured Pseudomonadota bacterium | reverse complement strand
TTCAAAAACTATAAGAATTGCTTCTGATCTGATTAGATTGTCAGATGCGGTACTTTCAATTGTAAATAAGCGTGAAAGATATGATTTTCATACTTTCGATTATTGTTGGTGTGCTTATGATGTCAAAAATCTAATTACACATGTTAAAGATCTTATAGATCAAAAAGATGATAAAGCTAAAAATAATATTTCTATGCAGAATGAAAAACTTGATGCAAAGATTCAATCATTGCATGAGTTAGTGTTGCCTGTGGTTGAGGGATTTTCGGCATTTTTACGATCTACGTCAAGAGACGTAAATAATTTGCAGGCTCAACAGTTTAGGAATAGGTGTAGAGCTGTATGTTCACTTTCTCGGTTGGTAGATAATCTGATTATTAGTAAATCTAGAAGTTCTGAGTATTATGCATATACAATTTTGATTTTAGCTAATATTGTTACTGCTTTGGGTATTGAAGCTGTTGTTGATGGTGTTGCTGCAGTTGAACATAATTTTAAACGTAGGGGTGGCTCAGGAACTGAGCATTTAAGTGAAGGATGTTACGAGGATGTTGGAGATGATGCGGATTTTCCTGATGATGGGATTGTGCCTGACGAAACCGATGAAGAGCATTTCAGAAATATTGGTGGACAAATAGCGGCAAACGATCATTCTGCCGCTCATGTTGTGGTTAACGATGGAACATTTTTGGATGGCGATTGTTCGTTATGTCTTTGTCCATTTGTTTCAGGAGAGAGGGTAAGAAGATTAGTTTGTGGGCACGTGCTTCACCATTGTAGTAAAAATGGGCATGAAGATTGTTTTAGTCAGCTTTCTCATAAAGAAGGACTTGCAGAAGTTTGTCCAATTTGTAATGGCAAGCGTGATGAAGGTCGAGAGACAGATCTTACGATTAAAAAGAAATAGATATTAAAGTTTGGCAGTAGAATATCGGGACATTTTATAAGAAAACAACTTATGATTTTTAGTAAAAAAAATATATTTAAAAATATTCTTGTATGGATTCTGTTTGTTATTGCCTTTGGTTCAAATTTAAATGCAACGACAGCAGACGACATTGAAGCATTTACGGCATTTTTGCGAATTCCTGCGGCAGTTGGAGTAAATACTCTTGGTAAACAACAGGGGGTTGCACCTAAAGTTATACTCATTGCCTCTGATTTTATCAGATTATCAAACGAGATACTTTCGATTGTGAATAAGCGTGGAAAAAACGACTTGCACCATTATGATTATTTTTGGGGTTCCTACGATGTTGTAAGTTTGGGTTTACACATAAAAGATTTATTAAATAATAAAGATGAAAAAGTAGATAATGTTGAGCTCGCCAAACTTCAAGGTATGTTACAAACATTACATGAAACAATTTTGCCGATATTGGAGGGTGGAACGGCATGTTTTGCTGCGATGAGTACTGGAACATTGGCAAGTGATGAAAAATTTAGATTAAGATGTAAGTCTATAAATTCACTTGTACGTATGCTTGATAAATTAATTGTAAGCAAACCTAAAAGTTATGAACAGTATGCATATGCATCTCTTTTGGCTGTAAATATAGTTATTGCGCTTTATGATTGTTTTGGCGTCGCATGGTTTAAATCTAAGTGGGTTGGTTTGAGAGATAAGATAAACATACCTTTTAGGTTATCGAAGGAATGCATTCTTTGTGGAGAGGATTTTAAAGAAGGCGATAGTGTTCTTCGACTTGCTTGTGGGCATGCCTCGTTTCATAGTGGGGATTGTTTACACTCAGGAGAAGGTTCTAGAGAAAAAATGAAGGATAAGTGTCCTATTTGTAGACAGGCTATGAATATTTCCAAAGAAGAAGAAATTATACTTACACAAGATAATTTACGTGATGTACAATAATAGGTATTACGTAGAAATTATTGAATTTAAAAATGCCCCGGATAATACCGGGGCTAAATTATTTCTTAACTTTAGGTAGATGCTCTTTGATTGATTGAAGAGCGTTATCAATTGCTACTTTGACCTGTTCCATTTTCAATATTGCAAGACCGTAATAAACTAAAAATAGACCTGTGAAAAAGAATAAAATTTGTAAAATGACTTTATATGCAAGTGCGATTAAAATTGCACCAATTACAAGCGATACAATGCCTTTTACTGAATCACCGCTGTTGCATGGTCCATTTCCACAACTTCCGTTCATAATTTGCTCCTTTTAAAGGGTTTGGTAAAACTCACTAATTTAAAATTATGCTAGCATGAATAGTTTTACAAATTCAATAACTTGGCGAAATCCAGACTGTTTTTATTTTTCAATTGGTGTCATAGTTCCTTGGTATACATAGCTTATAGACCCCAATATTCCAAGTACTGGGCCAAATAACAGGAGCGTGCACCCAAGTTCTTCAATTTTACAAATTGTTAAAGATAACCAGCTTATTCCAACATCAACTCCAGGGCCCAATTTTAATTCCTTGTTTGTATCATAATAATTAAAATTTTTTCCAAAAATTGAAATGACATCTATTTTTATTGAAAATTCGATTTTAACGCCAACCGATTTAATTGTTAACGCGTATTTTCTTTTTTTAATTTTGCCTTCAGAATTTTTAAATGTGACTGTGAAATTTGGGTTTTGTTTATCAATTATCAACGCAATGTTAGGATCGATTTCAACGTCTATGCCGGTGGATGTGAAGTCACGCAAATATTCTATTATTTCGTTTCTAATTTTTAAGACTGCAGTACTTTGATCTCCTAATAAATCTTTGTGGAACAAAAGCTTACTACATATTTCGAGTAAAATTTCTTCTGTTAAATCAGTTGAAGAGTATTTTGTTAGAATATCTTTTGTTTCATTTAGTGATTGTGTAATGTTTTTCAAAATTTCGAAATAATCTTGAATTAAATCTTTATTAAAAATCATAAAATTTTCTCCAAAACATAAAAATAAAAATGATGTTTTTCTGGTTTACAAAGTTAGTTATTTAGAAATTCTATCAGAATAAATATATTAAAAGTAATAGTTGGGATGTCTTTTATTGATTGTAATAATCATTTCGACTAAAACATTTGTGGATTTTAAGAAAACCAAGAAAAATAAAGTAAATACCTAGAAGCATAAGAACATTTTTTAATATTGCGGATAAAATAAATGGGAATGCGAAACAGATTCCAATTACAATTAAAAAAAGTCCACTGGTAAGTTTTGTCCTCTAGATTTCATAATTGAGACCCTTTAAAACTGGCCGTGCCAGCTAAAGCTTTAGCAAAGATGGCGTCCCCAATGGGATTCGAACCCATGTTACAGGAATGAAAATCCTGTGTCCTAGTCCACCTAGACGATGGGGACGTGTATATCAAAGAGAATTTGTTTTGTTTGCCATTCTTCAAAGAGAGCGAAGATGGATAAGCCAGGCAAGGCTGCTGTTAGCAGCGAAGACTGGTGAGCCGCGCAGGAATCGAACCTGCGACCCACAGCTTAAAAGGCTGTTGCTCTACCGACTGAGCTAGCGGCTCGCTTATTTCATGCATAAAATCTATTAAAATATGCAGTTTTTGTCAAGAAAATAAGTGTCAATTATTAAAGTTATTTTTAAATTGCGTGATTCAGCCATAAATAGACGAAGTAATTTTTATCCGAGAATTCTACTACAAACAATACAATAGATAAGTACGCCCAAAATATCCATTAGTGTTGTTAAAAATGGTGCAGCGGAGTGTGCAGGATCTAAATTAAATCGTTCAAGAATTAGCGGAATTAAAGTGCCAAGTGTTATAGATGTAACGATAATTAAGAATAGAGATAGTGTTATGGCAATTGTGCTGACAATATCATGTGATGTATAAAATACGCGTGTAAAACCGACTAAAACTATTATTGATGCAAGTATTAAAGAAATTCCCATTTCTCGTATCAACATTTTAATACCATTTTGACGGGTAATCTCTTTTGTTGTTAATCCCCGAATTACAAGCGTAGCAGATTGATTTCCTGCGTTTCCACCCGTTCCAATTAACATTGTTAAAAATAACGTGATAATAGCATAGTTGCTTATCATTGAATTATACTGCAACAAGATCATGCTTGAAAAGCTTTGCAGTAACAGAAGCCCTATTAACCAAGGAATACGTTGTCTGACGAGTTGCCAAGTTGGTGTTGCAAAATAACTATGTTCCATTGGCGCCTGTCCGGACATTTTATAAACGTCTTCACTTTCCTCTTCCGTCATAATCTCAAAAACATCTTCTGCTGTTATAATTCCAAGAAAGTGTTTTTCTTTATCAATTACTGGTGCGCAAATTAGGTTATAGTGTTTCATCTGATTCGCAACATCTTCCTGGTCTTCATCAACATAAACCAAGAATTCAGCTTCATTCATAATTTGACTTAGTAATGTTTCTGGTTTATTTAAAACAAGTTTGTCGATTGTTAAGTATCCGACTATAACGTTATTTTTGTCGGTAACGTAAAATACATTGTCTACAGATTGTTTTGGAGTTAATCGCTGTAATACTTCAATGCTTCGTTTGACTGTAAAATTTTCTTGTAAAGTCAAAACATCCGTTTGCATACGAGCACCGGCAGATTCTGGTGCAAAACTTCGTAGAGAGATTAATTTGTTACGTTGTTTTACTTGTAATAATTTTAAATATTTTTCAAGTTCTTCATCAGATATGTGCTCAAATAGTGCAGTGAGTGCACTTACGGGGATTTCAGTCAGAATGTATGCAATGTCGTCGTGATCAAGATTAGCAAGAATAAATGCCTGAATAGGTTCCTGAATTTTTTCAAAAACTTTGAATGCCAGATCCTTTGGCATTTTTTTAAACAGTGCTATTTGTGATTGATTATCGATATTATTAATTATTAAAGCAATATCTGCAGGGTGTTGTTCTAATAGAATTTGCCATAAATCTTTTCCAAGGATGGTATCTTCCTTGATAATGCTTTCGATATTATTTTCAATTTGCAGCAATATTTTTTTCAACGTTAACATGGGCGTCCCCTTTTCGAATATTAAAATTTAAAGGCAATTTCCTATTTGACTTTATTTTACATGAAAATATAATTAAAGAGAAATGGATCTTAAGGATACTATTAATTCATAGTAAATCCAGCGTTTAATCGTATTTATTTATAAAAATATTTTTTGTCGGGTAATTTTATAATTGGAAGAGGTTGAAATTAGATATGTCGCAAACTACATTAAATATTACGAACATTCCTGTAGAATCAGTTGGTGGTCGTTTGGATAAAATTTTGTTTCAGCAGCTTCCCGGTTATTCAAGGTCATATTTCCAAGATCTGATTGATCGAGGGTTTGTTCTTGTGAATGGAAAAAAAGTAACAAAAAGCAGTTATGCTGTTCAGCTAAATGACCAAATTTCAGTAACAATCCCACCTGCTAAAGAATACGACTTAACGCCTACTGCAGTGGCATTTGATGTTGTTGATGAAAATGCTGATTTTTTAGTAATAAATAAGCCTGCAGGGCTTGTTGTTCATCCTTCTGATAACAACAAAGAAGAAGTTTCATTGGTACATGGGTTACTCCATCGATATCCTGATTTTTGTAATCTTAAAGATGAGCAGCGACCTGGTGTTGTTCACCGTCTTGATCGTGATACATCAGGTTTAATGCTTATAGCTCGTACGGAGAGATCTCAACGTGAGTTGATTTCGATGTTTGAAAAACGTCAGATGCATAAAACTTATTTGGCAGTTGTTACACGTCATCCACACAAATCTGGTACAATTGAGTTTCCAATTGGTAGACATCCGATTCATCGACATAAAATGTCCCACATGGGCATTGCCAGTCGTGAAGCAACAAGTTTGTATGAAAATCTTGTTTACTATAAAGACAGTTCGTTAGTCTCAGTTCGAATTATTACAGGCAGGACACATCAAATACGTGTTCATATGGCCGCCATAGGGCATGGACTCGTGGGGGATTCATTGTATGGATATAAATCCAGACTTATATCACGTCAGGCTCTCCATTCATGGCGTCTTTCTTTTGAATTCAAAGGTAAAAAATTTCATTATCAAATTCCTGTACCTCAAGATATGAAAATTTTGTTACAGAAGCTAAAAAGTGGCGAAAACTTCAATTAAAACCTAAATAAATCTTATTTTAAATTCCCCAAAAAGACCCCAAAAAAGATTAAAAAACTCGAAAAAATAAAAAAATTCGAGTTTTTGCCTTTGTAGCGCTTAAAACTCTTGTTTTTATGTATCAAAATAGATTATTATGAAACTAGAAATAAAAGAGGAGCCCTCAGTTGAGTTTTGCTTTTAGATAAAGTTTTTACAAGGGGGTGAAGATGGTAAGTGAAAGGGTTCGTAAGTTTAAAAAAGTTTTGTGTTTGCTTTGTACGTTTAATTCGAGCCTATCAGCTTTAATTGCTTTTGATACAGGCTCAAATGTGAAATTATACAGTGCTCTGAATAAGTCAGCCCAGGAAGTTGGTGTTTTAGAGCAGAATTTGCACGCTATGCAAGTTGGATTGGATGAATTTAGTGTTATTAACAAAAGAAAATGAACTTTTGTTTGACAATTGCGGGTATATACTTATAATTAAGCTACAAATTGAGATTTTAGAACATGACGCGGGGTAGAGCAGCCTGGTAGCTCGTTGGGCTCATAACCCAAAGGCCGCTGGTTCAAATCCAGCCCCCGCAACCAAAATTACTCCCAGCACTTGCTGGGTTTTTTAGTTTTGATAAGTTTTGTTATTTTATCAAATTTTTAATATCCTCAACTGTTTTCAAATCATAAAGTTTAGCTGCGTCTTCCAGCTTATATTCTCCAATTTTTGTTCTTTCGAGTTCATAAGTGTTTGCATGTAAATCTAGTTTTTGAGCGATATCATCAGCAAGTGATCTTATATAAGTTCCCTTTGATACATGCGCTTTGAATGTAAAAAATGGTAATTCAACATTTAAGAGTTCAATTTTATAAATTTCAACCTGGCGGCTCTTTTTTTGAACAATATCTTCAAGTTCATATGTTTCCATTTTTTGTTCGCGTGCGAGTTCATACAGTGGCTTTCCCTGATGTTTTAGAGCTGAGTAGATTGGTGGGGTTTGAATGTAGCTTGATCCTAACTCTTTGATTGCTTTTTCGATATTTTGTTTTGTAATACTTGGATTAACAATCTTTGTTTCAAGTATTTTACCTGTTAGATCAAGAGTATCTGTTAATTCACCAAGCTTGGCCTTTACCAGATACTCTTTATGCTGAGTCATTAACTGATCAATTGTTTTTGTTGCTTCTCGTCCGATGCAGATTAGCATCAAGCCTGATGCGAATGGGTCGAGTGTGCCTGCATGTCCAATTTTGATTTTTTTTGCATTTAAAATACGTTTTATGTGTCTTATGCAGTCATATGATGTTACGCCTGCAGGTTTGTTGATTTTTATTAGTCCTGAAAAATTGATCTCTTGCATGTTGTTTATTTTTCGATTTTTTTATACCTACTTTAATTGTTCATGAATTTTGAGTAACTGTTCTTTAAATGACTGAATATTTTTAATAAAAGTTTCTTTTTCTTGCAAGGCCGGCTTGATATCAGCAATTTCATTTGTCTGTGCTAAAAGAATTTCTTCGTTGATGGCTTCCTCAGTAAGTTTTGTGTCAGCTGTTTCTTCAAAATCTATTTGCGAAGATTCAACTGATGTTTTTGTTTCTCTGATTTCTTCCTCGATTTTTTCGTTTTGAAGATCTTCGTGCGCCCCTTGAAATATTTTTTCATCTTCGTCTGCTAGTCCTTTTGCAATAAATGCTTGAGCTCGTTCTTCATCTGCAATCTCTTCGGCTGTCATTGTGTGTCCACCCATCTCTTGAATCTCTTTTTCAATTATGGCTATTTCTGCAGTTTCTTGTTCTTGTTCACAAATCATTTTAGTGGAGGGTTGCTCGTTGGATTCTTGTGCCGTAAAATCTTCTTGCCCTGCAAAGTCTTCCGTTTGTTTGGATTCAATAAATTCTTTACCTGCGAGTATTTCTTGTAAGTGTTTTTTGGCTATAGACTGTGGCATTTTTTTTATAAAAATAAGATTTTTAATGGCTGCAAATATTTTGAAATCTTCCTGGGAATACTTGTTGTCGATGCCACATTTTTTAAGATCAAACTGTTTTTCCCAGTTTTTAAGAATAAATTTTTTTACACCCAACTCTTTTGCCAGCTCATCCACTCTAAAGCTTTTTTTGGCAGGAACTTTTTGCGTTTGCATCCACATCTCCTTTTTTGATCTTATCATTACCCAAAAGTTATTAAAACTTGATTCTGTTGTACCAAATTTCCTTCTGTAATTGAAATATTTTTAATAAATCCAGGGAATGTTGCACGTATCTCGTTCTCCATCTTCATTGATTCTATGATGACTAAAAGTTGATTTTTGCTGACCTGATCGCCAGGTTTGACCAAAATTTTTACAACTCGGCCGGCTAGAGGACTTTTTAGCGAAGACTCGTTGCCTGATGCTTGTGCTTGTTTTTGCTCAAAGATTTGTGAAGATTCTAGATTGGATTCTGAATTAATTTTAGGGTGTGTATTTGTTTTTGGAGCTGTGGGTTCAACCCAAATTTGAGCGCAATGATTGATAATATAAATCAATAAATTTTCATTATTAATTTGGTTGCCAATATTTTGTTGTTTGGAATATTTTATTTTAACAGGGTGATTGTTAATAACAAAATTCAAAATTTGTTTTGTAGGGTTATGTTCTTCAATTGATACTTCGAATACTTTGTCATTAATTTTGAATTTAAAATAAGAGGGATGTTGCTCTAAAATTTCAACAGCTACTATTTTGTCATTGATTTTAAATTCTTTTATTGCCATTGTTGTGCTTTCCACAGAATATCTTTTTTAGAACCAGGTTTTTGTGCTTTTTTAATTTCATAAGTTTTACTTGGTGCATATTTTGAGTTTTGTTTTTGACTTAAATGCAAAATTGTTGCAGCGATCGCCCCAATTTCCTGATAAGTAAGTTCTTGGCTTGCCAGCTCCTGATATTCTTTATTCTTATATTTTTTATAAACTTGTTCGATAAACTCTTTTTGGAGTGTTTGGGTATGAAAATTACCACGGTCAAATTCTTCTGTGCAAAGAAGTGCAAGTAAGAACTCTATATTTGTTGTAATTCCATTTACATGAAAATTTTTAAGTGCGGTTTGCATATATGCAGTTGCCAGTTCACGATTTTGACCAAACACCGTAACCTTTGCCTGCATCGGATCAAAAAAAGGTGAAATTTCACAGTCAGATTGAAGTGCGTGATCAACCCGAATAAATGGCATTTGGGGAATTTCAAGATAATTTATTTTACCTGTGCATGGAACAAAATTATTTTCAGGATCTTCGGAATAAATTCTGCATTCAATAGCATGTCCGTGTTGCACAATATCTTCTTGTTTTATTAGTAATTGTTTGTTCTGTGCTATTTGTAGCTGTAGTTCAACAAGATCAATGCCTGTGGTCATCTCAGTCACAGAATGTTCAACTTGCAGACGAGTGTTCATCTCAAGAAAATAAAAGTCCTGGTCCGAGACCATAAACTCAATTGTTCCGACATTTTGATAGTTTACGTTTTTTGCCAGACTGATTGCAGCCGCATACATATTTTTAAGTGTTGACTTGCTGACAAAAATACAGGGTGATTCTTCTATAATTTTTTGGTAACGGCGTTGTAATGAGCAATCTCTTTCAAAAAGATGAACAAAGTTTTGTCCGTCTCCTGCAATTTGAATTTCAACATGGCGTGCATTTTCAAGGTACCGTTCAAGTAAGATTGTTGTGGTGCCTGTAAGCTTTTGTGATTCAGATATTGTCATCTTTAAAGCATTTTCAAATTCTGATTCACAGTTGACTCTTCTGGCGCCTTTACCGCCTCCGCCCAGTGGATCTTTTAATATAAGTGGAAATCCGATTTTTTTTGCGATAATTAGTGCGTCCTGAATATTTATTTGTGATATATTTTCAAGCTTTTCACCTGGGACAGTGGGGACACCTGCTTCCTGGGCTATAATTCTTGCTTGATTTTTATCTCCCATCAACCGGATGGTTTGCGGATTTGGGCCGATCCATATTATCCCGGCATCAACAACTTTTTGAGCAAAAGTGGCATTTTCAGAAAGAAATCCATATCCGGGATGGATGGCCTCACAACCTGATTTTTTTGCGATATCTATGATTTCATCTTGAGCAAGATAAGCCTTATATCCATCCAGATTAATAAAATAAGCTTGGTCTGCCTGGTATACATGTGGGCTTGAATGGTCCTGCGGGGCGTAAATGGCAATCGTTTGTATTCCTAGAGATTTGCATGTTTGTTGTATACGCATTGCAATTTCGCCGCGGTTTGCGATCAAAATTTTTTTAAAAATATCTTTTCGTGGGATCATATTTGTTTCTTTATTGTTGTTAATGCGGTTTTATGCTTTGTTAAGCTATTAAAATATCGGATAAATCGGGGTATTGTCAAATGCCTATACTAAGTTACTTAGGTAATTTTTTGCCTGATTGTGTTTGTTTTATGTTTTGGATAAGCTTGGGGCTGTTTAACCCAAAATTAGAAATTTTGAAAAAACTTGGAGAATTTAATGGACAATCAGAATTTAATAATTACTAAAACTGCTGAGTTTGTGAAAAATAAGATGGAGTCTGAATCTACAGGCCATGACTGGCTGCATGTTTATAGAGTTTGGAATAATTCTATAAAAATAGGGCAGATTGAGCAGGCTGACATGTTTGTGGTACAGCTTGGGGCGCTTTTACATGATATTGCCGATTGGAAGTTTTACGACGGAGATTTAACCGCAGGGGCTCGAATTGCTAGGGAGTTTCTTGATAGATTTCAAATTGATGGTGAAGTTATAGATCATGTTTGTGATATAGTCAAAAATGTTTCTTTTAAGGGGGCCAAAACTGCTGTAGATAAATTATCAAAAGAGGGGCAAGTGGTTCAAGATGCCGATCGGCTTGATGCGATCGGTGCAATTGGGATAGCAAGAGCCTTTGCTTATGGAGGTTATAAACAAAGAGAAATCTATAACCCTGCAATAAAACCTATTATTCACGAATCATTTGAACATTATAAAAATAGTACGGGAACATCAATAAATCACTTTCATGAAAAACTGTTGTTTCTTAAAGACATGATGAATACTCCAACTGCAAAAAAAATGGCCGGAGAAAGACATGCTTTTATGGAGGAATATATGAGGCGTTTTTATGAAGAGGTTGAAATAAAAGAGAGTTTATTTCAAAAATAGTGAATCATTGCGTGCTTTTGTTATAATCTTTAGCAGAAAATTATAAAAGTTTTGAAACAAGGGGGGAAAATGGATTTTAAAAAAATAAAAAGTGATTTTCCAATATTTTCAAAGATTGAACAAATGGGTCGAAAATTTGTTTATCTTGATAACGCAGCAACGACTCATAAACCTAAGCAAGTGGTTGATTCAGTTGTTGACTTTTATACTCTGTATAATTCCAATGTTCATAGAGGGTTGTATGATTCCGGAGAACAGGCAACTGCTTTGTATGAGGGAGCTCGCGAAAAAGTTGCCAAATTTATAAATGCAAAAGCGTCTTCAGAAATAATTTTTACAAGCGGTACAACTGAGAGTATAAATTTTGTTGCACAAGCTTGGGGGATAAATAATTTAAAACCCGGTGATGAGATATTGCTTACACATGCCGAGCATCATGCCAATCTTCTCCCATGGCAACGAGTGGCAAAACAGACTGGGGCTGTTTTAAAATTTATTCCTATAAATTCTAAAACTTTTAAAATTGAGCAAAATGTTCTTGAGAAAAATTCTGAGCATTTGGTTACTCCCAGAACAAAACTTGTTGCTGTAACTTATATTTCTAACGTTTTGGGTGATATTTGGAATCAGGGCCAACTTGAAAATTTAATTAAAAATGCAAAAGTTCAGGGCGCTAAAATTTTGATTGATGCGGCACAAGCAGTTGCTCATCGTAAAGTTGACGTGCAAGCCTTGAATGCGGATTTTTTTGCTTTCTCCGGACACAAAATGTTTGCACCAACAGGAATTGGTGTTCTTTACATTAAAAGCGATTTGGTTGATGAAATGGAGCCATATAAAGTTGGCGGTGGAATGGTAAATTCAGTTTCATTTGAAAGTGCAAGTTGGGCAAAATCGCCACATAAATTTGAAGCCGGAACTCCTGCTATTGCCCAAGCAATTGGGTTGGGGGCAGCAATTGATTACATGTCACAAAATTTAGATTTTGAACAAATTGCAAAGCATGAAATATTTTTGTATAAAAAATTACTTTTGGAGTTGGTAAAAATCAAAAAAATTAAAATTGCCGGAAATATTTCAGAGACTAACCCTAACGGGAGTATGATATGTTTTGTGGTTGATGGTGTTCATGCGCACGATATTGCCGGATATGTTGGAGGTAAAGGGATGTCTGTTAGAGCGGGTCATCATTGTGCGCAGCCGCTTGTTAAATCTCTTGGTTTTGAATCGCTGGTCAGAGTAAGTTTTGGAGTTTATAATACAGAGCAAGATGTTGATACTTTTGTGATAGAACTAACAGAGGCCTTAAAATTTTTTGGGGCATTATAATTGGTTTAATATAATTAGTTCGATATAGTTGGTTTAGCATAAAATGTGTGGTGCAAAATGAGTTCCAAAAATTATCAAGAAGAGTTATTCGAACATTTTAAATATCCATGTAATAAAAAGAACATCGAAAATCCTGATTTTCAAGCCGGACATGATAATCCTTCGTGCGGTGATAAAGTTACAATTGAAGGTAAGATTTCAGGTGATAAAATTATAGAAGTTGGTTTTAGTGGAAGCGGATGTGTTATAAGTCAGGCTGCAACATCAATGCTTACAGAATATTGCAAGGGTAAGACAGTTGACGAAATTTTAGCTTTAACAAAAGACGATATTCTAAATTTAGTTAAAATTGAATTAGGCCCTAATCGTCTGAAATGTGCATTGCTTTGTTTGCAAGTTTTGCAAGAAGCTCTTTTGAAGTTTAAGTCAGCTAAATCCTAAAAAGTCATAGTATTAAAAACAAGGAATTTTATGATATCGGTTCAACTTACTCAAAAAAAGTTTTGGGAAAACGACGTAGAATGTTACATTTTTTTGATGACTGAGAATTTGGAATCAGCATCAGATCTTGCAACACTTGAAAAAGTCGAAAATGATTTTTATCCTCACGTAAAAGAGATTTTGAAGAAACATAAATTTAACGGGAAACATGGACAAAATTTTGTTTTGACTGCCATGCATAATTCGAGCGGAGGTTCTAAGAAACTTGTTCAATTTATGTTTGTCGGTCTTGGTAAATTGAACAACTCTTGGCACCGTGAGCTGGAATTATTACGTAGGGCATTTGCCGGGGCAATTGATAAAATGAAAGGCTTGGCCATTCAAAATGCAGTTGTTGCGCTGCCTGATATGAAAATATTTGATGTGCATTCGGCTGAACTAATTAAACAGCTGACAATTGTTGCATTTATGACTGACTACGAATTTATAAAATTCAAATCAGATAAAAAAGATAAAGAATGGACAGGAACTCTTTTAATAGAGACTGATCCAAAAGATCATGCCATGTTCATTCAGTCATTACAGCAAGGAACAATTATTGGCCAAGCTGTTAACCAAGCAAGAAATTGGGCAGATCTTCCGGCAAATATTTTGACTCCCTCAGAACTTGCTAAAGAAGCAAAAGAAATAGCAGATGAATTTAATTTACAGTGCACTGTTTTTGGTGAACAAAAGGCTAGAGAACTTGGGATGGGCGGATTTTTATGCGTTGATGCTGGATCTGACCAACCGGGTAAGTTTGTTGTTCTTGAGTACAATGCTGATTCAAAAAATATCCCAAACAAAAATATTCCTACCATTGCACTTGTTGGCAAAGGCGTATGTTTTGATACAGGTGGAGTTAGCCTAAAACCATCTGATTCGATGCATGGAATGAAATTTGATATGTCGGGAGCTGCCGCAGTTATTGCTTCAATGAAGGTTTTTGCGCAACTTAAACCGAATGTTAATGTTGTAGGAGTAATGCCTCTTGTTGAAAATATGCCAAGTGGAAAAGCTGCTCGTCAGGATGATATTGTTACTTTTATGAATGGAAAGACGGCGGAGATTAGAAGTACGGATGCGGAAGGGCGTTTGATTTTAGCAGATGCGCTTCATTATGCCGAAAAGAATTATAATCCGGAAGTTATTATTGATATTGCAACTTTGACGGGTGCTTGTGCTTACTCTCTTGGTCATTTTTATTCGGCAATTATGACTCGTGATCAAGCTTTGTGTGATAATTTGTCTGCAGCAGGCAAATTAACTGGTGATAAAGTTTGGCAATTGCCACTTGAAGATGATTACAAAGATGCTATAAAATCCGATGTTGCTGATATAAGCAACACAGGATCAAAGGCTTATCTTGCAGGTACGGTTACTGCTACATGTTTTCTTGAAAACTTTGTTGAAAAAGCTCGCTGGGCACATTTGGATATTGCAGGAACTGCTGATGCCGTTCCAGGTGTTAATTATATGGGCAAAGGGGCTTCAGGTGTAGGGGTTAGGCTTTTTGTAGAATTTGTAATGAATTATAAGAAATCTTAATTATACAAAAAGTTTAATTTAAAAATGAAGTAGGCCTTGTGTTTTAACACAGGGCATACTTCATTTTTAAAGAATACTTATTCTTATTTAACCAAAATCCATGTTCCATCAGGATTTTCAACAACTTTAATAACGGATATAACAGCTTTTACAGGTATTTTTTGAACACCATAAATATGTGGGAAAAAATCTCCGCCAGGCTTGTTTTGCTCTTTTCTGATTTCCAATCCATGTTGCTGCAAAATCTGAGGATCAAGTTCAAGTAAAATGGTATCTTTGGAGCCTTTGAAAAATTTTTGCAAAATCTTTTCTGCCTGATTTCCAAAAGATACGTGTATAAAACCTGACTCGACGTCCAGTGGCATTAATTTTACGGCATCTTCAGTATTTTCGGGTGTATAGTTTTTAGTTGGAACAATTTTATACAAAGCATCTGTTTTCAGTGATTCACTTAATGATTCATGTGCTGCTTTATCTAATGATTTATCTTGTGGACTGCCATCTCGTCCTGGCCAGCATGCTGGCAGGAGTAAAACTAACGAGCAACCTAAAATAAATAAAATATATATTTTCATGAAAAATCCTTATAACAAAAGCCTTTAAGTAAGTAGGCACCCGCAAAGCGAGTGCCTACTTTGGGTTTCACAACTTTTCAAGATTAAACTTGTGAATTAATTTACGCAAGTTTTGTTTGTAATGCATTGAGCTTTGCGTTCAAAGCATTTAATTTTTTTTGCAGGAAATTAAGTGATTCTTTTAATTTTTTCAACTCAGCTTTGAGTTTTGCGTCTGCAGGTATGGTTGGTAGTGGTTTGGTAATTGTTTGGATTCCAAAAATTCTAAGAAAGTCGGCCACAATTTTCGTTTTATCTTTGTTATCTGTTGCAAATTGGCGGAGTTGAGATTCTGTTGCAAATCTAATTTCTTGGATTTTTTTACTAGCAGGATCTTGAGTGTTCAAAATTTCTAGGAAATAGGAAATAATTTCGACTATGTTTGTTTTTTTGTTGGCGAGTTTTTCTTTGTCTTTTTTCTTTGTAGGAACTGTTATTTGATCTAACTCACCTTTTTTATCTAATGCAGCTTTTAATAGCGATGGGTTATTTGTTAAAGTAACTTTGACGACAGGCTCCACTTTTTCACTTTGATCCATTATTGCTCGAGCATTGCACTCTTCTATATTTTTATTTAGAGTTGCTTCATCATATCCCCAGGCGGTTCCTTGTATTGCGAAAATCTCGATTAAAATAATTCCCAGTATCTTCTTCATTCTTTTTCCTTTCTCTTAAATAAAAAAATGGTTAATCCTATCCCGAAACCTATCAAAAAGTTTTAGCTTTCACAATAATTTGAGAAGTTACATTTTTGTTGAGTCGATAAATTTCTTGTGTACACTTATTACTCCAGGTTTTTTTCGGGATATATTTTTATTTTTTGATCTTGTACGGTAAGTTATACTAAATTAGTTTATAAATATTTAAGTTAATCATATTTTAAGGATTTTATATGATACGGAATTTTACTCGATTTTTATCACTGTTGTTAATAGTAATGCTTTCCGGTTGTGTTCCTTATCACAAGCTTTCAAAAAGCGAGTTTCCCCAGGGAACTAATCTTGAAACTCACTATGATATTACCGAAAATTTTGTAAGATCGCAGCGCGTTTTTGAACAATTTACAACACTTGCAAATTTTGATGCCATGTGGCTTTCCGATCAGACTCGAATTGCATATGTTGATATGCATTGCAAGAAGCGGGGCAAAAGCAGCGAAGCTCAGTCTACAATGCTTGAACGCCAGCTCGAGGAGAACAGACATTGGATTTCATTTTATGTGTTAGCAGACGTACGAGATGTTTTTAATGGAGCTATGAACGACAAAACTCCAGTTTGGACGCCGTATCTTGAGTTGGATGGGCATAAGCTTGAACCGGTATCTATTAAAGAAATTGAACTTGAACCTGAGTATATAAATTTGTTTGGCAGCAAACTAAATTCATTTAAAACGTCCTATCTTGTAAGTTTTCCGGCACAAGATCAAGCTGGGAAGTTTTATCTTGAGGGCTGTAAGATTGTAAAACTTGTGTTTAGTTCTGTTGATAAATCTTGTAGCGTAGAATGGAATTTAGAGCAGATCAGTAAATTGTCAAAATCTGAGAATAAGAATAAAAAAGTAGGCAAAGAGATTGATTTCTATTGGGGTGTGTAAGAAAACACTGAGTTTAATTAAAAAACAATTGAATAATACACGTGTGTTTACTAACTTTTTATGAAAGAAAGAGAAAGTATGAGGATTTCAATTGGCGCTGATCATCGTGGCTTTGCTCTAAAAAGTTTTATTATAAACTATTTTAAAGATTATAAGTGGATTGATGTTGGAACGAATTCACAAGATCGCATCGATTATCCACCATTTGCCCAAAAAGTATGTCACGATGTCCTTGATGGTCGCGCTGATTGTGGCGTTGTAATTTGTGGATCCGGAGTTGGCGTATCCATTGCCGCTAACAGATTCAAGGGTATCTATGCGGCATTGTGTTGGGATCCGGAAGTTGCTAAACATGCACGTGAGTATGATGGAGCCAATGTTTTAGCTCTACCTGCTAATTTTGTTGAACCTGAACTTGCAATTGATATTGTTAATGCATGGACAGGTGCAAAATTCAAAGGTGGAATCTATCAAAAAAGACTCGATATGATCGAGGTGTTGTGATGAAGAAAGTGTTATCAATACTTATGTTTTTGGGGTTATTCTTTCAGGTTGAGTGTGTTTTCGGCATGTCAGGTGAGAAGACATTAAGAAATATTTTTGAGGATAACCAAGTGCCTGAAGTTAAAAAGATGTTTGAAAGTTGTTTTGCCGATGAAGCTACTGTTGCATGTGATATTTCAGGTAAAATTGCGGATATTATTGGTGTCGAAAAACTGAAAGAAAAATTTTTTACACAAATTGTTAAAAATGTTGCAGATGCGTTGACTAGATCCGGTGGTTGGCTTGGAATAACTTATGGAACAAAACTAAAAATTACAACATTGACTATGTTTAATAGCCTCTTTGAGAAGTTTAAACAAAGCAAATCAAATGATTTTAATTTAATAAAAGATTTACGAATGCAAGCAGATATTAAGATCGGGACGAAATGGTCTGGAAATAATAAACTAGAATATGAAAATGATATAAAATTAACGCAAAGTTTTGAAAAATGGTTAGAATACTTCAAATATTATGCTAACAAAGTTCATGAGCACAATGCTTACAATACGACTGATATTAAGAAAGCGTTTTGTTTTTTGAGCCCTACATTTGTTGCTAAAGAGTTTGAGAAAGAGTGGCAAGCTTCGATAAAAATTCAAAGTGTTTTTCGGGGAAAGTTGACGAGGGATAAACAACTTGCACCTCTTAAAAAAGAGCTTGCGGATTTAAAACAGTCGCTTTCAACTTTGAAGGTAAAACTTGGAGCATTGGATAATAAATTAGTAGCTTTAAAATCTAAAATTACTACTTCTGTAAAGAAATAATTATCCGCGTTCTTCAACTTTTACCACTGATCCATTTTCAGTTTTTTCAATAATAAAGTGAACTGGGAAGTTGTCTTTGAATTCGTTTAAGTGTGATACGATTATGATTTTTAAAAAATCGTCTTGAACTGTGTGAATTGCGTTCATAACACGCATGAGCCCATCTTCATCCTGCGATCCGAATCCTTCATCTATCACAAGTGTTTGTAATGCGGTGCCTGCTCTACGAGCCAAAAGTTTTGATATTGCGATTCGTAGTGCAAAATCAAAACGAAACGCTTCTCCTCCGGAGTACATTTCATAAGGTCTGATTCCTGCAGCGTCTGAAATCTGGATATCCATTGTCTCCTTTACACCGCCTTGTTTTAAATCGCGTAAAGATTCTATAAAAATTTGTGCTTGGTTATCTGTTAGCCGTGACAAAATTCTGTTCGCTTCAGTTTCAATTTCCGGAATGGCTTGTTCAATCAACAGAGCCTGAATTCCATTCTTTCCAAAAGTATTTGCAAGAATTTGGTAATCATCGATTTCTGTTTCAATTGTTTTAATTTGAGCATCTCTGATTTTTGTGTCATTTTTCAGTTTTTCGATGCGTTGCAAATCGCTTTCAAGCTTACCAATTTGCTGCATTAAAACTTCTTTTTGTTTGAGTTGCTCTGTTAATTGATTTTTAAGAGTCAAAAGCAAACTTTCAATTTTTTGTTCAGTTTCAGTATCGACTTTAAGTTGTTCTAGTCGTTTTTGAGTATTGATAATTTGAGATCGCAGATCTTTTAAGTTGTTTTTTGTTATACCTAGGAGCATAAGTCTTTGAGGTTGCGTTTTAATCTCTTCCTGGATTGCTTCCAGATCTTTAAGTTGTGTTTCGATAATTTTTATCTGTTCTTGCAGTTGCTTGTAAGAATCAAGTTTAGACTTTAAAGTTTTGATTTTGCCATCTGCTTCTGTTATTGCAGCTGCAGTTTTTTCAAGTTCAGCATCTTTTGCAAAGTGCGTTAAGCGCACAGAATCTTGTGCAAGCAAAGCTTCAGTTTCTTTTTTAAGCTGATCTGTAACAGTAGTCTCTTTTTTGGTAAGTTCGTCTATCTCTTTAGTTAGATTATCGATTTCTTTTGCGTATTCGTCGATTCTTTTAGTTAAATCATCAGCTTTGAGCTCAATCTGCTTGTGCATGTCAGATTCTTTTGTAAGATCTTCGATTTGTTTATGCTGTTCAAGTAAAACAGTTTTAAGTTTTTTAAATACCGTGTGAATTCGGGTTAAGCGACGTTCAGCTTGAGCTTCTGACTTTGTTATTTTTGTGTTTAAAAATTGTTTACGTTTTACAGTTAATATTTGTTCGCAAAAAGGGCAGGATGGATTGTTCAAATCTTGTACGGCAGCTTTTTTGTGTTCAAGTTCGCTGCGTTCCGATTTAATACTGTTTCCCTTTTCGATCAGAGTTTGATAAAAGGCTTTACGTTTTTCAAATTGTGATTTGAGTTTTGTAAAAACAACGTCAAAATTTTCTTTGCCCTTTAATTTTTTCTTGATTAGTTCGAGCTCTTTTATATAAGCATCTTGCTTGGTTTGCAGATCTTTTGTCTGTTGATTTTTTTGTTTTAGTGTTTGCTGTGTTTGTGTTAATGTAAATTGGCTACGTTCAACGGCCAGTTTCAGTTCGTTTAGCTTTTTTTCAAACTCACTTTCAAGCAAAGCCATTCGCTTTTGATAAATATCTTTTTTTTGTAAAACCAGTTCTTGATGTTTCAACTCTTCTCGTCTTAATTCAAAAGACTCTTTTTCCTTTTCAATAAGCGTGACTCGTTGTTTGTTTAAGATATTTGTATCAGGGAGCTTTAGTGCCTTGATGTGCGTTTGCTTCCACTGAATAGCGATGTTTTGAAATTCTAATAGTTTTTGCTGCTCGCTTGTTTTTATTTTAATTAATTCTTGGGCTAGTGCAGTATAAATATTTTTTTGCTCGATGATTTTACTTTTTTGTTCTTGAGTTATCTGAGAATGTGAATTTAATTCGTCTATTTTTTTACCAATTAATAAGCTGTTTTTTGTTGTGCTATCCAACAACTCTTTAATCTCAGTTTCTTTGGCAAGCTCTATGTTTGCTTGTTCTTGCCCCATGATTAAAAGTCTTTTATCATCATTGAATTTGCGTATATTATCAAAGGCTATTTGTTGTAGTTTGTCATATTTTGAAAAGCCAAGGATATTTGCAAGAATTTGTTTGCGTTCCTTGGGAGTTTTTTTGGAAAATTCATTTGATTGGCCTTGACGCAAAAACGCGGAATTAACGAATGTTTCGTAATCAATCCCAATTACGGTTTCTATTTTGGCTTGAGTTTGGCGACTGGTTTTCTCCGTTAATGAAACAAATCTTTCGAGCTTTGAATTATAAATTTCAAAATCCAATCCAAGAAATGCTTTGGCGTGAGTTTTTGCAAATTCTCTACGTACTCGATAAATAAGCTGCCCCATTTCAAATTCAAAGCTTACCATCATTTTGCTTTGTCCCAAGCGAAGTAATCCGTCATCCGGCTTCATAGCACCGGAAACCTTTCTCGCCTGCCCCCACAGTGCCCAGGTCATTGCATCGAGCATAGCAGATTTACCATTACCGTTTTTGCCAGACAAACAGATTAAAGAGTGTTTGGAAAAATCGATAGTTTGAATTTCATCGCCATAGCTTAAAAAATTTTTCAGGTCAATTTTTCTTGGTATCATAAAACTAAAGTTCTCAACTTAAAAGTTTTCAACATTTAAAAACCGTAGTACTATTATCGTATCGCCAAGTTTAATCCAAAACCAGAAAGAACGCTATCAATGTTGATGATAGACAGACGCTACTTCCGTTATTTTGATTGGTTTAGTTTTTTTATAACACTCCTATTGTTGGGGTTAGGGTTGCTTCTTGTTTTTAGTTCAACATACAGAGTTGAAAAACCTATTTCAATGTTTTTTAAAAAACAGGTTTTGGGCGCACTGGCCGGTTTGGGCATATACTTTTTTTTCTGTATTAAAGATTTACGTAGGCTTGCTCGCTTGGGCTTTTGGATTTACATTGGCGTGTTAGTGCTTCTTACGGTTACGCTTGTTTGCGGAAAAATAGGGATGGGTGGACAGCGGTGGATATCTCTTTATTTTATTCGATTTCAACCATCGGAATTAGCGAAGCTTTTTTTCCCATTTTTTATTGCACACTTTCTTGAAGATCTTGAATTTGTAAATTTTACACGATCGAGGTATTTGCCAACTTCACAGTTTATGGTTCCGCTGATAGTACTTCTAATTAGTTTCGTGTTAATTGCAAAACAGCCCGATCTTGGTACAGCCCTTTTGATACTGTTTTCGGGGTTTATAACTTTTTGGTTCATCGGCATTAATCGTGAGTTTTTTCTTACTTTGGCACTTATAGGAATGTTGGGAGCACCATTTTTTTGGAATTTTTTAAAGCCGTATCAACAACAAAGAATTTTGGTTTTATTTGGGTATGGTGATGCCCGCAAGGAACGATATCAGGTAGAACAGTCTAAAATTGCAATTGGATCAGGCGGAATAGTTGGAAAAGGTTTATTACAGGGAACTCAGAATAAACTTGGTTTTTTACCGGAAGATCATACGGATTTTATTTTTTCGGTTGCCTGTGAAGAGTTTGGATTTATTGGTGCCATGTTAATTCTTCTTTTATTTTTTTTAATGTTTGCTCGAATTATTTTTATTATTGCCCATATTCCCCCTTTATTCGAACAGATTATTGGGATTGGTCTGCTTATTCACATTTTGATCTCTGTTTGTATAAATCTTGGAATGGTTACTGGAATTTTACCGGCGGTTGGAATTCCTCTTCCCCTTTTTACCTCTGGTGTCTCAAATTTATGGATAACGCTTGCCAGCCTTGGTGGGCTTAATAATATTGCCATAAGGCGATTTTATTATTGATTTATAAAATGCTTGCACAAAAAAAACAAAAAATATATTTTTTGAATTAATAGTTTTTTGAATTGGTAACAATTCTTATGGGAGAGAGAAGAGATGAGTATAATTCAAAAACGGATCAAATTCCGTTGGCTTAAAAGTCGTTGGTTTATCTTTATAATAATATTTTTCACACCACATTTTACAAATTTATATTCAGGTAGCTTGGGCGGTTCGCCCGGTTATTTTGCATTTCAGCCAGTGCACAACGTTTTTTATAATCGACAAAGTGCTAGCGGTTTTGTTCGTATGGATAACGGTTTTACTGTTACAGTTACAAATTTGGGGGCAGAATCAAAGATTGGATCAAGTGTAATTCTGGATACTTGCATATCTGTCTCCGGTGCAATTGATTTACGTGAAACAAATACAATTTTTCTACAATCAGATTTAATTTTGGACCATGGAGTTACATTTTCTTCGAGTGGGAATATTTATGGGTATGACAGATCTGTGATTTTGCATGGCGACTTAACAATTCCTGACGGGAAAATAATTCATACCGGTGGAAGGGTTGTGATTGATGGAAATGGGCATAAAATATTACTGGGCGATAGCGCACAACTTTTTGTTGATACGGATGCAACGTTAACTTTAAGAAATTTAGTTTTGCAGAACACAAAAAATCAGCCTGGGCATTCGGCTGTTCAATGTGCCTCTTCTGGTAGCAAGCTTTGTCTTGATGATGTTGAGCTTGCGCTTGCAGATGATTTTTATTTTAATCAGGGGCAGCTTTTTGTCCACAATGATGTTGCTGTAACTGGTACGTCGGCATTTGTGTACCGTTCGACAAATTCTAGCTATATAACCGCTGACAGTACTTTTTATTTTAATCCGAATACTACTTTTGAATTCAAACCAAGTAATGTTGAGACGCCAAATCCATTGGCACAAAATTTGTTGGTCATGCAAGATGCAACATCACAGTTTTATTTAAATGGCTGTGCACTGAAGGCAACAATGACCGGAATGCGTCTAACAAAAGGTCAGCTGATTTTTGACAACAAAGTAACAATAACCAGTGCTGCTCAACTGGAATTAAAAGATACTGGATCTTGGGTTTATATGAATTATGGAGAGTCGATAAATTCAGTAAACTTTAGTCCTGATGGACGTTATATTGCTGCTGGATATGACATTTCATATTCAGGATATGATATTTATATTTATGATTTATCTTTAAATTCTATAGCATATGCTAATTACAATGGATCTATAAGATCGGTAAATTGGAGCCCTGATGGCCGGTACCTTGCTGTTGGTGGGGCAACAAATGCAAGTGGAGATGAATTGCAGATTTACAAGTTTGAAGGTTCTTTATTAACGCTTGTTTTATCGCAAAGTTATGGTCATGAGTACACTCCTACTGTCTTTAGTGTAAATTGGAGCCCTGATGGTAGATATCTTGCTATTGGTGGGCAATTTCCAACATCCGGTAAAGAACTTCAAATTTATCGTTTTGACGGAGTTTCTTTGTCTCTTGTTGCCGAACAGGCCAGTCAAATTACCAATGGAGCAATATTATCTACAGACTGGAGCCCTAATGGTCGATATCTTGCTGTTGGGGAATACTATTATGCTGGTGGCACTAAGCTTAGAATATATAATTTTGATGGATCGACATTATCTCTTGTGGCTGAAACCGGTAGTTTTTATGGTTTGGAATCAATAAGTTGGAGCCCTGATGGATTTTATCTTGCTATTGGTGGAGATGGTGATATACAAATTTATTATTTCGACGGTTCAGCTTTATCCTTTGCTGTTTCTGAAACTTTTGGCAATTATGTAAATTCAGTAAATTGGAGTCCTGATGGCCGTTACATTGCAATTGGAGGAACCTATCCAGATGTAGGACACTCACAATTAGAAATTTACAGTTTTGACAGCTGGAATTGGATTTTAAATCTTATAGCATCTCAAAGTTATGGAACAGAAGAAAAAGGATCGTTAGAATCAGTTAATTGGAGTCCTGACGGAAATAATTTGGCTACCGGAGGATCAACGATGGTATCGGAACACGGTGAAATTGACATTTATACTTTACAATATGGTCCGGAAACTGATGGCCAGTCTATTTCAAATTCTATAGTTTTTGGTAATTCAGTTTTGGGATCAAGTTATGATTTGAACGTTCGAGTTTTGGCCGGAGCACAAGCTATAGTTGATGGGATCTTGAATGATGATAACGTTAATTGACCAAGGCTTTGCGCATGAAGTGCTTTGTTGGGCAAAAAAATACAGAGTCTGAACTTGAGAAATCTAACTTGAAAAATTTGAAAGAGAGTATACGTAAGAAAGAGAGAAGAAGTAAAATGTATAAAATTATTTTCATTACCTGTTTATCAATTATAAATATTTTCAGTTTTATTCAGTGTGGTAGTTTACTTGGTCGTGCCGGAATAATGTATACGACAACACATAATAATTTTAGGGATCAGCAGGGTGCATTTGGTCTTGTTAGAATGACAAATGGTTTTTCTGTTGTTACTCCAGCCTCAGGCGTTGGTTCGACGCATGGATCATGCGCTTTTATGGACACATGCATCTCTGTTTCAGGCGCTATTGATTTACGTGAAACGAATACAATTTTTTTGCAAGCAGATTTAATTTTGGATCATGGAGTTACATTTTCTTCCAGTGGGAATATTTATGGATATGATAGAGCTCTTATTTTAAACGGAGATCTAACCATTCCCGATGGAAAGATTATTCATACGGGCGGAAGAGTTGTTATCGATGGAAATGGTCATAAATTGTTACTGGGCAACAGCGCACAACTTTTTGTTGATACGGATGCAACTTTAACCTTAAGAAATTTAGTTTTGCAGAATACGCGAAATCAGCCGGGGCACCCTGCTGTGCAGTGTGCCTCTTCAGGAAGTAAGCTTTGTCTTGAAGATGTTGAACTTGCGCTTGCAGATGATTTTTATTTTGATCGAGGTCAAATATTTATACACAATGACGTTGCTGTAACAGGTACGTCGGCATTTGTTTATCGTTCATGTCGACCAAGTTTTATAACATCCAAAGCAAATTTATATTTTGATATCGGAACAACATTTTCAGTTGCACCGGCAACGTTTACCGATTGTTATTTTTCGACTTTTCCAACAACCACGACGAATAATTTTATTCAAATGACCGATAAAACTTCTTTACTTCATCTAAATGGATGTAATTTTTTAACAACGTTGACAGGATGTAGATTAACAAATGGATCGTTGTATTTTGAAAATCATGTTTTAACGCGAAGTAATGCATCTAACACTTTTAATTCAATTGGATCAGTATATACAACAAGTATAGGAACAACTCCTCAGTCAATATGTGCATCATGGTCGCCAGATGGGCGGTTTATTGCTGTTACTAATGGATTCTCTGTTAATACCTTACAAATATACAAATTTGATGGAATTAGCGCACCGACCGCAGTTGGTGGAACTGTTGCTTCAAGAGGTGCTTCTGTATTTTGGTCACCAGATGGTCGTTTTATTGCGTCTACCGATTCTAGTGGAAGACTTAGTGTTTTTTCATTCAATGGAACTAGCACACCAATACAAATTTCTTCAGAAACAGTTAATGGTATATCAGCTTTATCATGGTCGCCTGATGGTCGATATATAGCTATTGTTGAATATTCATCAAATCTACTTGCAATATTTAGATTTAGTCCTACAGGAACCCTTATTCGAGTAGCTACAACTACTGTTTCTGGAACATTCACACGTGCGTTATCGTGGTCATCAGATGGTAGGTTTATTGCTGTTGGGAATGATAGCACTGGAATTCAAATATATAATTTTGATGGTGCTAATATACTGACTAAAATTGGAGGGGCTGCGAGTGTTCCTAATTCTCCAGAATCAGTGACATGGTCACCTGATGGTCGGTTTATTGCAGTTGGCCTTTATAACTTTGGTTTGCGTGTCTTCAGGTTCGATGGAAGAGGAGCCCCCATTTTGGTTGGCTCATATGGAGGTTCGTGTGGAGGTGGGCCTCAATCAGTAACGTGGTCCCATGATGGTCGGTTTATTGCTCTTGTTAATGGTTCGCAGTCAAATACTCTACAAATTTATTCCTTTGATGGAGTTAGTACTGTCAATCAATTGGTAAGTATAGGTACATTGACCTATCCAGAATCCGTATCGTGGTCACCGAATGGAAATTTCATAGCTGTTGTAAATAGAACTAGCTCTGCCTTGCGAATATACAGCATAAATTATACTGTCAACACAGGGCTTCAAGCTTTTACGAAATCAATTGTTTTTGGCAACTCAGCGCTGGGTCCAAACTATGATTTGAATATTCGTATGTTGGGAGGAGCACAAACTATAGTTGATGGAATTTTGAATGATGATAACGTGAATTAAATTTTGGAGAAGTAATGAAAAAAGTATCAGAGAATGTTTTTTTTGTATTGAGTTTATTTTTTACAGGCCTTTATTTTACGCTTTATTCTACGAATCAAGATGGGACCGTTACACCAAAATTCCAGACAGTAAACAACGTTTTTTATGATAGTGAGTTTGCCAGAGGTTTTGTAAGACTTGCAAATGGTTTTACAGTTGAGAAGAAAGCTTCAGGGGTTGGATCGACGCATGGATCTTGTGTCTTTATGGATACATGCGTTTCTGTTTCCGGTGCAATTGATTTACGTGAGACAAATACGATTTTTTTACAATCAGATTTAATTTTGGACCATGGAGTTACATTTTCTTCCGGTGGAAATATTTATGGATATGATAGGGCGCTGATTTTAAATGGTGACCTGACAATTCCCGACGGGAAGATAATTCATACGGGGGGAAGAGTTGTTATCGATGGAAATGGTCATAAATTGTTACTGGGTAACAGCGCACAACTATTTGTTGATACGGATGCAACATTAACTTTAAGAAATTTAGTTTTGCAGAATACACGAAATCAGCCGGGACATCCAGCTGTTCAATGTGCATCGTCGGGCAGCAAGCTTTGCCTTGATGATGTTGAACTCGCGCTTGCAGATGACTTTTATTTTAATCGTGGGCAGATGTTTATTCATAACGATGTTGCAGTAACAGGAACGTCAGCGTTTGTTTATCGGTCATGCCAACCAAGTTTAATAACATCCGATTCAAAATTGTATTTTGATCTTTACACAACATTTTCAGTTGCGCCGGCTACTTTTACAGACTGTCCTTATACAGTCAATTCGACTTATACGACAAATAATTTTATTTTGATGGCGGATCAGACCTCACAGCTTTATCTTAATGGCTGTTCATTTTTTGCAACCTTGACAGGAGAGAGATTTTTCAAAGGAACAGTGTGCTTTGAAAATAAGGTTGCGATAAGAAGTAATGCATCGTCGAAAATCAATGCAACTACACCGGTTACATTGATTGCAACTGCAACCACGGAACATTATCCACAATCAGTATCATGGTCGCCTGATGGACGCTTCCTTGCTGTTATTAATGGATTTACTTCTAATTACCTGCAAATATTTAGATTTAATGGATCAGGAATCCCAACCCAAGTTGGAATTGTAGCCACTGGATCTGGGCCTTACTCAGTCACATGGTCGCCAGATGGCCGCTTTCTTGCTGTTGCTAATAGCAATAGTGATACCCTGCAAATATTTAGATTTGATGGATCGGGTGACCCTACTCAAGTTGGAAGTAATGTAACTACAGGAAATTATCCGGCGTCAGTATCATGGTCTCCAGATGGACGCTTTCTTGCTGTTGTTAATATCAGTGCTACTACTTTGCAAATATTTAAATTCGATGGATCGGGGACTCCAACCCAAGTTGGAGGTAATGCAACCACAAGATTGGGCCCTCGTTTGGCATCATGGTCTCCAGATGGCCGATTTCTCGCTATTGTTACTGGTACTGCCCCTAATTCGGTTCTGCAAATATTTAGATTTAATGGATCGAGTACCCCAACCCAAGTTGGAAGTTATGTAACTATTGGAGCTGCAGGAGCATCAGTATCCTGGTCGCCGGATGGGCGCTTTGTTGCTACTGTTGATAGTGGTTCTTTGAGAGTATTTAAATTCAATGGACTTGACACCCCTATCCAAATTGGTGGTAACGCAAGTACTGGATCTTCATCTGAATCATCTTCAGTATCCTGGTCCCCAGATGGACGTTTGCTTGTTGTAGTTAATTATTGGACCAGTACTTTGCAAATGTTTAGCTTCAATGGATCGGAGACTCCAATCCAAGTTGGTGGAAATGTAACAACTGGATCAAATCCTTACTCAGAATCATGGTCTTCGGATGGACGCTTTATTGCTGTTGTTAATAGTATTGACGATAATTTGCAAATATTTCGAGTAAACTACGTCGTTGACCGGACGACTCAAGCTCTTTCGAACTCGATTGTTCTTGGCAACTCGGCATTGGGCTCGAGTTATGATTTGAATGTAAGGGTACTTTCATGTGCACAGGTTGCAGTTGATGGGTTGTTAAATTGTGATAACGTGAATTAGGTATAAAAATAAAAAAGGAAAAAGGAGAGTATTTATGGAATTAAAGTTTAAGAATATAGCAGCCATTTTTTGTGTTGTTGTCATGTTGCTGCTTAATCAGATGTTTGCAACAGTGGCATTCGATAACGAAATTTCAAGATTTATTCTGAAGGATAGTAACTCCAAGATTAAGCTCAATCCTGCTGCGGTATATGGTTGGAGAGATAGATCTTTAATCAAAAATATTACAGGCGGGGGACTTAGTGATTACAACATAAAATCTTATGCCGGAGCAGATAATATTGTAACTTATGCAGAAGCGCCAGGTGAACTCGTTTATGATAACAGTAACGCAATTATTGGGTTAAGTGAACTTCCTGTAGACAATAGTAATGCGATAGTTAAGTTGTCTGTAATAACAAGAACAAATAGTAATGCGTTTGCTTATGGTATCAAGAATAATAGTAATGCTATAATTAAATTAGTTGCTACGGCTAGGACAAATAGTAATGCTTTATTAGCTTTGAACAGAACGACATCTAATGCATTACTTTTTGGAGACAGAAATAACTCAAATGCTATTGTTTTACTCGATCGTAAAGTTCGCATTAACAGTAACGCAATGCTCTACCTAAATCGTACGACATCCAACGCATTGCTCTACGGCGACAGGAACAACTCAAATGCTATTATTACTCTTGATCGAACCGTTAGGACTAACAGTAACGCTTTTGCTTACGGTATTAAAAACAACAGTAACACTCTCTTGGCTTTGAATAGAACGACATCTAACGCGCTACTCTTTGGTGACAGAAATAACTCCAATGCTATTGTTTTACTCGATCGTAAAGTTCGCATTAACAGTAACGCAATGCTCT
>CAZMQG010000016.1:0-8078 GCA_964568625.1 uncultured Pseudomonadota bacterium | reverse complement strand
ACCTAAATCGTACGACATCCAACGCATTGCTCTTCGGCATTAGAAACAACTCCAACGCTTTAATTTCCGGAATCACGAACAACTCCAATGCCATTATTGCATTTGGAATAATCGTCAGAACTGACAGCAATGCTTTTGCTTATGGGATCAAGAATAACTCAAATGCTATATTAAGTGGTTCATCAGAATTAGCAATCAATAACAGTAATGCCATTGTTTCATGGATCAAGAGCACCAGTAATTCTGTTGTCAGCCTCGATGTTAGAGAAAGTGCATTAGAAAATACAGTCAGAACTGATAGTAATGCATTTGCTTACGGTATTAAGAATAACTCAAATGCTATTTTAATGGGCTCATCTGCTCTGGCAATTCACAACAGTAATGCAATTGTATCTTGGATTAAAAGTACTAGTGATGCTGTTGTCGGATTAAGTTGGACGTCGCCTCTTGTAGATGGTGATGTAAATGCTGATGTAACAATGGATAAAACACTTATTTTGGATTCCAACCAAGTTGTTAACATTACCAATACTGCCGGAGTTATCTTGAATGGAAACGGTCAAACAATTGTTTTCAATAACTCTTCAGGCCCACAGTTTGTAATCCAAGAAAATGTTCCCGTAATTTTAGAGAACATTACATTGGCAAATCTTAATCAAGATACATTTAACATTAAACCGGGCGGACAACTTTTAATTGGACCTAAAACAGTATTCGAATTTTCTGAAAATGTAACATTTAGCAGTGGGACATTTGATGTCATGGATTCACCTGATGGAAACGTGTGTACGTTTGTAAGTCTATCAGGTAATAATGTGGTTACTTTTGTTGATGAAGCTGTCTTGAATTTAGGAAATAATACACTACGACTCGAGGATATTGAATTGGGAGGCGTTCTAAATATTGATTATGGTACGTCCAATTTAATTGAATTGGCAACAGGCGCTAGCGTAGATATTGATGGAGATACAGGTGAAGCTATAGGTCTCAACTTTAAAGCTATTGGTCAGGACAATGCGTTAACGCTTATGTTAGATAATTTGACGTTATCAGGATTAATTACATTTGGAGATGCGGCTGTAAATGAGTTGTCTATTAGATTTGTTTTACTAAATGGACTTGATCCTGTTAGAGTTCTTGCGGGTGAGATAAACCCAATTGTTAACGTTAGTGGCGGGCCTGGAATTATGCTTGGTGGATCTTCAACTAACGTTGCACGACTGAATATTGAAAATCCATATTCTATATTTAATTTACTAGATTCGAATGCTTTCTTGCTTGATGAAAACGGACAAATATTCTTTACAGAATTAGAACTTAGGGAAAACAATATCAAGCAGTATTCTTCAAGTGTACTTGTTGATGGTACTCGAATTATTGGTCATCAAATTGATCCTTCATTTATTCGTGCCTATTCTGGAAACAAAACTCACAAGCAGAACAATACATCCAAAACAACATCTAAACCAAAGGCAAAAATTCAAGCACAGCCAAAAACTGCAAAAGTAAAAGTAGAAAAAGGTAAAGTTTTAGATACGCAAGTTGTTACCCAAAAAGTAAAAAACTCAACAAAAAATACAAAGACTAACTTTAAAGATAAAAAACTAAAAATAAAGCAGATCTCTGCTAAAAATCGTAAAGGAGTAGAAGCCCTTGAGGATATTTTAGGGACTGAAAATTTAGATGAAGCTTTAAGATCTTTCGATCAAGGATCTTTGGATCAAGATCTCGAGTCTATGGATATCGAATAGAAAACCAAATAAATAGGGGCTACACTCGTAGCCCCTATTTATTTAAATAAGATTTCTAAAAATCTGGCACAAACTTTTTAGTAATAAAGCTTGTTTTTAGTTAGTTCGATTTAATCAAATTAATGATTTCTTGTTCAAGGTTTTGCAAATGACCTTGTCCACCACCTTGTATAAACTCTTCATTTCCGCCACTGCGAATATTAAATTTATTTTTTAATAACTCAGCAAGCGCTTTAAGACTTATTTTATGTTCCGATTTTTTTGATTGGTAAGCAATCAATGCAAAATTATCTGAATTGCTGGTTTTATTTAAAATAACGTAAACACCAGGTTTGTGTTTTTCAAAATCCGTGCAGATTGATTTCATCTCTTGATTAGGCAAATCTTCAATCTCAAGATAAATAAATGGAACTTTGCCAACAGATGTGATTTTATTTTGCCATTCAGTAATCTGAGACTTCATTAACTGTTTACGCATCTGTTTGATTTGATTTTGAGATTCAAGGTAACGTTCTTGTAGCTTATTAATGGCATCATAAACTTCTTCAAATTTTGTTTTGAAGTTTTCACTAAGTTTTTTAACCGTTGTGAATGACTGTTGAAAAAGTTTAATCGCTTCGGGGCCTGTTACTCCAGTAATTCTGCGTACCCCTGTAGAAAGAGCCGTTTCGCTTATAATTTTGAAACACCCAATTATTCCGGTACTTGCGGCATGAGTTCCTCCGCAAAGTTCAGCAGAAAATCCAGGAATTTGAACGACACGCACTTTCTCAGGATTATATTTTTCACCAAAAAAGGCTGCTGCCCCTGCATTTTTTGCCTCTTCCAATGTTGTATAAAAAATCTTTGTTGTAATGTCTTCTTGAATTTTTTGGTTTACAAGATTTTCTACAGCCTGGATTTGTTCATCAGTTAAAGCCTGTTGATGTGAAAAATCGAATCTGAAAGATTCGCTGCAAACTGATGATCCGGCCTGCTTAATTCCGGCGCCTAAAAATTGTACGAGAGCTGCTTGTAATAAATGTGTTGCTGTATGATTTTTTACCGTGTTAATTCTTGAATAGTAATCTACGATACAGTGTGCACCATCTCCGACTTCAATATCGGAAATGATTTGCCCGGATTCTGTTTTAAGTGAAATTTTTGCAGCGATTGCGGGATTATTTACATTGCCAAGTTTTTGTAAGTCTAGCACCGGTAGGGCATGTTTCTTAATTGTGATCCAGCCCTTATCTGCTGCCTGGCCTCCGGATTCGGCATAAAATGGAGACTTATCTGTAACTATCCATGCGGTTTGATCATTGTTTTTATGAACAAAAATTACTTTTGAATTTGATTCAAGATCTGCGTAGCCAACAAAATCTGTTGTCATCCCTGTTGGAATACTGATTTTTTCTGACTCTTTATCCTGTTTTTTGCCCGATTGTTCACGTTGTTTTTCCATTTCCTTTTCAAACTCATTCATATCAAGTGTAAGATTTTGTTCATGGGCTAAAACTTTAGTTAATTCCGGTGGAAATCCGTATGTGTCATAAAGTTTGAAAATTTGTTGCCCTGAAAGAAACGATTGCCCATCTTTTTTGTTATCTTCAACATATTTTGTGAAAATATTTTGGCCTTGAACTAGGTTGATTGCAAATTTCTCAACTTCACTATCAAGAGTGCTTGCGATAATTTGTTTGCTGGCTTCAAGTTCCGGATAAATTACAGACATCTGTTTTATGAAACGCTTTGAGAGTTTCGATAAAAACTGTTTATCAGCAGAAAGTTTTTGAGCAAACATTGCGGCACGACGAATAATTTTGCGTAAAACATAACCACGACCGTCATTTGAGGGCATGCATCCATCTGCAATTAAAAAAGATGAGGAGCGTACGTGATCAGCTAAAACATTAAAAGAGGCTTTGATTTTTTCTGGACTTTTGGTGTAGCTGAATCCTGTTAATTTTTCTATTTCATCAATTATGTCAGCAAAAAGATCTGTTTCAAAAACCGACTCTTTACCTTGCATGACGCAGCAAAGTCGTTCAAGTCCCATTCCGGTATCTACGCCTGTTTTTGCTAGAGGCTTTAATTCGCCGTTTGATTGGCGGTTGTACTGCATAAAAACAAGGTTCCAGATTTCCATAAATCTATCACAGTCACATCCCGGAGCGCAATCTTTGCTTCCACATCCACGATCTGCTCCTTTGTCAATGTAGATTTCTGTGCATGGTCCGCATGGTCCTGTGTCTCCCATCTGCCAGAAATTGTCTTTTTCCCCTAGTCTTTTTATATGTGTTGCAGGAAGCCCCACAGCTTTATTCCAAATTTCAAAGGCTTCATCATCTGTGGTAAAAACAGTGGCATACAGTTTATCTTTTGGTAACCCTATTTCTTTAGTTAAAAGTTCCCATGCAAAGCTGATTGCTTCTTTTTTGAAGTAATCGCCGAATGAAAAATTTCCGAGCATTTCAAAAAAAGTGAGGTGTCTTGCTGTAAATCCGACATTTTCTAAGTCGTTGTGTTTACCTCCGGCTCGTACGCACTTTTGAGAAGATGTAGCTCGAGTGTATGATCTTTTTTCTTTCCCCAAGAATATATCTTTAAATTGGTTCATTCCCGCGTTGGCAAAGAGAAGTGTGGGATCTTGTGCTGGAATAAGCGAGGAACTAGCAACAACAGTGTGACCATTTTTTGCAAAAAAATCCAAATACTTTTTGCGCAATTCGAATGATTTCATATACATCCTATCAAAAAACTGAACTCTGGATTTTATAACGAACTAATTTCATCATAATTCTAAAATATTCACAAATAAAAACAATTAAATTCAATTAATGCATTGCTTTTGGAAAGAAAAAACCTTTATTATTAACCTAGTTTTAAAAGCTAGGGGGATTATGAGAATGCGTTTTATCAGGATGTTTATATTATTTTTTATTTTTGGTTTCACAAATAGTTATTCAATTGTAATTAATACGGCTGCTGCGGGTCCTAATTCGGTTGATTCGGCAGAACAATATTTTTTATTAAGACATTTATACACAATCTTTAATTTTTTGAAAGCTGATGAAGCTTCAACGCACACATCTTTGGTTTTATTGGATGATTCATTAGAGATGAAGGCTAAATATTTGGATAAAGATCTTGATGATGTAGCAAGCAAGATGGCTAAACAGTTAGATATTGATTGGTTAAAAAACATGGATGATCATATGCAGTCGAATTTTGGCAGTGATTTTAAAAAATGGCAGTATTATGAAATTTTTAAATCTATTTATTTGAATAAGTTTAGTTGGAAAGAAAAAGCAAAATTAGTTTATGATTTGGTTTTAGATAGACGCAATTCGCATGGCTTATTGAGTGATTTTTTACGTGAATTTGAGATATTTTATAAAGTAAGTTTTGCAAAAACGCATATTCGGTGGAATTTAACGGAAAAACATGACTATAAGCTTTTAGTTTTTTTTTACCACATAATTAAAGTTCAGGACTATTCCAAAAAAGTTTTGATTGTCTGTAAATTTAAAAATTTAGATGTTAGATTTTATCTTGATCCTGCTTTAAATGGCGTTTGCGTAGGATATTTTAAAGAAGGAATAGGAAGACGTATGTTTGATTTGGATCATACGCAGTCAGGAATAATGAACATGAATTTTTATAAAAAGATATATGCTGATGCGATCAAATCACTTGATCTCGATTTAATTGGGTACGATTTTAAGTAACGAAAAAGCCCGCATTTGGTTGCGGGCTTAGTTTAGTGCAGTTCTTAGCGCTAAAGGTTATTAAACTTTAGGACCTTTTCTCTTTTCACTTGCTTTATTCCAGATTCTATCTGGAAAGTGAGATTTGAGATTTGAGCTTACTTTGCTTTTCCCTTTTGTATCAAAGTAACGTAGTTTTTGCTTTTTACTTAGAGGTTTGAACTCCGTTTCTTCATGAGGGTGCAAATCGGCAAAAGTTTTGAATTTCTTAGGCATAAAATCTCCTTTTTTAGATAATTAATCTCACAATTTACAGGTATTTTAATATATTTTACTAGCCTCAGGATAATATAAATGCTTACAAATAGTCAATAATTTAGTTATATAAATAATCTAAGTATATTTTGCCATTGATATCTATGGCAGCTACTTTAAGTAAAATTTGAAAATAATAGCAAAAATATGTAATTCTATCCTTGCAAGAGTTTAATTTTGTTTGTATAATTCTGTGTGTAATCTATGAAATTTTAAGTGATTTTGTGAATTTTAGTTGGGCCTATAGCTCAGGTGGCTAGAGCATCCCGCTGATAACGGGAAGGTCAGTCGTTCAAGTCGACTTAGGCCCACCATTTAAAAGATTCAAATTTTGTTTATCCTGAACTTGATTTGGACTTCTTTAATTGTTTATATTGAAATTAACGGGGGTATAGCTCAGTTGGTAGAGCATCCGCTTTGCAAGCGGAGGGTCTGCGGTTCGAATCCGCATACCTCCACCAAATTTAAAGCCCAATTTAGGTTTATATACCTTAATTGGGCTTTTTTGTTTTTTAAAAAACTACTAATAATTTGGATTTTTATCTAGAAGAATCATCTAGCTTACTTAAATCGTCAATCTCTTGTCCCATTCTTCTTGCGTGTTGCCAATAACTAGCACCTGTTCTTTCTGGAAGTTTAACGCCCATTTTTCTTAAAGTTTCTTCCATATCTCCTGTAAATTTGGCTCCCTTATTAATTAAAATTTGTGCAATATCTTTATAGGCCTGTTTTTTTTGATCACTTCGTTTGCTGACAATTTTTTTACTCCATAAATCAACTGCCAGTCTTAAAGCTGAATATCCATTGCATGAACCACCCATGACCACAAAATTTATTTTATTTGTTATGGCAGAATCTTGAAGAATTGTTTCAACTAAGTCTGTTTCGCCTTTAAGTATTGGTAAAAATAATGAAGAAGTTTCCGCTAAGCATTGTAAATCTTGAACATTTAGAGTTATAGCGGCATCTCTTTCTATCATTGATTGAAGCGTAGAGTTGTATAAAGTAACTAAAAAAATCGAAAAACTCGATAATAATAAAAATTTCTTAGAATAATTCATGATAAAACCTCCATTTATACGTTAATATATTAATATCTTAATAACTTCACATAAGTCTATCACAGTGGTTTAATATTGCAAATATAAAATAAAAAATTGGATTTTATCTAAAAATAATAGTTTTTCGGGTGATTTTAATGCATTTTCAATGGTTTATTGTGTAATTAAGCTTAAGATTCGTTTTGTTATAGGCAAAAATTCCCTATCTGGGTCAATGTAAAGATCGAAATTTATGAATTTTAAAAATTTTTGTTCAATTAGGAGCAAAGCTCCTCCATATACGTGTCTTTGTATAAAACTTATTTTTTCTGTGTCTGTAATAAATATTTCCATTTTAGGAATGGTGCTATAAATGTGGTCTATAAATGCGTGTTCTTGGGTATTATCAAAAAATACATCTAATATCTGTGATTTTTTTTTAAATGACATGGGCGGCTCTATTTGGGGGCATGTGTATGAATAGGCGTGTAGTCTGAATTTAGGGTTTTGTAGGCATTCGGCATAAATTTGATCTATAAATGTTGAATTTTTTTTACAACTTTTCAGTAAAACGGTTAAAATGTTTAATTTCCCCTCAAAAGTTTCACTACTTTGTATTATGGCTCTAAATTTTTCATCAATATTACATTGATCTTTTATAAGATCGAAGCTTTTTTTATTTAATAATATTTCCCAAAATTGGGTATCTGAAATGGGTATCCAGTCAGAATTGTAGAATTCCTGATCTCTATTAATTTTAAATGAAGTTATAAAAGCTCCGGTAAGAATTAAAAATATCATAAATGGAGTTCCCAGAGTGAGATTTAAAGAAGGGGATCGTGTTAAAATTTTACTCATAACTTTTTCAAAATAAACACACATTCCCAAAATTTCTTGAATTGACGCATATTCCTTTCTGCACGCGTTTTCAATTATCTGAGACAAATTCAAAAATATTACATCTGAAGTGGAATTTTGATATAACGGAATCTTTTGGCTTTCCAAAAAAGACTGAATTTCTTTTATAACTGCGGGCGTTATTATTTGGATTTCTACGTTTTCTAGTGTTTTGATAATGGTTTCTAATGATGCGTGGTCTGTTTGATCAAGGTTACTTAACGCTGAATAACATGGTGTAAATGCAATGTCTAAAATAAAAAATAATAATAAAAAATGTTTTGACATTATTAGGCTCCAAATTTAAAAACCATAATGTTTATACAATATATTTAATTAACGCTAACTCGATAACTATTAATTTGTGATAGATAAGCCATATTCTT
>CAZMQG010000015.1:0-38302 GCA_964568625.1 uncultured Pseudomonadota bacterium | reverse complement strand
CTACATCCTTTCCTTGAATAGCCTAAAAATTAGTATTCTATTTTTTGATTTTAGTATCGTCATTTTTCTTTGTAAAGATAAAAAAAAAAAGACACTTTTTGACTCAAATTAAGTCTTTTATTGAATTTATACCTTCCATAATTTTGTTGGCCGAATTTTTTAATAAAGCTTGTTCAGTTTTGTTAAGTTCGATGTCGAGTCGTTGACAAACTCCTCCTTTTCTTACAACAGTTGGTATGCTTAAACAGACATCTTTAACATCATAAATTTCATTTTCGATTAAAGTGGAAACAGGAAATACTCTTGATTGGTCTTGCAAAATAGAGCGTACAATTTTTGTAATGACCAGGGCTATTGAATAATAAGTTGCTCCCTTACGGCTTATAATTTGGTACGCTGCATTTTTAGTTTGGTCATAAACATCTTTAACTAGAGCATCTGAATATTCAGAAAATTTGTCTATGGCAACTCCTCCTATTGTGGCTTTGCTTGACCATATAAATTCAGAATCACCATGTTCACCCAAAATATATGCGCTGATGTCTTTCGGACTTATTTTAAAATATGATCCAATTAAATATCTTAACCGTGCGGTGTCAAGAACAGTTCCTGTTCCAAAAACACGGCAAGACGGAAATCCTGAAATTTTTAATGTAAGATACGTCAAAACATCAAGTGGATTTGTTACAACGAGTAAAATGCAGTCTTGATTGTATTTTACAATTTGTGGAATGATCTCTTTAAAAATTTTTGCATTTCGTTGTAATAAATTAGCTCGAGACTCTCCTGGGACTTGTCCAAACCCGGCACAAATTACAACGATTGATGCACCACTTACAAGTTCAAATGCGTTTCCTGCAACAATATTTGTTAAACGGGTAAATTGCATGCAATGGTTTAGATCGAGTACTTCACCTTCTGCCTTTTCTTTGTTTATATCAATCAATGCAATTTCTGAAACACATCCATCAAGCATGAGTGAATATGCCGTCGTACTTCCAACAAAACCAGCGCCAATTATTGCGACTTTTGAGCTGCATTCTGATTTTTGGCAAGAATAGATTGGCATTAAAAACTCCTTTTTTTCAGGGTTGAGCAGCATCTGTTTCAGGATGAATTTATGATCAAACTTTAGGCTCAATATGGCCGTAGGATAAAAAAAAATAAAACAAAAAATCAAGAGTTGAGAAAAATAAATGGTATAGCAGTAAAAATTTTTAAATTTGAATCGATTTTTTATTACAAATGAGCCAGTTTTAGGCCTAATTTTAACATTATGATGGAAAATATATATAAAAAACAGATTTTTTGCTTAAAGAGTCACTTGTTGTATGCTGAAAATATATATGAAATAAAGGCAATAGTTGGGATTTTTTAAAATTTGTTAGGAGGCTCTGAGATGAAAGAAATTCTTTTTTATCCGAATAAAATGAAAAATCTTGTAATAATTTTTATTTCAATTCTATTTTCAAGCTTATCTATTTCTTTTTTATATAAAGAAATTCTATTTTCTAAAAATTGGTTTATTGCTTTAGCGTGTTTGGGCTTTTTTGGTGTTTTGTTATTAGTTCTTTTGTATAAAACATTTATCAATCCTATTCCATATTTTAAATTGAATGAGATTGGTCTTTTTGCAAACAACTGTCCATTTATTGAATGGAATAATGTTAGAAATGTTCAAATTAAAAAAAAGGCATGGGCCGCATTTCTTTGTATTTTCCCTTATAATGCAAATAAGTTGGTGGATAAAGAAAATCTAAGTACTATCAAAAAATTAAAATTATCCATAACTAAAGCAATATTTGGGACAGTGATTGTAATACGAATGGATGATTTGTACATTTCGCAAAAAGATGTTCTCGACCTAATTAATGAATTCAAGAAAAACTGGGCTGATAAATATCTAAGAAATTAATTAATGTTTAAAAACGGTTTTTGTTTTTAGGTATGGTGGGTTATTGGCCAGTTCTTTTAGAGAATCCGGAACATCTATGTGACTGGAGTTTCCATTTTTGGTATCTTTCTTTTTTATATTTGCCAAAATGGTTTGAACCCATGTAAATGATTGATAATACTTTACTCTATCAATAAAGTATTCAAATGACTGTTTTATTAAGTTTGTAGCATCAGCTTTTAGCACATAGTCAGATTTTATAGTAACCATTTTTTTATTTAATTCATCAATAATTTCTTGTTTCTTTGCATTGAATTCGGCTTCCATTTTTTGGGGAATTTCAAAAGTAACTTCTTTATTTGCGAACTCTTCCTTTATTATTTCTAATACTTGTGATTCAAGATCTTTTTTAAATATTGTTTTAGAAGGGGTAGCGTTTAGGTTTTTGCAAGAGACACATTCTTTTGTTGCGTTTGTATTAAAATTAAAAAATATACAGAAAAAAAGTAAATTTCTAAATATTGAGTGTTTCATTTTCTTCCCTTTGAATTTTTTGTGAATTTAAGATTTCTATTTTTGGATTTGGTGCAACTTTACATTGGATTATTTGAATTATACCTGAAATTTTTTCAAGCTCGTTTTTTACCTTATCTTTATTATTTTCAAGGCATAGAACTTTTAAATTTGGACCGGCCTCTGTTGTGAAATAACATTCAATGCCTTTATTGCAAAGTGTTATTATTGTATTCATTACTTTATAAGACTCGGTTGTCCAGTAATTTAGTTGAGGTTTGGTATCAAGCATTGTTTGTTGCATGTCTTGCCAGTCGTCTTGTGCAAGTTGTCCAACAGATGTGAATTCTTTTTTCGCAATTGCGTTGATGAGTAATGGTAACCGTTGAGCCGATTTTTTAAGCCAAGTGTTATAATATTGGCTGGTAGCAACAGTCATGCTCATACCTTCACGTGATCCAATAAATTTTGTTTGATTTCTAACTATAACAACAAGAATGCATAATTCCGGCCAATGTGTATGATCAAAAATTTGCTCTGCATAAGAGTCAGAGCCATCTGTTTTTTCTCCTTTATACCACAACATAAAACCGCCTGAAATTGACCTACATGCAGAGCCTGACCCATGGCGTGCTAAAATCGAGAGTTCTTTTTTATTTAGATTAAGATTGCAAACTTTATCAATGCCTAAGGCCAATGCTGCAAAACCGCTTGAACTGCTTGCAAGTCCTGCAGCTGTTGGGAAATTATTTATTGTTGAGATATTAAAATATTTTTTAATACCATATTTTTGTCTGAAAAAATTCAAAAATTCTACGATTTTTTGTCTGTGTAAATTTGCAGCAGCGATGCCATTTATAAAAATACTATCTTGATTTTCCCGCCCTAAATATTCACACTCAAATTGTTGTATAAATGTTATTGTCTTTAGTTCTGATAGTGATATGGTCAGGCTGCTTTTCGTAGGTAAAAACAGTTTTTCATCTCGTTTTCCCCAGTATTTATTTAACGAGATATTTGCATGTGTTTGAATTTTTACAGTTTTCATTTTTTAAAATTACTTTTTAGAATGTGTAATCAAGTCCTACTATAAATGCGAATGCATACTTATGTCCAAGGCTTTCGTAATGGCTTAGGCCTTGTGCGTCGACATATTGAGTTAATTCGTTTGGTTGTCCGTCCAGATCTTTATAAAGACCTCCGGGAACAAACAGACAGACTTTACCTTGTAATCTGCATTCACTAATAAGTTGTAATTGACCTTTTACATCAATTTCAGCGCCAAGAAATCTACTTGCTGTTTGGTTGCTCAACCAACCTTTGTTCATAGGATCCGGGGTGCCGCCGGCTTTATAATAGTTGTCTGATTTATAAATAGGATTTACGTCTCTGAATCCGAGCTTTGCTCGGTCGTATGCTATTTGGGCTTCAATTAACGGATCAGGATGATGGCCGTCTTTATCCCATTTATAAAGATTTGCATCTTCCCAGAATAAAATACAATTTGCAGTGAGAGTTCCCTTTGTTCGTTTTTTGAAAGGGTACCAGGTTCCTCCGACTCCCAAAAATTCAAGATTGCTTACGTCTTTAAGATTATTAAATGCATACATTGTTCTATAGGTTATATTAAGTGGTCTTGGGATGACTAATCTATCGAAAATCAGTGTGCTGCGTACATCAAGCCCTTTGTATCTGGATCGTTGAGGGATAAATCCGTGATAAGTTTTATCGACTTCTTCATTATATGGATAATTATCTCCACTTATATGACCTGCTGTTCCTGCAACTCTGAAAGGATACTTATCAAATGTGTAACCAATGTCTGCAATTGCCATGAATCCATTTAAATCTAATTTATATGGTTTTCTAAATCTGGCATTTCCAAACAAATCTGAGTTATAAATTTGTATATTTTTTCCACCTTGGTTCCAGCCTACCCCAATTATTTCCTTGCCCTGCCTATCTACATTTCTATTTTGATCAGAGTTGACGATATAGTCTAAACTTTTTTGAGCATCATAATCTTCGGGCTTTACATAACTTTCATTTTTAACAGGTACTTTTCTGCGGCCGAGATTTTCAGGAATATTAGATCCCGCAGGAGCTGGGAATACTACGTGACTGAAAACTTCTTCTGTGCCTCCAGTTGCATTTCTACTTAACATTTTGACGTTTCGATCGATTCCATAAACGTCCTGTTCTCCTGTTTGTCCTGCAATTTCGACGTTTACATCGAAATTATTTTTTTTGAATTCAAGCATTGCGCCAAAAGTGTGTAGACGTGAGCTTGCATCAGCGTCAAATTCAAGCATTTGATCCGGAGCTTTTGTATAAATCCAGTATGGTTCAAAATAAACATCTTCTAATAATTTATCAGGTGGAGTGTACTGAAATTTTAAAACCCAAGAATTTCTATCTTTGTTGGATCCTCGTTCTGTCCTGCTGGACCCAAGCCTTTGTGCTCGAGTTGGTGCCATAACGTCATCAAGGTTTGCATCATTTTCGTGCCATTTCATGAAGTATAACTCAAATGCAAGATCGTTCAAAATATTAGAATGCAATAACATTCCCGGAGGCATTTGTGGATAGCGTGTAAAATTACTTTGCCCGGGCCAGCCGAGATATTCGACAGCCATATCGTTGTGGTAGCCAAGAGATATTCCTCTACCAACTTCATACTCAAAAAAACCTATTTTAAAAAATGTCGGATTTTTATTGAGTGTATGACAAAACGTATCAATATTTAATTTGAACCAAGCATCTTCAACATAAATGATTGGCATTAATGTTTTGCTCCCAACATTGTTTGCTGTGATAACCGAATCAAGATCTAATGATCTGATATTTTCGCGTGAAAATGGAGTGTAATAATGATTTTGTTGCCAAATGACATAATTTGTTAATCTGATGCCGGCTTCTGTTGTTGGCGTTCCATTTTTCTTTGCTCCCTGATCCATTTTTAAATCAAGTTGTAGCTTATGACGGAAAAAATCATTTTGATCAAAAAATTTATCACTTAAAGTTCTGACGCGTTGATAAAAAAAGTAATCTTCTTTTAATCTGCCTCCAAGTGTTAAATTAATATCTTCTGCTTTTAGCTTAACTAAAGATATATTTTTATCTTTTGGCCAAGCTATGTATGGAAAGAGCAAAAAAATTGTAAATAAGATTTTTTTTAGCTTCATCTCCTTGTCCTTCTCCCTTCTCTCTTTTTATATTTAAAATATTTATTGCGTTTGTTTGTATTTTTGTGTTTGTTCAGCTGTTGGTTGTGTAGGAACAGCAACTTGAGGTTGTTGAATGACAACTGGTTGCTGTTGTATAACTTGTGGAGTTTGTGTTTGTACTGGAGTTTGTTGGTGTGTGGGTGCTACAACCTGTAATTGTTGAGCAACAGGTTCCGGTGATGGTGGATTTTGTACTGGAATAACAACTTGTTGAGTTTGTGTTGGTGCTGGAGCTTGTTGTAGCGGTGTAAGTATTACAACCTGTGATTGTTGGGGAACTGGTTGTTGTTGTATAACTTGTGGAGTTTGTGTTGGTACTGGAGTTTGTTGGTGTGTAGGCGCTACAACCTGTAATTTTTGAGCAACAGGTTGTGGTGTTGATGGATTTTGTACTGGAATATTAACTTGTGACGTTTGTGGTGGTATTGGAGTTTGCGGTTGCTGTGCCGGGACTATAACTTGAGGTTGTTGAACAACATGGGGTTGTGCTGGTTGTTGTGGCGTTTGAACGACAACTTGCGAAGTTTGTGTTGGAGCTTGAGCTTGTTGCTGTTGTGCCGGTAGAATAACCTGTGGATGTTGAGCAACTGGTTGTTGTGTTATTGGTGTTATCTGAGGCGATTGTGTGGCCTGAGGTTGTTGAGTGATTGGTTGTTGAATTTGTGTTTTTACTGCAAGTTGAGCATTAGCCATTTTTGTTTTATGTGAGTTTATATCTAGTCCGGAAAGGAAATTAAATCGTGTTTCTTTGAATGGATCTTTTGTCCTAACGTCACGGCTGTATAAAGTTATTTCCCAATTTTCTAGGCTATCTGAGGCGGATAGGATTACAAATGCATCATTATAAAAATCTAGGGCTTTTTGATAAACAATTGTTGGACATGAAAGAATATTCCAAGATACAGAATCCATATCTGGTGCTAGCAATCTAAGTCCTTCAGATTTTTGGAATGTTTTGCGTTTTTTTTCATTGTGTATTGACGCTTTGATATTAATGTTTATATCAGGTTTTGGTTCATATGGTTCTTTAATTACAAGGTAGTCGAATTTAGATGATTGTGGTTTGGTTAAAAAATCAGCATAATTTATCTCATTTAAAATCTCATTTTCAGATCGTGCAAACTCAGATATGCGTATAAAATTGTTTACAGCTTTTGGTACGGTTAAATAAATTGCCAGAGGAAGAGTATTGAAAAAAGAGCTGACTTCTTTTTGAAGCGGAATAGGTTCCTTTGATAAATGGGCAGCGCGTATTTGCAGTTCTGTTTTAAGAGTATGTTCTTGCCAATAATCTTTTGCTTCATGATTGCCGCGTAAATAAATGACATTTTGCGGATTGGCTTCAATGAGTTTTAATGCTACCGTGAATATTTCAAGAGTAAAAGGTGAACGATCCACAAGATCACCCATAAAAACTATGTAATTATTAGAATTAGTTACTTTAAAATCATCTCCAATAATTCCAAGTTCTTTGATTTTATTTAAGCATCGAACAAGGGAGTGGAATGCCCCTTGCATATTCCCAAAAATTACAAATTTGGAACTTGGATCTGTTTGAATTTTGTAAATCAGATTATCGGTATGCCCTGAATTTTTCCTTGATTTTTCAGTGTTTTCAAGAATTGTTTTAAAAAAGCTTACGCTCCAAACTGGTTTTTCTTTGATACCTGCTAGGTATAGTAATAATTTTATTTTATTTTTTATTTTTTGAGAAAATGTCGGAATTTGTGATTGATAGTATTTTGTGAATTCCGGTCTTAGCGTATCTGCATTTTCCATTGGGGTTTGTTCATTTGTTTGGTCTGCATAAGCTTGCAGTTCCTTTAAATTTTTAAATCCATCTTTAAAATATGGGCTTGGCGTTAGAAGAATAATTGTTGTTGTAAGTAATCCCAAAATTAATACTGTCTTTAAAAATGTTTTTACAAAGCTGAATTTGTTTTTTCTGCGTGAACGATAGCTCGATGATCTTTTCATATTGCTCCTGCATAGCATGTCAAACATGCTTTAAATTAATAGTACTAGTCCAATTGATGTGGTTAAAATTATGCAAATTACTAAAAAAGTGATGCTACTTATTTTTTCCAATTTGTCGACATATTTTTGCAATTTATGGCTTTCCTCGGGTGTATTTTTTATTTCTCCAGAATACAGCATAAAAATGCGAGTAATCAATAGCTGAAAAATAAAGCATATAAGCGAGATTAACAAAAGTAAAATATATATAATGTCGGTGGTTGTTAAATATCCAACTTGAGGTATCATCTGTTCTATAACAAATCGGTATCCGATTAAAGTTGATAATGCGCTTATAGCCAAACTAAATTTTCCAACAACGTTTGCTAAGTTCATTACAAATGAGAATAGTGATAAAAAAATTGAGGCAAAAAGGGGAATGAAAATTACCAAAATTTTTCGAATGCCATTTTTTTCAATGTCGAATGTAAAAAGCGCTTTTGGAGATGAAATTTTTTTATTTGTATCCTGTTTATCAAGCTCAATGTTTGAATAGCCCGAGTTAACATTTAAGTCTTTAAGCTTCCAGCTTGTAGGAATAATATTGGGCGTTATCTGGAATGAATTGGAATCTGTTGTAAAATACATTTCATTTGGAGTTACAAAATTATTAGATATAACAAGCGCTATTTTATGGTCTTCGAATGGAAACTTATTGAAATTTAAAGATGTTTTTATATTGAAGGTTACGTTGAATTTTGCAAAGATTTTATTGTTGATTATTTTTATGTCTGGAGTAGATTTGTAAAGAATTTTATCATTATCGAATGAAAAAGTTTCTACACGTTCAATTGGAATTTCGTCAGCATTGAATTCAAACCAAATTACTGCGTCAATTGTAAAATCATTTTTAATTACGTCAAATAATGGAAAATTTTTTATAAACATTCCCGTTTTTACATTTACTGCAAATGGGCCGAAATCTTTAATAACTTTTGCATTAACAGGATTAAGTAGTGGTATCGTGTCAGTAATATTTGGCTTTGAAAGGGCTAACCAAAATTCAACTAAAAGTAGGCCTGCAACAAGCATCATTATGATTGTTTTAAATTTTGCACATACAATATTGATTTTTAAATGTTCTTTAAAATTGAACAGATCTTCTAAATAGGACTTTTTCATTTTAAGTTCTTTCAATATTGAATGACCATTCTTCCCATTCCTTGCCGCCTCCGGCATTTATCCATATTCGGCTTGAAAGTGTTCGAGTTTCAGGATTAAAATTTAAATTTAAATCTTTTATTATTGGAATGTCGAAGTTTTTTATATTTTCAATTGTATTAAGAAGTTTGTTTGCTGAAATTGGAAATTGGGAGGCTTTTATGCATTCGCATAATATTGTAGAATTTATATAACTTTCAAATGAAAATGGAGATAAATTTTTGTTGGGAAAATATTTTTTCATATCGGCTCTGTACTCTTTTGCTATTGGCAGTAAACTTTTGAATGGATCTGGTACAACAGAGGTTGTAACAATGGTTATCCCGCGTGATTTTGTTAATGTTTCTTGTATTGAAAATAACCCATCTATACATAAGTATGAAACTTTGGTAAATCCATTGTTTATCATTTGTTGAATGAAGTTATATGCGGGACGGGCTTGTGCTACGCACAATATGGCATCAGGATCTTTTTCAGCTGCAGATAATTTTTTTACGGCACGCAGAACACTTACGGTTTTTTGAGGGTAAGATCCATATGCGAGTAATTCTATTTTCCTTTCGCTTAGCACGTTTTTAATTTCTGCCAGAACTCCTTCTCCCCATTCACTAGCTTCATAAAAAACGGCAAATCTTTTTTTATGTAAAGAGTTTATCGAATAATCAATAAGTGCTGTAATTTGTGCTTTGTCTGATGCTCTGAAAAATATAGTATTTTTATTTGAATGCGTTCGCCATCTTTCTAATCCTTCAATTGGGAAAATTGATACAAGTTTATTTTTTTTTAAATATGGCATTATGCACCTCATTGTGGTTGAGCCAAAAAGACTTGTAAATAGAGGCGTTTTTTTATTTAGAGTATTAATATTTTCTACAGTTTTTGTTATATTTCCGCCATCATCACGTGCATCAATTTTTATATAAAAATTGAAATTGGGTAAAGTTTTAAGTTTTAATAAAAATGCCTGCATGCCTGTTAATATATGATCCCCAATTATTGCAACTTCTCCTGTTTGTGGAAGAGATGTGCACAAGTCTAATTCATATTTATCCGATATAACTCTTGTTTGTAAGGCATAATTTAAGGGATTAATTAGCTGCGGTGTTACTGTTATATTAGTGGCAAGTGGAGTACTTAGTGTTTGAGATAAATTGGCTTTTGGTAAATTGGAAGGTTCTTGTTTGATTGGTATAGTGGCTAAAATATTTATACTGGCTAAATATAAATATATTAAAATTAACTTTTTCATTTTATGTCCTGTAAAAAAATGCGGGCATTTTTTATTTTCTAAACTAGGTTGACTAGAAACTTATTTTCAAGTCAATATTTTGATTTAAGCAGTTTAATTGATGCCTGTAGCTGCTTTTTAAAAGAATTATATGAAATGTTTTTTTTAAAAAAACAGTAATCTTTTCTATTTGAGATATTTTATTCATAGATAGCTTTAATTACGTCTTCGTATAGAAATATGCCAATAAAAACATAAAATTTTATGATATAATTATAATGTAATATATTTTGGAATATACCAAGCGGCTTATCTTGTGGTATCAGGCAAAATCCGTCATTGTAATAAGTATGTAAATTACAGTTGGTGATGGCGGACAAAGTTAGGCAAAAAGATGACAAAAAAAGCAATTTTACCTAAAGTTTTACTTGTAGGAAGAACAAACGTAGGCAAATCTACTATTTTTAATAGATTGATTGGCGAAAAGAAGAGTATTGTTTTTGATCAAGAGGGTGTTACTCGAGATTATGTTCAAGAACCTGTAACTCATGACAATCTAACATTTGAACTCATTGACACTGGTGGTTTTTCGTTTCGAAAAGATCTTGATGATATTTCAAAAAAAGTTCAAGAAAAGTTGATTGCTTTGTTAGATAAGGCAGCAGTTGTCTGTTTTATTTGTGATGCAAAAAATGGTATACACCAAGAAGATAGGAAAATTGCTCAGCTTTTACATAAATCCGGAAAGCCTGTTTTTTTATTTTTAAATAAGGCAGAAAATACGTCTGCTCTTGAAGAAAATATACATGATTTTTATTCATTAGGGTTTAGAAATATTGAGCCTATGTCTGCAATTCATGGTCGCGGTATTAATACAATGCTTGATTTGATTGTAAAAAATATTCCGCTAAAAGAGCTTGAATACGAAGATGAACCAAAACATAAAGTTGTGATAATTGGGCGGCCAAATGCTGGAAAATCATCGTTGATGAATGAGATCTTAAAACAAGAGAGATCAATAGTTTCAGATATTGCAGGAACCACTCGCGAAGCCATTTCTCAAAATATATTCTTTTTTAAAGATTTAATTCAGTTAACAGATACAGCTGGAGTTCGCAAAAAAGCTCGCGTAGATGATGACCTGGAAGAACTTATGGTTAAAAGTTCATTTGCAGCGGTAAGAGAAGCGGATACCGTTGTTATTATGATTGATGTTTCACATGAGGGTAGAATTTCAGATCAAGAACTTAAGTTGTTGTTCTTTTGCTATGAGCAAAAAAAGAATATGTTGGTAATTTTTAATAAAATTGATTTGCTCGATGAATACAAAAAAATATTATTGGATAAATGTATAGATGAGTATAAGTTTATCTTCGATAAGATTCCTCAACTATGGATTTCTTGTGTTACGAAAAAAAATGTGGGTAAAGTTTTAATTGAGTTACAAAAAATTTGGGCACGCTGCGAAAATCCTTTTGTAGGAAAAGATATCAATGATGTTCTTAAGGAAGAGTTGGGAAAGCGGCATTTATATAAAATAACTCTGGAGCTTAAGGTTTATAGAGCGGAAGTTGTACCGGCGGAGATTCCAGTTGTAGATTTATATGTGAACTTTCCGGAATGGTTTGGTCCAACTGAACTTGGATGCATTGAAAATATTTTACGTGATAATTATGATTTAAAGGGTTGCCCTATAAAATTAATTGTTAAAAAATCGAGGGGATAATGGCTTTTTTAGAGGTCAAAAATTTGAGTCAAACTCTTGGTAAAAGAGAAATCTTAAAAGGAATTTCTTTTTCAGTGGATGCAGGGCAGGTGGTTGCTTTTCTCGGGCCGAATGGTGCCGGTAAAACAACTTTATTGAAAACTGTGATTGGTTTGCATCAAACTAAAAATGCTACGCAAAATGGTAATAATCAAATTTTGTTAGCAGGTAAAGAAATTCAAAATTGGCCTGTTCATAAACGAATAGAAGAGGGATTGGTTTATTTGCCTCAACAAACATCATTATTCCAACAACTCAGCGTTCAGGATAATCTGACGATGATTTTTGAATATCAATCGTATTGGAAAGCCAAAACGAAAAAAGATTTTTTGCATGAGAGAGACGCCTGGCTTGAAATTACGGATTTAACTAAAACGCTTAAGCAAAAGGCAGGAACATTATCTGGTGGACAGAAACGCAAGCTAGAAGTTGTTCGTTCTTTGCTTATGCATCCTAAAGTTATTATGCTGGATGAGCCGTTTGCAGGAGTAGATCCAAAGTCGATTTATGAATTAAAAAAAATTTTTACTGATACTGCGAAATTAGGTATTGCCATTGTGATATCTGATCACAATGTTGAACAGTTGCTTTCGATAGCGCAGTTGGTTTATGTGATTATTAGTGGACAAAATATAACCTCAGGAGGAATTAGGGAGATTATTGAAAATAATTTTACAAAAGAGTATTATCTTGGAAATCAATTTTATAGTGAAATTTCTCAAAAATATTTATGAAAAATGAGTTTTGTAAGAAGTAGTAAGTATCATCTCAGTTATCTAGGAGAAGATCGTGCTGAGAAATGTCAAAATATCTTTCCATAACATGGACCATTCTGAACCAATGGAAAGTCACACGTTACAAAAGCTAGAGAAGGTTTCGGAGCTTTTGAAGAACGAAGAAAATTTAACACCGTTATTTGCAGAGTTTTGGCTTAAATCTAATAAGCAACACCCTCATCATGAAGCGGACTTTCATCTTAAAACACCACGCTTTGATTTGCATGCACATGATTCTGGTACAGATATGTATATTGCTATCGATAATACAATAGATAAAATGGTTGCTTTGATTAAAAAAGAAAGAGAGTTGCGTAGAGATAGGGCCAGAAGACCTGATACGGATAAGAAAAAATTTAATTCTTGAACAATTATTAAAATTCTAGATTTTAGAATTGGGAAAAGTAATTTTTATCGAAATTCAAAGAGGCGTGTCGAAATGACACGCCTCTTTGCTAAAATTGCAACAAGTGTAATTAAATTAAAATGTTATAAAAAGCCAGAAGATAATTTTTTATGCTGATTACGCAAGGGAAATGTGATTTTTCTTCGGTCTCTCCAGATGTGCCAATATTTAGTGGATCGATAGGTTTAAAGCCAAGTTCTGGTAAAACCTTACTAATTTCGTCGATGTGAGCCCCTCCAGCACAAACAAATATTGTTGGATATTGTTTGTTGCTATATATTTCATGCAAAATTCTTGCGTCAATTAGGTATTGGTCATAAACACCAATAATATAATCTTTTCTTTCTTTAAGTGATGGTAATTTTAGAGGTTTACATTTACCTTCAACTTGGCAAGCTTCTATGTAAAGCTGGTCAAATTTCGTATTATACAAAGAGCAGTTTCTCGAAAAATTCCTGTATTCTAAAAATGGATTTTCGGCAATAAATGTGCTTAGTACTCTTGTAAAATTTAAGTTGAATGTGCTGTTTAATATTTTATCATAAAATATATTGAGGGCTTGGCAGTCATGATAACTTCTTAATTCATCAATTGCCTTCTTATGCATTTCTAAAACATCATTGAGAATTTCACGAAACCTAAACTCAACATTCTTAGTAGGGATCCTTTGTTGGTGGCAAAATTGAGTTAAGCAGGGAAGTGACGAAATATGCTTATTCGCAACAGTTAAATATTCTTTTGGCAGCAAATTGCTGTAATCTTTGTTAGGGTCAAAATTAGGATTGATTTTGATGATATGATCAGAAATTTTTATACAAACATCTCTTAAAATTGCCACCAGAAATGGTCTTAGGGGAGATGCCTGTTCGGCTCGTTCGAATTCGGCGTCGTTATCTGATATATCCATCATCCATACATTTGTATCTAAATAGATAGCAATCTGTGGGGTTATTCTATCTTCAACTATAACAAAAGCATTTAGACTTTTTGCAGCATTGATGAGCTCAATGCGTTCCTGATATGGTTTCGTTGTATCTAAATGAATGTCCGAAAATAAAAAAAGCGTTTGTCTTCCGTTACTCCATTCTTGAATATTATGAAAATATCCTTGTAAAAACACAGGGATTGACAAAAAAACTGCAAAAACTACATATTTTTTAAATAGGTTCATTGATTTGATTGAAACCATTAAAAACCTCCAAATATTAAAAATTACAAATTTAATATAATTTATAATATCAAATTAAAAATAAGCTGTTAAATTCAGGTCAAAACATCCCAATAATTGCACAAATTTAAAATAAATTCAGAGTTTAAGTTTTTTCGACTAGTGAAACATAAATGAGATATACGCCTTGATTAGGAGCGGCAGCATAGAAATTGCAAGTGCAAATCCTATGAAAGATTTGAGTTTATCTAATGTTGATTCAGTTCGTGCTGTAAAAATGTAATACATTGAAATTGGGGCTATTAATACTGCAAATATAGTAAAAAATATATACTGAGATATAAAAATATTTAGAAAAGAGTAAGAACTTAAGATCCAACTCATAATCAGAAATCTTCGAATTTCAATTAACCAAATATTCTGTGGTCTCGATTTTTTAAAAAACAAAGATATTATTAAAATGAAAATAGTTATTAAACAAAGAAAAATATAATTTATTGAAGTGAAAATGTTTTTTAATTTTTCGATAAGCGTAGTCCAAATAGTTTTCAAATTATCGATGATGATATTTGCGGTTTCAGGCAATAGCTTTTGTCGTGGAATAAGTTTTTTGTCTGGTTCGTTTTTATAGCTTTGATTTTTGTTGTTTATGGTTTGGTTATCGAAATAGTTTTTTGTAAAAGTCTTTATATTATCGTAATTTAAGTTGTTATCGAATGAATTGTTGTATGTTTCTGTGTTGATAAGGCTAAAACCGTCATCTAAAGCTTTTGTCAAGTTTATCGGTTGAGAGTTTCCATTTTTGTTAAGAACAATGCATGAGACATATAAATTTGATTCAATTAAATTTTGAAGCGTAGTTTTTTTATTGTCTGATTCAAAATTTAGTGCAATCTCGCAGGTTAGAGGTTGCGTGTAAAGTTTTTTGACACGTTTAAATCTAGTTATGTATTGCATTGTGGGATTTTGAGTGCATTCCCATGATGTTACCGTTATATCAGGATGGTCTACTGAAAAATTTAGAGAATTACTATAAATACCCTGATCTTGTGGATTAAGAGATATTCGGATACATATTTTTTTTGAATTTAAAATATTGGAAATATCGTTTGTTATTGTGAGTTCAACCGCAGTGCTTTTCGTAAATTGTAAAAACAGTAATGTGAGTGAGAGTATGATTTTTTTAAACATCAATCTTTCTGCCTTATACTTTCTACTTATACTTTTCATCTTATAAAATTTAAAAATATTGCCATTTAATAAAACTCTAGGTTATAAATCTCTTACATAGATCTTAACCTAATAATTAAATTCTTACAAAAGCAAAAGGAGAGAACGGTGAAAATTATGAGGAAAAATATATCTTTGTTTTTATTTATTCAATTTGCATTTTTAAGTATTTTAAGTACATGTATTCAGGCGAAAGATTTGGGCAGAAAAGCTTTATCCAAAAATACTCCAAATCTTACAGTTGTAATAGTTATTGATCAGTTTGCGTTTCACTACATTCCTAAGTTACAAAAATATTTTAAATATGGGCTTAAAGATTTATTTGAAAATGGTGTTGTTTATTACAAGGCATATCATCCTCATGGGGTTCCCGAAACAACGCCCGGACACCATGGGTTGAGTATTGGGACATGTCCAAAGGATCATGGGGCTGTTGCAAATGATTGGTTGGGGCCAAATGGAGAAATAATTGAATATGTAAATGATCCTGAATTTTCATCTTTGACATCAAGAGAACCCGGTCGTGGTTATTCTTCAAGAAAGACAAAGGTTGATGGCTTATCAGATCAATTTATGTTTAAATCAAGCCCTAACTGTATTCATAAAGTTTATGCGCTTTCGTTAAAATCTTATCCCGCTGTTTCAATGGCTGGTAAATTGGGTAAGCCTTTTTGGCTTGATCAACAAAGTGGTGAATTTACATCCAGCACCGCATATTTTGAAGAACTACCAAAGTGGGTTATTGATTTTAATAAACTTGGGCAAGCAGAGAAATTGAAACATACGGTTTGGGAGTTGATGTATCCGGAAGATGCTGATGAGTATGATTTTGCATTTATTAAAAATTACGATTATGCCGGTATCAAAGGTTCATTAATCGGCGCAAATTCTGATAAAGTAATAAATAAGATAAATTCGCATAAATACTGTATGTTTGAAAAGACTCCACAATCGAGTAAGTATCTACTTGATTTTGCCAAAAAATGTATTGATTATAATCTTGATTTAAAATCCAATAATAAGATGATTTTATGGGTTTCATTAAGTAATCTTGATTTGCTTTGCCATTTTTATGGTCCGGATTCACTTGAGGCTATTGATTTAATATATCATATTGATAAACAACTTAAGGATTTTTTTACGTATTTGAAGGAGAAGATAGGCGAAAAAAAATATTTACTTGTGTTAACTGCGGATCATGGAATTTGTCCAATTCCTGAGATAGCACAAAAACAGGGATTTTACCAGGCAAAACGAATTGCAGCAACGCCATTAGTTGCACATATCAATGAAATGATTAGAGAAAAATTTGATCTTCCTGATTTTGAGGTTTACTTTGAACCAACGTCTTTTGTAATTAAGCGTGATGTATTCGATAAGCTTTCTGTAAGCGTAAAGCATGAAATTTTAAAAACAATTAAAGACTATTTGAGGTCAATTCCTGGAATTAAAAATGTTTGGACGTTTGAAGAACTTGAAGGGGCAACTTTTCAGCCAGATCAACTTGAAAGTTTTTATAAAAATCAACTTTATGCGAGTCGTTCTGGCGATATTATATGTCAGCCAGAGCCTTATTGCCAGATAACAAAATATCCAACGGGAACTTCGCATATGACTCCGTATGATTATGATACGCATGTTCCGTTAATTGTTTACCAAAGTGGCAGATTTGAGAAGAAAAAAATTAATAAAAAAGTTTGGATTCCCCAGTTGCCTGTAACGCTTGCACGTATATTGCTTGTTGGGCAACCAAGTGCTTCGACATATGATTTGTTGCCAGGCTTAAATTTTTAGGTGTTAAATTTTTGGGGAGTATTTTGAATGAAAATTTTTTCTAATTTTTCGGACAAATTATTTTGGTTAGTTATTGCTGTGGGTTTTATTTTTTTATTTACGATTCCATCGCCCGAAAAAAATGCAAAATTTAAGAGACTATCAAAGCATGTTTTCCCTGAGTTGACGTATCCATACTCTCTTCCTCAACTTAAGTTTGCTTTTAATGATTTTGAACCGTTCATAGATGCTCAGACTGTAAATATACATTATACAAAGCACCATCAGGGTTATGTTGATAAATTAAATGGAATTTTGGAAAATTATCCGGAATGGCAACTTTATTTACTTGAGGATTTGATTGCAAATTTGGATGCTTTGCCGGAAAAACTAAGAGAGGTGGTAAAATCCCATGGAGGTGGGCATTTTAATCACACGTTATTTTGGGCAACTTTATGCAAAAAGAGTTCAACGCCTGAGGGGAATAGTCCTTTCGGTATTATTCTTGAAAAAATAAATAGTGCATTTGGTTCATTTGAAAATTTTAAAAAAGATTTTTTAGAAAAAGCATTGAGCATTGTTGGAAGTGGCTGGGTTTGGCTTTGCGTTGATAAATCTGGTGAACTTAAAATATTTGCCACATATAATCACGAAACTCCATTTAACCAAAGTCTTAAACCAATTCTTATTCTTGATGTTTGGGAACATGCATATTACTTGAAATATCAAAATAAACGAGCTGATTTTGTTGATGCTTGGTGGAATTTGATTGATTGGAAAGAGGTTGAGAAAATATATAATAATATAGAATGATGTTACATAATATTGGGGAGAGCAATGAAGAAGAGAATAGTGGGCTTTTCATTTTTAATAAGTTCGATTTTATCGGTACCTTGTTGTCTTTATGCGAATAAATCGCCACATTTTGTCTGTGTCATTGTTGTTGACCAGTTTGCTTATCATCATATCAAAAGATTGTCGCCATATTTTACTGATGGCTTTAGAACATTATTAAAAGAGGGTGTGTCATTTGAAAATGCTTTTCATCCTCATGGCATTCCCACTACAGCAACAGGGCATACTACTATTAGTACTGGGGCTCTTCCTAAAGATCATGGAGTTATCTTAAACAACTGGATTGAGGATGGGCAAAATGTTGTGTTTACAAAGGATAATCGTCCGGAATCTGCTGTTCTTACAAAAAAAGGAAGTGGGGAATATGGTTATTCAGCAAAACAATTAATGGTGGATAATCTATCTGACCAAGTTATTTTAGGGTCTCGACCATATGCCAAAAATTATGTTTATTCAATTTCATATAAAGCACGTGCAGCTATTGGTATGGGTGGGAAGTTAGGTAAATGTATTTGGTTTGATAAAAATTTGAAAAGTTTTACATCAAGTAAGGCGTATTTCAAGACAATGCCGAGTTGGCTTGCAAAGTTTAATAAAACGCATGACATTAACAAGGTAGGAGAAGTTGATTGGAGATTGCATTTTCCAAGTGGAAGTGTGCCTTATCAGTTTTATAATGTTAAAGATTATGAGTTCACCAAGCAAGCCGACCACCTTGCAGGGGAGATTATAAAAATAGAAGGGCCCCAGTATGATAGAATTTATCAAAAAACTCCTGAATCTAATGGACTTTTGTTAAATTTGGCAAAAACTTGCTTGGATTTTAATTTAAAAAAAATGAATGATGATGATAAGTTTCTATTGTGGGTTTCACTTTCAAGTCTTGATAGGATTGGGCATATTTATGGTCCATATAGCCTTGAAGTAATCGATATGATTTATCATCTGGACAGGCAACTTGGTTTTTTCATGCAATACGTACAAGATCGTGTTGGAGCCGAAAATGTTCTTTTTGTTTTGACTGGTGACCATGGTGTAGCGCCTATTCCTGAAATTTTGCAAAGAAAGGGTTTTGCATCTGCAAAAAGACTAAATTCTACAGAATTAACAGAAGAGATGAATAAAATCGTCGAAGATAAATTTGGTATTAAAAAAATAGTTCAATCTTTTAAAGCTAATCAATTTTATCTTGATAACAACATAAAGAAGAGTTTGGATAAAGAGAAAATTGATCAGATTTTTGAGTTGCTTAAAAATCATTTATTAAAGCAGCCTGCAATTAAAACATGTTGGACCAATCAGGAGATGGAAAAGGCAAAATTTCCTAAAAATTATTTTGAGCAGCTTTATAAAAATCAGTTTAATGCAAAAAGAAGCGGTGATTTAATTTTTATGCCCCAGCCTTATTGTGAAATAATCAAACATCAAAAAGGGACGACCCACAGATCTCCATATGATTATGATACTCATGTGCCTTTAATTTTTTATCAGGAAGGGGTGACTACTGGGAAAAAAATTAGGAAAAAGGTTTATATGACGCAGGTTGCATCAACGTTGGCAAAAGTTTTAAAAGTATCAAGTCCTTCTGCGGCGTCAAATGAGGTTCTTAATAAAATATTCTAATATATAGGCAATTTGTAATAAATTTATTAAAACGGGTGTTTTGGGGAAGACAAATCACCCGTTTTAATTTTTATTCTTTACATGAAAATTAAATGGATTAGAATCTTAGCATGCGTTTATGCGCTAAATCGTGTGTTTTGATTGTTATATATTCTATAAGGTGGGTGTCGGCGGTTTTTAAATTAACCCAAAGGGCTGTGCATGAGAACTTTCATAAATAATTTAAAAAAAGGTGATTCATTCAGGGAAATATTTTCTTACTGGCTTCCGGAACTTATTTCTTCTGCCATTTTAATTTCGCTTCCTCCAATGATTGATGCTTACCTTGTTTCCGGGCTTAATTCAACCACGACTTATGGTGCGCTTGGAATGGCGGTTAATTTTATACATTTTTTGGTAAAGCTTTCTGAAGCTATTCCGGTTGCAGCAATGGCTGTTATTGGACGTTATAATGGAAGTCAGGATTATGAAGAGTGTGGTCGATATATTTTCCCTACAATTTTTGCGAGTTTGATTATAGGAGTGTTTCAATTTATTTTAATTTTTATTGGTGCAGGTTTTTTATTCAGTTGGCTTGGGGTTCCGCAGAAAATGATGATAGCAGGAATTCCATTCTTAAAACTTAAATCATTTGGAGCTCTTTTGACTTTTATAGCAATGGCTTTGATTGGATTTATGCGTGCCGTTAAAAATACTAGAGTTCCCATGTTACTAAGTTTGGTTGGAGTTATTATTTATACGTTTTTTGATTTTATATTAGTACATGGAAATATGGGATTTGCGGCATATGGGTTACAGGGGCCTGCAATTGCTACTGTAATTCAGTATTTTGTGGTTATAGCTATTTCACTTGGGTATATATTTTATACGCCGGAATATAAAAAGTATTTCGTAAATCTTAGATTTTTATTTTTTGATATGAAGAGAGTTTTTCATATCCTAAAACTTAGTTGGCCAATTATGATTGACAAGGGAACTTTAGCCCTTTCATATGTATGGCTTTCAAAGATGATTGCATCAATGGGAAAATATGCAATAGTTACTTTTTCTGTAGTTAAAGATCTTGAACGTTTTGCTATATTACCTGCTGTTGCAGGCGCTCAAATTATAACATTTCTTGTAAGTAACAGATTAGGTGCAAGGGATGCAGATGGAGCAACTGCCAACATAAAAAAGATTCTTATTTTTACAGGGATATTGGAAATAGTTGCTCTTGCAATTTTGTCGTTTAATGCAGGTTTTTTTGTAAGTATTTTTGATCCGAAAAATAAATTTACGGACATGGCTGCTGCAATTTTACCATTAATTAGTATGTTAGTTATTTTTGATTTTATTCAACTAATACTTGCCGGTGCGTTACGTGGTGCCGGTGATGTAAAAGCAGTTATGTGGGGACGTTTTATATCATGTGCTTTTTTCTTCGTTCCGATCTCTGCATTTTTTAGTTGGCTTCCAATAAAAAGTCAGGTAATAAAGTTTACACTTGTTTATGGTTCGTTTTATTTTAATACCGCTGTTATGGGTCTGATTTTTTTATACAGAGTTAAGAGCCGTAAGTGGGAAAAGTAAAAAATAAAAAAGGTTAAAAAATGGCTGATTTTAGTAAAGAGGAACTGCTCAAAGTTGCAAAACTTTCCGCATTAAATCTTTCAGATGGTGAGGTTGAAATTTTTACGAATAATCTTGAAAAAGTATTGAATTTTATTGATCAAATAAAAGAAGTAAAAGTTGCTGCGCAGGTTAATCCGGTTAGGAATAAAAATATTTTGCGTGAAGATGAAGTTATTGAAACTGATTCAACAGATATTTTAAACTTGGCGCATGACAAACAAGAGAGTTATTTTGTTGTTCCAAAAATTTTGGATGAAAATAAAGGTACAACATGTTAAGTCCATTTATAACAATCAAAGAGCTTAAAGAAAAGATTGATAAAAAAGAGATAAGTAGAGAAGAAGTGATAAAATTTTATCTTGAAAGAATTAAAAAGCATAATGGTAGTTTAAATGCTGTGCTTGAAAGCTTTCAATATTCTGAACAAGTTGCTGAATTTTATTCAAAATCTAACGCAATTCTTGCAGGTATACCATATCTTTTAAAAGATATTATCTGTCAAAAAAATCAAATTACTTCTGCCGGTTCAAAAATTTTAAGCAATTATAAAGCTCCATACGATGCAACAGTAAATCAGAGATTAAAACAGGCAGGGGCTGTGAGTATTGGACGTACAAATTGTGATGAATTTGCAATGGGTGCATCCGGAGAGTATTCGGCTTATGGCCCAACACGTAATCCTTGGGATGTTGCAAGAGTTTCCGGTGGTTCAAGTTCCGGATCAGCTGCGGCTGTTGCTGCAGGGTTGGTTCCATTTGCTTTAGGAACAGAGACGGGTGGATCAATTCGGCAACCCGCGTCATTTTGTAATTTAGTTGGTTTGTATCCGACTTATGGGTTGCACTCGAGATTTGGTGTCATGGCTTTTGCATCGTCATTTGATCAGGTAGGTACTCTTACAAGAACAGTTTATGACAATGCGTTGGTGGCGACAGCACTTTCAGGAAAAGATCCAAAAGATTCAACGACTATTCAAATGCAACCAAAAGATTATACGAAAACTCTGGATGGGAAGTTGCCTGCAAATTTAAAGATTGGAATTATTAAAGATGCCCTTGAAACCGACGGAATAGATAATCAAATTCAAAACGCCTTTGGCTTGGCGACTGAACAGCTTAAAAATCTTGGGGCGTCAGTAAAAGTTATTGATTTGCCTTATTTAAAATATGCTAACGCAGTTTATTTTATTATTAGTCGTGCAGAGGGTGCTTCGAATTTGTCACGTTATGACGGAAGTTTATATGGAATGCGTACAAAAGAAGCAGACAATCTTTTTGACATGTATCTAAAGACTCGACAAGAAGGTTTTGGTCAAGAAGTTAAAACTCGAATAATGACGGGAAATTATGTTCTTTCTGCGGGGCATAAAGATGCTTACTACAAAAAAGCTCAGTCTGTACGAGAAATGATGAGAGCTGATTTTGATTCTGCTTTCAGAAGCGTTGATCTGCTTATTACTCCTACTGTAACTATTCTTCCATTCAAAATTGGAGAGCTTGCTTTTGATCCAGTTGCAATGTATTTGGCGGATCTGTTTACTGTTGCAAACTGTGCGATTGGAACTCCGGGAATTTCGATTCCATGTGGTTTTTCAAAAGAAAATCTTCCAATTGGATTTCAATTTTTGGGTCCACGCTTGAGTGAAGAGCTATTATTTAAAGTTGCTTATGCATTTGAACAAAGTACGGACTATCATTTAAAACACCCAACAAATTATGAATAATAAAAAACGTGAGTAATCAAGTGAGTAACCAAGATTTTTGGCAAAGTAAAATTAAGATTGGTAAAGAAGAGTATTCGCGATTTATGTCGGCTCCGCTCGATGGCATAACCGATTCTCCTTTAAGAAAATTAATCCGTGAGTTTTCTCCGGAGGAATTGCTTTTTACAGAGATGCGTCATGTTGCCTCGGTGGCAAATGAGAGAACAGGAATTGCATTAAGATATGATCCAATTGAGCACCCAATGGCTTTTCAGGTTTCGACAAACAAAACTGACTTTATTGATAAAGCCATAGAAAAAATTTTGGCTGCAGGATTTAAGTCGATAAATTTAAACAGTGGTTGTCCTGCCAAAGCTGTTATCAAATCAAAGTGTGGATCAGCGCTGATGGAAGATGTTCCTCATCTGGAAATGTTACTAAAATATTTTATTAAACGTGTCGACAATCGAGCATCGTTTACAATTAAAATCAGAGCAGGTTTTAAAAAAAAGAATGCTTTGGAAGTTGCCAAAATGGCACAGGATTGCGGAGTTGATGCCATTATCATTCACCCTAGAACGCAACCCGAGGGATTTGCATCACGCCTTGATTATGATCTTGCACGTCAAGTTAAGCAGGCTTTAAATGTGCCATTGATTTTTTCAGGTAATATTTCACGTTTCGAGATGGCACAAAAAGTTTATGATTTAACAGGTTGTGATGGTTTTATGATAGGAAGAGCTTTGTGGGGTGCCCCTTGGAAAATTCGTGAAATGACTGAAGAGGCTAAGGGAAAAACGTTTGAAGTTACTACGGATTTGGCATTGAGATGTGCCTTAAAACATCTGGATAATAATATTCAATTTTATGGTCCAAAGGGATTTGTCTCATTCAAAAAGCAGCTGCCTCAGTACGTAAGGTTTGTAGAGCAGGCTTCAGAGTGGAGGCAAAAATTACTTAGATCGCAAACTGAAATGGAGATGCGAGAATTATTAGGTCAGCTTATAAAAGAGAATAGTGGAGTGCAGATTTAAAATGAACACGTTTCTTAAAAAGGGTGTATTAGGACTGATTATTTTTTTAATATCTTTTTTTATAGTTAATCAGTTTTTGTTTTTTGAGAGTGGTGCTTTAGAGCGATTTACGAATAAAGTTACTTATCCTGTGGTTGTTGCGGCAAGCGGCGTTGCTGATTTTATTCAAAAACGTGTTGAACATAGGGAGACCTACGAGCAAATTAAGTCTGAGCTAAAACTTTTGAATGAAAAATATAGCCAGCTTTATGAAGAGAATGTAAAAATTAAAGCACTGTTTAAATTTGATTCTGACAGTAAAGAGATTCGTGAATTTAAAGATAGATATAATCTTGACGGAATGATGATTTGCAAGGTTTTGATTAAGAATCTAAAAAAAGATGGACAGTTTTTTTTAATAAATAGAGGTTCTTTAAACGGAATCAAAAAAAATATGGTTGGAATTTATAAATTCCAGATACTGGGGAAAATAACGGAAGTTCACGACTATTATAGTAAACTTACTTTGATTACTGATGAATCATGTAAGGTTGCTGCGTTTACAAGTTCTACCAATGCAAATGGGATTGTAATAGGACAAAATCAAAAAAATCGTTGTAAAATGCACTATGTCAGCCATTTACTTGATATTGTAGATAATGATATGGTTCTTTCAACCGGGCGTGGACTAGTCTTTCCTGAAGGTTTTTGTATTGGGAAAATTGTAGAACATTCGCATTCTCATAACTCGCTTTATCACGATATTGACGTTGAGCCATTGATCAACTTTAATACTATAAAATATTGTCTTTTAACAGATCTATCTCGATCATGTTCTGCTGCTAAATTTGAAATGATGGATAATAATCAAAGTAATACAGATGATCTCTTAGAGAATCCATCAAAGGCTTCAGAGCCTGGGGCAATCAGTCAAAGCAGTGATGGAAAAGTATCCGGTAATCAGGAATAGCGATATAAGCACTATTTTGAGTTGAAAAACAGGTTTTTTGTTTGAAAATTATTTCAATATGAAATTATAACCTCACACATGCGCCATTTGTTATTTCTGAATAAAATTGATAAATTGAAATTATTACATCATAAAAATGATTTAAATAAATGGGGGTTGCTATGAAAAAATTAAATATTGGTTTGATTATTATTTTTCTGATTATATCAGCAGTAAATTGCTTGTTTGGAATGAAACGCCAAGCTGATGGCCAAGGCGAAGGGGTTCCTGTGGAAAAGGCCCAATCGCAAGAATCTATAAAATTAGTTGGTCTTGTAAATAATGGATTAGACTGTTTTGTAAATTCTGCCATACAAATTTTGTATAATATGCCTGAGGTTCATGATTTCTTAAATGCACATAAGGCAGATTATGTTTTAGATGGGGACAACGGGCCTTATTCTATTCCATATCAATTGATACATGTATTTGAGGATATGCAACAAAGTAAAATTGCCAGTCGCAGGGATGCTGTGAATATACAATATTTTAGAAAATTTCTTTGTACAAGCAGCACAAATCCGGACTTACGTTTAATGCTGACAGGTCAACATGATTCGGGAGAATTTTTGAAATTGGTGCTTGAGCATTTTCAGTATTATACAAAATATCATCTTGATTTGCTAAATGTACTTGCGTCATTAATGCCTAGTGATGACCGCGCTGTTTGTGCTTTGCTGAGAAAAGAGTTGATTGATTTTGTTCTTCTTGATATTTCGGATTTTAGTAATATAGATCGAATATCGTTTGATTATTTTGCTCAATGTGTAAAACGTAGCGTAGATGAACTTAGATTGAAAATTTCAAAAGCCAAATTAAAAGAAGCATTTCAACGCAGAGATTTAAATAATTTTGCTCAATATGCTTTATCTACAGAAAAATTGATTAATGATTTATGCCATCAGGAAAGAGAAGCTTTTTTTGGTAAAATATCAGCGTTTATTGGTGCGATGAATGCTTTTCATGAAGGTGTAGATGCCAAAGACAAAGCAGTTAGAGATGTTTTAGATTTATTTGTTCAGGTATCTGAGCATAATTTGTCAGATGAAATTAAACTGTTAACATTGCAAGCCTGTTTTGGAGAAAATAAAGATTGGGGATGGATTAAAGATAAGGTAGAATACTTGAAATTGACCGATGCTGATACTATCTATCTTAATAAGTGTGATGTATTAAATAAATATTTAGATGTGGTATTAGCTGAAATGCGATCTCCTCGAATTAATCAACATATTAGTGGTGATTTAAATAATATTCAAAGAAATCTTGTAGCATTTAGACGTCTTTTTTGTTCCAGGGTTAATGGTCATTGGCATACATGCTTGAATTTAATATCTCCATTGGGGCTTGATCATAAACGTTTAACGGAGTTAGCGACTAATTTGGAGCCAGAATCTGAATATAAAAAAGATTCTAGGCCTCGATTGCAAGTGGAAATGTTATTAAATCAAGAGGTAGGCTTTGATGATGTTGAGATGCCTGAGCTTTTAATCGTACAACCCAAAACTTTTGCTGATTTCGCTTGCATTTTGCCTGAAATAAAAAAAATTGATGTGGAGAGCTCAAAGACTTTTGGCTTTGAGATGTTCAGTGGGGAGCGTTTAAAGCAAGGCATGAAAATCCCATTAGTTTATCTACCAGGGCGGCGCTTTAATATAATAAATCAGTCTTATGAATTGATTGGAATGATTTATCATCAAGGGGATTCAGCATCGAGGGGGCATTTTATAGCTGCATGTAAAAATGGATCTTCCTGGAAAATTTTTAATGATAGTCGTGTTTCTGCTTTTAATAGTTCATATATAGCATACGGAGGTTTTACTGTACATGTTGCGATTTATCGCAAGGTACACAGCGCTCCATCGTTACCAACTGTCATGGAAAATGTTGCTGGGGGTTCTGGTATAAAATAGTAATTCATATTTACAGTAGTGTTTAAAATTAAAGAGGGGTATAAAGTTGTTGATGACTTTACACCCCTCTCTTTTTATTTTACCTTAATTTTAAAATGTTTAGCAAAAAGTAGACATGTGGGGTTAAAAATTTTTAGTGAAAGATGAGGGGATATGCAGCCAATAGGAATTTTTGATTCTGGGGTAGGGGGGCTTGGAATTTTTAAAGCGATTGCACAGCAGCTTCCGGAGCAGGATCTTATTTACTTTGCTGATAATAATAATTTACCCTTTGGTCAGAAAACTACAGAGCAATTACAGCAAATTACAAGTAAGATTTTGAATTATCTTATTTTAAAACATAATATCAAAATTGCCGTGGTAGCTTGTAATACGGCATCAGTTTCTAGCCTTTTATATTTGAGAGAAAAATACCCAAATATTCCCATAGTTGGTGCCGTGCCGGTTGTTAAACCGGCTTGCCAACTTTCTAAAAATAAAAAAGTGGCAATTTTAGCTACTTTGCACACAACCAACAGTGATTATCAAAAACAATTAATTGCCCAATATGGAAAAGGGATTGAGGTTTTAAGTATAGCTTGCCCGGAACTGGTTGATTTGGTTGAAGCTGGGAGGTTTGATGATCCTTATACTCAAGATAAATTACGAGAGTATTTAGCTCCGGCGATAGAACTGGGGGTTGATGTGATTGGGCTTGCCTGTACGCACTATCCTTTTTTGCGTGCTGAAATTCAGAAATTATTACCTGACGGGGAGGTGATTGTTGACTCTAATGAACCTGTTGCTAGACAGGTGGTTAAGGTGTATAACCAGATGCTTGACAATAAAGCACTAGATAGGCCGATTACATTGTCAGAAGTTAAAAAACAATCGGCAAAATATTCATTTTATGTTACAAAAAATCCGGAACAGTTTCATAAAGTTACCCAGAGGCTTATTGGCGATATGTTTAGTGGCGTTAACTTGATTTCTTTATAAATATTATTTTTGGTATTATGTTTCCAAACAAAGTGCTTAATGTTTCATGAAAAGGGAGTAGTCTATGTCAAAAATGTTGTGGCTAGTAGTTTTGTGTGCTGCTGCTTTAGTCGTTATATTTTCAAATTATTTGATGAGGGGAGAAAAGAATATGAATAAAAAAGTGCTATTTATTCTTATGCCGGAGAATTACCAAGATTTTGAATTTAATGTGCCTTACCAAATTTTACATGCCAAAGGGGTTACAATTGATGTTGCTGGTTTGAAAGCTGGAGTTGCCAAAGGTAAACTTGGAGGCTCTTTTACCCCAAATCTTTTGCTTAGCGATTTAAATAAAAGTGATTTTGATAAATATGACGCAGTTATTATACCTGGCGGGCCGGGCTCAGTTGAATACTTGTGGGATAACAAAAAACTACAAGATGTGGTACAATATTTTAATTCCAAGGGTAAAATTGTTGCCGCTATCTGTTATGCAGTAATTTTGCCAGTGCAGTCAGGAATATTGAAGGGTAAGAAGGCAACCGTTTTCCCAACTGATGAAGCCAAAGCGATTTTGAAAAATTGTGAAGTTGATTTTGTTGATAAGGGGTGCGTTGTATTGCCGGGAGATAAAATTATTACTGCCCAGGGCCCAAAATTTGCAAATGATTTTGCAAATGAAATTGTTAAAATGTTAAAGTAAGACTTAAGGATTAGGATGGCAAAAAGAGTTTCAGTCGCTATTCAAGATATTCATCCCAAAACTTTGGCAGTTGGTGTTTATACGCCATATGTTAAAATTTCTAACGCAGAAAATTATTATGAAGAGTTTCTGAGCCTAATAAAAACTTTGGGTATGCATTATGATGAAACTTATTTCACTAAGGTTCGTGCTGTAGACTCAAATACATTTTTTACAAAAGGAAAGCTTGAAGAATTAAAGCTAATTTGCGATCAAAAACAGATTGAGATAATAATTTTTTCGGAAACATTGAATCCATTGCAGGAGCGAAATTTAGAAGATGTACTTAACTGCAATATTATGGATCGTGAGCAACTGATTCTTGAAATTTTCAAAAAATCCGCACATACAGCTGAAGGTAAAATTCAGGTTGAGATGGCTGAGGTGCAATTTTTAAAAACCAGAATCATTGGAAAAGGTGTTGAATATTCGCAGCAGCTGGGTGTTATTGGAACAAAAGGTCCAGGGGAAACTGCAACGGAAAAAATGCGACAAGTATTTGCGGATAGATTGCGTCAGGCAAAGCAAAAACTTGAGACGTTGCAAAAAGCTCGGGAAAATCAGCGTAAAAAAAGATTAAGTAGCAATATCCCTACACTTTGTATTGTTGGTTATACAAATTCAGGTAAATCAAGTTTGTTAAATATGTTAACAAAAAGTACAATTTTGGCTGAAGATAAACTTTTTGCTACCCTTGATACAACAACTCGTGAATTTTATATTAGTGGAAAATCAAAAATTTTAATTTCAGATACTGTCGGATTTATAAGTCAATTACCACACAAACTTGTGGAGGCTTTTAGATCAACACTTGATGAATTGAGATATGCAAATTTACTGTTGCATGTTGTGGATGTCAGTAATCCTGAATGGCGCAGCCAAATTAATGTTGTCAATGATACAATCAAGGAATTGGGAGTTGAAAAACCTGTTTTGTATGTGTTCAATAAAATGGATAAGCTTTCTGCAGAAGAGCTTGAACAGTTACAAAAAGAAATCATTGATTATCAGCCTCATGTTTTAATTCACACTCGATCAAAAGATGGAGTTAAACAGTTAGTTAATTATTTAATGAATTATAAATTTTAAGAAAGTTAGTAGGATGAAAATTGCGATTAACGGATTTGGAAGAATAGGCCGCGCGTTTTTACGTACAATACTTTTAGATGAATCTACAAAAAATAAACTTGATGTTGTTGCAATCAATCTTGGGCCGAGCAAAGATATAAGATTAGATCTTCTTTTTAAATACGATTCAGTGATGAAGGAATTTCCCGGGACTGTTCAATTTAAAGATAATGTTTTTGTAGTTAATGATAAACAAATTAAAGTTTTCACTGAAGTGGATCCAGCTAAATTGCCATGGAAGGCTTTAGGAATAGACTGGGTTGTTGAGGCTTCCGGGCATTTTACGTCACATCAAAAGGCAAGTGCGCACATAGCATCAGGATGCAGCAAAGTTCTTGTTACGGCACCTGTTGCAGATGCTGATGTAACAATTGTTCCTGGTGTCAACGATAAGGCTTATGATTCTGCCAAACATTCAATTGTTTCGCTTGGTAGTTGTACTACAAATGCATTTGCGCCAATGGTCAAAGTTATAAATGATAGTTTTGGGATTATTAATGGAGTTATGACAACGGTTCATGCATACACGAATGATCAAGTTTTGCTTGATGTTGAGCATAAAGATCCTCGAAGAGCTCGTGCAGCGGCAATGAACATTGTTCCAACAAAAACAGGAGCTGCTAAGGTCATATTTCAAGTATTTCCTGAATTAACCGGAAAGATAGAGGCTGTTGCGATTCGTGTACCGGTGCCAGTCGTTTCGCTTGTTGATTTTGCCTTTGTTTCGTCAAAGGTCTTGATGCCGCAAGATATTAATCAGGCATTTTTAAAATATGCCAATGGTGAGATGAAGGGTAAGTTGCAGTATGTAACAGATCCTTTGGTATCATCTGATTTTATAGGTAATACACATTCATGTATTTTGGATAGCCTTCTAACTCAGGTTGTTGGAAATGTTGGTAAGTGTTTTGCTTGGTATGACAACGAATTTGGATATTCGTGTCGATTAAAGGATTTTTTGCTTCACAACTAATCAAAGTTAGTTTAAACTAACTTTATTATTATTGGTAGGGGCCCATAGCTCAGTTGGTTAGAGCAGTCGGCTCATAACCGAAAGGTCCCAGGTTCAAGCCCTGGTGGGCCCACCAAGAAAATTCAATAAATTTTCATCAGTCCTAAATTTCAACCAAAAGGATCTCATTATGGCAGGAAAAGCTCTTTGGCAAAATTTAAAGGACTTGGTTGATTTCGATAAAAAAATTCTTAAGTTAAAAAATGATATCGATTCAACAAAAAAATCTTTAAATGATGACTCGGTTCAAATTTCAAAACTAAAAGCATTATTAGAAAGCAAGAGTAAGCTTTGTTTGCAAATGCAAAAAAATGTTGACTCTTTGGAGTTAGAATCAAAGACTTTTGAAGAAGAAGAAAAGGCTAAAAAAATTAAGCTTGACTCTGTAAGAAATCAGAAAGAGTATAAATCTATTTCAACAGAGGTTGAGCATACTCGTAAAGAACGTGTAAAGTTTGAAAATCAGATTACAGAAGCTTGGTATAATCTTGAAAATGCAAAAAAAGATTATGAAGCAGAGAAGCTTAAAGTTGCTGAGCAAGAAGCGTTATTAATAAGGGATATTGAAGCCAAAGCTGTAAATATTCAGGATTTTACTTCCAAGTTAAATGTTCTTAATGAAGAACGGAATACTATTTCGAGTAGGATTCCTGCTGATTGGCTTGTAAAATATGATCGTATGAAGAATAGCGTTGATGACCCAATTGCTCCAGTAATTAATGGCAGTTGCAGTGCGTGTTATTATGCCGTTTTACAACAAGATTATTTAAGGCTTAAACGATCAGGTGTCCTTCCATGCCGTAGTTGCTACAGATTTTTGTATTATGATGAAGAGGAAGAAAAAGCTTTGTTGCAGTCTAAATTTTAAAGTTAGTTTTTGCATAGCTTGGTGCCATGGAAAATCAATTATTAATATTTGGGTTTAATCAAGATAAAAAAGGCAGTGTGGAACCTCAGAAAGTTGAGTGTTCTAGCGATTCTTTAAATCAAAAGAATAAAAAAACAACACAAGAGTGGAGTATTTTTGTTGATGGGGCTGCGAGGGGAAATCCTGGCCCTGCAGGTGCGGGAGTTTATGTTTTTAATTCCGAGTTGAAAATTCAAGAAGCGTTTTTTTTGGGCGAAAGAACCAATAATCAGGCAGAGTATCTGGCGTTGGTTTTAGCTCTGTTTATTTTAAAACAAAAAGTTGATGATTTAGATCTAAAAAATATTTTTTTAACGGTTCATTCTGATTCTGAATTACTAATTAGACAGTTATGTGGTTTTTATAAGATTAAAAACCCAATATTGATTAAATTAAATGGTCTTGTAAAGCAGGCGTTGAATGGAATTAGCCATAAATTTACGCATGTTATGAGAGAGAAGAATAAAATTGCAGATAAACTTGCAAATGAAGGAATCGATAAAAAGAAAAAAATTCCTACTAAATTTTTCAATTTTCTGGCAAACTTGGACGATAGTAATAATATTATTGAAATGCTAAAAAAGTAACAGAACAGACATGGTAAATTTAAACAAAAAGGTGCTTGTCGCCAGAGTGCTTGTTTTGCTAGCGATTGTTTTTTGCCCAATCGGATTAGTATATTCAAAAGCGACGAATTTAAAAAAATCTAAAAATGTAGTCAAAACGTCTAAAAAGAGTAGTCATTCCAAAGCTAAGCATGCTATTGCTGAGCATCAAGCTAATTCTACTGCTAAGACTAAAGATGATAGTATTGATAGTAAGAATGAAAAACAATTAGATCCTGTTGCGCAACAAGTTCCACCTCCATCGGAGCAGGTAAGTAATCCAGATAATGAAATTGGAGCGCCTGATGCGCCAATAGGTGGGGGAGTTTATATAACACCAAAAGTTATTCGTGTTTTGATCAGTGAAAAAAGCACAAATAAAAGTGAGACTCTCACAATTAAGGCTAAGGAGGGTTTTGTACTTGAAAGTCCGGGGGGATCGAAAGTTACAGCATTATTTAATGACAAAAATGTTGATGTTATAGCTAAAAAAGGCAAACTTTATTTGCGTTGTTCAGATAAGAAGTTCAGGCATATTAGGTATGATGATCTGGAGATTTACGCCTCTCATGGAAATTTAGAGCTGAATGGAAAGCATTACCAAGGTAGCGTTAATATACGAATTGATCCTTTAACTGGAAATGTTTTAATTGTTAACAGAATTGACCTGGATGATTATATTTGTTCTGTTTTGAGATCTGAAAGTGTTCCAACTTGGCCACTAGAAATGCAAAAAGTGCATGCTATTGTATCTCGTAGCTATGCATTGCACTACATGAAGCAGGTTAGGCTTAAAAATCCACGCAGCTTTTATGATATTAGGAATACTATATCAGATCAGGTTTATGAAGGTGTTCATGTATTCAAAAATTTGCGAGATGCTGTTGATCAAACCCGTGGGTTGATTCTAACGTATAAGGGTGATGTAGCTCTAACAATGTTTGGTGCATGTTGTGGTGGTGTTATCCCTGCAAAGATGCGTAGAAATAAAAACTGTTTACCATATTTACGACGAGATAAGCCTTGTAATTTTTGTAAAAATACAGCGTTTTATAGAAGTCAGTTGGTCTATAAAAAGGAACATTTTCTATCTATTGCAAAGGCAAGGCCAAATTTAAAGAAACGGTTTGAGGGATTTGGAAATAAGCTACATGATATTCAAATTGTTGATCAAGATGCTGCTGGAGTTGTACATAAAGTACGTTTTGCGGGGCGTAAGTATGTTAATCTTACTGGGGCGGAACTTGTGGCTTTGTTTGGAAATAAAGTTAAAAGCGGGGCTTTTAGTATAAAGCACGAGGGTGATAAACTTATTTTCTCGTTCAAGGGTTGGAGTCATTTTAATGGAATGTGCCAGTGGGGAGCCAGATCGCTTGTTGCTCAGGGATGGGATTATCGTAAAATTTTGAATTTTTATTATCCCGGCGCAACTTTAAGTCGATTGAAATAGCTCTAATTTGCTTGATATCGTAGGTTGAGGAGAGTAATATGCCTGGATATAAGGCACATGTGGTTGCTGGATCAGTATCCTGTTTGTTTTTAATTTATATCATTTTGACTTTGTTTCATTTTTGCCCAACGTTAATGCAATTTATAGGTTGCTTTGTATGTTCTATTTTGGGTTCGATTTTTCCAGATATTGATACCACAAGTAAGGCCCAGCGCCTGTTTTTTATATTTTCTAGCATAGTTTTATTACTTTCTATAGTCTTTCAAGCATGGTTTGTTTTTTTAAATTTTAGTTTTATTTCAATTATTGTAATGCTTTTAAAGCATAGGACGATTACTCATAATGTCTATTTTATTTTCTCGTTGTCAATAATGCTATTTTTTTTTAGTTTATTAGTTTTTCATGGATTATCTACCGGAGGCATTTTAAGTGCCTTAGGATTTGCTGTTGGCGCATTTTCCCACTTATTACTCGATTTTGGATTCTAGGCTTTTGCGACATGACCCATTTTAAGATAAAATAAAATTAGTTATTGTCCTAAAATAAGGCTTTAGCTACTTTTTTGGAGGTTTATCGTTATTTGGAGGTTATCATGGAATTTTTGCGTTCACTTAAATTAGGCTTCACATTTGTATTGTTGATTTTTTCTGGCGTTTGGGGTATGGAATGTGAGCTTCCCTCAATAGATTCAATTGATTCAGTTAAGTTACAATTAGCTAAATATTTGGTTAGAGTTGAAACTATGGATGGTCGATTGGTCCATGATGGAATATGTACGTCAGTAGGGGGGAGATCTCTTATTGCAATGTTCAGTTCTCCAGTGCAATTTACTGAGTTAAAAGAACGGCAAGAAATTTTAAGAGAACTTGTTACGTTAAAACCTCAAGATTTTGAAAATTTAAATGTTACTTTAAAAAAATTGGCAATATTTTTTAAAGAATTTTTAGTATTGGGAAATCAAATTGAGCAACTAGAACAACAATTGAAAAAAATGGAAAAAGGATTGTGGACTCCAGACTTAGATGCACGAATGGCTTTTACCGCTTTTATCGCTCTTCCGGTTTTATACTCTATGTGGGGCTCATTATCAGTAACAGAGTTTTCGGCATATGTAGGTTTATCAACGCTTTTCAGCGCTTTAGATCAGTATTTTTTGAATGGTGCAGTTTCAAGTTATTCCCCATTGGGATACATATTTTCAGGAGTAGTTGGAAAGCTGTGTAAAGGAAAAGATACTTTACTTGCTACAGGAAATTCTGTTTTTGCTATGAATGATCATCATGTTGCAAGTTTGCTTGTTCCAAATGCTTGTGCACAAACGGATTTATTGACTTGTACGGGTGAAAGATGTTCCTGCCTTGGCGCTAATGGAGGTAGAGCTTTTATTCCAGGTGGTAGCCAATCAGCTTGGGTGGACTTTTCAGCATATGTTCCCAGTGTTGTCAAATCTGCTGCTTCTTGTGTATCTCAGGCCAACAGCGCCTTAGTAGTTGGTAGTAGTTTGCTGCATTTAACTCTGCTGAATAAGCGCATTGCTTATAAAAAGGCGCAGTCAATTTTAATAAGTAAGAAAAGAAAAATAGGTGAATTCTTAAATCAATTTAGTGTATTACTTAATGATTTAAATGGTTCAATTAAACAGAAAAATTTGAAACTATCTAAAATAGAATTTTGTGAGCAATCAGAGTTTAGAGAAAAGCTTCGATATTTTGCAATGCTTGATGTTCTAGTTGGTTTGACATCTATTATACGTGAATCTAATATACAGGAAAAAGGATCAGTGAGGTTTAAATTTGGCTTTGTTGATTTTGTTGAGTCAGATCAAGATAAAAATCGATTTGAAATAAGTATTAAAAACATATGTCATTTTTTTGAATTTAAGCCAGAAGATGAATATAAAACAGCAACGGTTTTCTCCAAAGATTATATATTTTCTGAATTAAGTTTTGTTGTTTCAGAAGATAACAAGTTTTTTGTTAATTCCAAAGACTTTGAGCAACTTAATTTTCTGACGAGTTTACTTAATCCAATTTATGCTCAAATGCTTCTTGCTCATACATTTGGAATTGTATGGGGAGAAAGCGCGCGAATGAAGTTTATTGATATGAGCCGATTGAGTTTCATGTTAAACCAGGATAAAACAGTATTTCAAGTAATTTTTCCAAGTGTGAAATAAAGAGTTGTAAGTACAGAAATTGTTAGGACTGAATGTGGTTTTGGCTCCTTCAGATCCTAAACAAACGTTCTGTATTTTTTGTTGTAGCTTGTTCTAACTCTTTAATATTTATATTTCTTAAGTCTGCTATAAATTGAGCAATCAGTGGAATGTAGATGGGTGAATTTGGTTTTCCTCTGAATTGTTGTGGCGGTAAAAATGGGGCATCTGTTTCTAATAATAGGCGATCTAAAGGAATGTTTTTGATGATTTCACGCAGTTCATTGTTTTTGGGATATGTTATATGTCCATCAATTCCAACATAAAGCCCCCATTCTAAAATTTGATTTGCAAAATCGACGTTTTGTGAAAAACAGTGAATGACGCCACGTAGCCCATCTTTTATATATTCTTGTATAATTTTTAACGCCTCGTCACCTGCGTTTCTTACGTGAATAACTATTGGTAAATTGCTTTCAAGCGCAAGTTCAATATGATATTTAAATGCCGTATTTTGTACTTCTTCATTATATGGTGGACGGAAAAAATCTAATCCACTTTCGCCAATTCCAACAATTTTATTTTCTGTTTTGTTGTTTACCATTTTTTTGATCTCTTTAAATTGTTCTTTCCAATTGGATGAGCAGTCGCCTGGGTGTATACCTACAACTGCCCATACGCAATCAATTTTTTTTGCAATTTTTATACAATCTAGTGAATCATGGAGACTTGTGCCGATTTGTATTAGCTTACAGACATTATTTGTTTTTGCTTGATAACATATTTGTTCTATTTTTTGTATATCAACGTTTGAAAGTGGAGCGGATTCTTCTTTGCCTGTCATCATGTTTAGGTGGCAGTGTGAGTCAATAAACATATTAGTCCTTTTTATTGTTTTGAATTTGATTCATGGTTTAAATAATAGATTAAAATTATAAGTTTTTGAATTTTAAAATATTTTTAACAATTTTTAACAATAAGATAAAAAATTTATAAAAAAAATTTATAAAAAAATCTTAAAAATTTTTTGATTTCACGATAGAAATAAATTTGTAAAAAAATAAACAAGAAGAGATATTTTTTTTATTTGGTAAAAATTTTAATATTAAATATAAGACTTTTTGATAATTAAATAGCATAATTCCTTGACAAACATCTAAATAAACTTTAAATTTCACACAGAAACTATCGAGAGATGTATTTTAAATTTGAATCGGTGTAGTGTATGTTTAACAAGGTATATGGGAGTTTGGGAGATTTACATGAATAAGACAGAATTGATCAATTCCTTGAGCGAAGAGACCAATTTTAGCAAAAAAGATATTGCTAAGGTTCTTGCCGCTTTTACTAGAATTGTCGAGAGAACACTCAGAAAAGGTGGAAAAGTTTCTTTGACAGGTTTTGGTACTTATTGGTTATCACGCAGACCTGCAAGAGCTGGAATTAATCCTGCAACAAAGCAGCGTATTAACCTTCCTGCAATCAATGTTCCTCGCTTCAAGCCAGGCAAGCATCTTAAGGAAATTGTACGCTCTGCCTAATTTTTTAGGTAAAATTTTGATACCGACACTTCCCCCTAAAAAAATGCAGAAAATTTGGCAGGTTACAGGGCCGATTTTATTGTCGGCCTTGTCTATTTTAATAACATTCATTTTTGTTCAGCCGGTTGCCTGTTGGTTAGATCCAACATTTAGTCTTTTTGCCAATCGTGGAATTGGGAAAATAGGCATCACTGTTCTTGTGATATGGCATATCTTCCTGCTTTTATTTAACTGTGATAAAAAGCTTTTAACGGATTTTTGGCAGACAAATTTTTTGTTTTTTAAAAAAATGGAATGGATTAGGCCTTTCTGTTTTTTCTTTTTAATAGCTAGTACTTTTCATGTACTTTTTTTAACTTTTTTATATTTCTCTGGTTGTATAGTTTATACCCCTGTTCAAATTAATTATAATCTATCGTTTGTTTTCAAAATGCTTGTGGGTATTATAGCAACGTTTTTTCTTGCTTGGACAGAAGAGCTTATCTTTCGTGGAACGGTTTATAAGTTTTTTGTTCAAGCACTTAGCCCTATTACAAGCGCTGTTTTTGCGTCATTGATTTTTATGCTGTCTCATAATCTTTCTAATCCATTAGCTCTTGTGACAGTTGACTGGAAGCTTGGAGCTGGGCTTTTTCTACTGGGATTGTTTCTTAATTTGATTTTTATCTTAACTGGCAAGCTTTACACAGGTATGGGTGTACATGCAGGACTTGTTTTTGTGAAGGTTTTCTTGCGACGCATTCCGTTCGTTGCATTTTTGCCACCAGAGCAGCTTTCTTTTTTCGTAGACAAAGACTTGAGGCAGTCATTATGCTTTCATCTAGCGTTTATTTTGTTTGATATTATTTTGATAATTAAAATAATAAAAAATCAGAAACGTAATTTATCGAAGAATTCATAGATAATTGAAATAAATTAA
>CAZMQG010000014.1:0-41327 GCA_964568625.1 uncultured Pseudomonadota bacterium | reverse complement strand
GTGAGAAAGGATTTTTTTAAAGCTATTTTTGAGTTATCGAGTTAGCGTTAATTTAAAACGCATGGAGTAAGCTCAATATTTTCATAAGACTTTTTAGCCAATTTTTGACGAACCTCCGTTGATGAGGTAGATATAAAATTAAATGTATCATCAATTGGTAAATAATAAGCATTGTCTTCCAATTCGATTTTATCATCTTTATATCCAATTTTGCGTGGGATAATCACGGTATAATCAAAATCGGTTCTGTTTTCTGGCAACATTAACAATCTCCTTTTATAAGAATCTTCACCAGTTATATTGATAATCCTCTCATTCACTATATTTTTTATCATAAGATAATCTAAAAATTTATGATCCGAAGATTGAGCAATAATTACTACTTTATCCTGCAAGTCAGCTAACATTAACTTGAGCATCATTACACGTTCAGCAGAGCTACATTTATACTCTTTTTGACCATTTTTATTCACGAAAATATATAACTTTTCCAAGCCCAAGTTTTTTATGGCACTTCTTATAATAGCATTATGGGCTTTAGTTGGCGGATCAAAAGTCCCTGAGTATATCCCTTTTTTAGCCCCTAAATTAAGTACACTTTGTGCAAAAACAGCAGGCGAAATAAGTATTAAGTACAAAAATCCAAAGGAGATTGCTAAAGTCTTATTTAAATTCATATTAAAATCCTTATAAAAATATAAATATAAAGCCAAACTTACTTAACTAAAAAAAGTAACTAAATTAAAATAAAAGTCCAATCGAAATGAAATCATTTTTAAAAAAACAGACAGGATTACATAACAATGTCGAATTTATCTTCGAATAGAAATATTTAATAAAGTTTACGGGAACTAAATAACTTAATATCTAAAACTAATAAAGAGGCTTTGAATTTTGATTCGGGCCTCTTTGCTTTTGTACAATAGACGAAACCGTTAGTAAAGCCTTATATTAAAACCCATAGCATGTATTAATGATGTAAACGATTGAAGATATGGATTACCCTCGTCTGAAAGCATTTTATAAATACTTTCTCGTCTTATTTTTGATCGCTTGGCTAGATTGCTTATATTCCCTTGCGCTTCAGCTACATTTTTAAGCGCCATCAAAAGAAGTTTTTGAGATTCAGCATCACCCTTCAAGCTTTCTTCGAGTGCTGCGTTTAGATAAGCAACAGCATGGTCATGATCCTTGAGAGATTCTATTAATTCAGTGCGATAATCAACGGATCGCGCATGGATCTTTGTTGCAACTTTAACATTTTTTCGCTTGGTTAGTTTTAGTTTCTTAATCATTTTTTTATCCTCGCATTTTATAATCTTTGAGATATTCTCGTGCTTTAACAATGTCTTTCGACTGTGACTTTTTATCTCCTGCACATAGAAGTAAAATAACCTGCAGGCCTATCTTCGCAAGATACACTCGATATCCTGGGCCAACATCAATTTTAAGTTCATGAAGTCCGCTACCAAGTGTTTTACACTGACCAAGATTGCCTAACAATATACGATCGATTCGTAACTCAACGGCAACACGAATTCTCATATCTGAGAGATCATTAAGCCATTGTTTAAACGGTATTTTACCACCAGTAGTTTGAAAAAAAATTACTGAGTATCCTGCTGTACCTTTTACCATTTCTACTACCTTTCAAAGTTATTAGTAATATAATATAATTGTAATCCACAGGCAACACTTTATAAAAAAATGCAAAAAACCTTATAAACAAGATGCGTTCCTGAATACGTCAACTATGCCTAACATTATGCAAAGCCTGGGCTGCAATCTCATGGATTAATCAAAAAACCATCGTAGGATTCGTAATAATTCGCGTTTATTTCGCCAAAACTTTGATCCAATCAAAACTTTGGTATACTCAAAATATGAAGTTTATTAAAAAAGGTCTCGACCTTTCGCAAAAATTCAAATTACACTCTCCGTACAAGCCAAGTGGCGACCAGCCCGAAGCGATAGAGCAACTTTGCAAAAATCGCCCGGGAAGATCTGTTTTATTGGGTGCTACCGGGTCAGGTAAGACTTTTACGCTGGCCAACGTTATCGCAAAACAGAATAAACCGGTTCTGATTTTATCACCGAATAAAACACTGGCAGCCCAGCTGTACGAAGAATTTAGTCTGTTTTTCCCAGAAAACAAAGTCTGTTACTTTGTAAGTTATTACGATTATTACCAACCGGAATCATACCTGCCTTCACAGGATATTTACATTCCAAAAGAAACCAAAGTAAACACTGAAATTGAAAGGCTTCGAGTTGAAGCAACTGCATCAATAATCAACCGAAATGATGTAATTATTATTGCGTCAGTCTCTGCAATTTACTCACTTGGTAATCCATGGGACTACCGCAAATTAACCCTCCAACTCAAAGTTGGGGATAAATTTTCACGCAAAAAGTTAATTGATGAACTTATTTTCATTCAATACAGACGCAACGACACAGAAAATGCATCCGGCAACTTCAGAGTTATGGGAAACACAATAACAATTAATCTGCCATACATGCACGACAACTTACGTCTTGAACTTTTTGGCGACAAAATTGAATCGATTGAGCTAATCGATAAAAATAATCAAAAAGTTTTAAGAGAACTTGATAACGTTTTGATCTTTCCAGCAAAACACTTTTTGACAACTCAAGACAAACGTGATGAGGCAATTAAACAAATTAAAGCCGATCTTGAAATTGAGGCTGCAAAAATAGAAAATCCGCTATATCGCGAAAGATTAATTACACGAACTAATCATGATATCGAAATGTTAGAAGAGACAGGGTACTGCACCGGAATTGAAAACTACTCACGCTACTTTGACGGTCGCAAACCGGGCACTGCTCCATACCCTCTTTTTGACTTCTTTGACAACGAATTTTTACTAATTATAGACGAATCGCACGTTGCAATTCCTCAGTTGCACGGAATGTATAAAGGCGACAAAGCTCGTAAAAAAGCGCTTATAGATTTTGGATTCAGACTTCCGGCCGCTTATGATAACCGCCCTCTTAAATTTGAAGAGATAGAAAAATATTTCAATGACGTTATCTTCGTCTCAGCAACCCCAAGTGAATATGAAATAAAAAACGCTAATATTATAGCTGAACAAATTGTCCGCCCAACTGGAATCATTGACCCACAAATTGAAATAGTAAAACGAGAAGGTGTTAAAGGCGAAGGCCAATTGACACACTTAATCGAACAAATTAAAAAAACATCTGAAAACGGTTTTAGAACACTCATCACCGTTTTGACAAAAAAAGCAGCCGAAGATTTGGCACAATATCTTGAAAATCAAAAAATTAAAGTTTGTTATATGCACAGTGACATCAAAACACCACAACGTACGGAACTAATTCACAAACTCCGTGCCGGTGTTTTTGACTGTCTTGTTGGAATAAATCTACTTCGTGAAGGATTAGACATCCCTGAAGTTGCATTAGTTGCAATTATGGATGCTGATATCGAAGGCTTCTTGCGAAATACAAAATCACTCATTCAAACAATCGGGCGTGCGGCACGTAACATAGAAGGCAAAGTAATATTTTATGCTGACCGCATAACAGGTTCCATGCAACAGGCAATTGATGAAACTAACCGACGTCGTACAATTCAGATGCAGTACAACAAAGAACATGGCATAACGCCTGAATCAGTTACCAGAGAGGTAAGCAAGAGCATCTCAAAGCTGCAAGAACGAATTATGCAAGCTTCAAAATATAAACCAAAAACAAAAATCTCTGCCAAGCCAAAGACTGTTGAAGAAGCCAAAAAGCTCATTGTTCAATTTGAAGAAGAAATGCGCATAGCTGCAGAAGAGTTGGACTTCGAAAAGGCAATTGCTCTCAGAGACAAAATTCTTGAATTGCGTAAAGCAGTTGGATAACTTTACTTCAATTATTTATCGAAAAATATTTTTACCAGATTATACTAAACACAGAAATATAAATTTACATATTTTTCGTTAAAGAAAGAAGTTTTCCATGTATAAAATTAAATCTATATATTTTTCTGTGATTGCTTTATTTGCCATATCTTCATTACAAGCAGTTACATCTTTTAAACTATCCCAAAATCTTCAGCAAACTTACATCGCTTTGAACAAAGAGACAGGATTAATTGTTTTCCCTTATATCGCATACAAAATTGGAGACGTAACTAATAAAATTTATTTTTTTTCAGACAAAGAATGGTTCGATACATCAGTAGAAATTCCAAGTGATATTTTAGAGTTTGATATATACCTGCCAACTACAATGTTTGGAAAATATATTAGATTTACATTTAGCCCGGCAAGATGTCATTTTCCAGCCCCAGATTTTTCTCATCTTGACCAAGAAATATTAAGTGCAGTTCTCCACCCACAACCACAATCTTTTATCTCTGAGGGAAACTATTCTATTGATATGAGATACATTTTTAATTCAGAGGGACCAATTTGTGCACAATGTATGTTAATTAGAGAAAATCAAGAAAGAAGCAATATACTTGTTTCCATAAGTAACATGCCTTAATTCAGACGATTTCAAAAATAAAGGGAGTTTTATTTATGCAAAAAATTAAATCTACACTGCTTGCTACGATTGCCATGATTGCAATATTTGCACACTCTGTGACAGCTGTTTCTTTTTTAAAATTATCCCCACAACTACAAAACGAATACTTATCTTGGCATCAAACTTCGGGTGCAATTGTTTTCCCTTATATCGAATACAAATATGAAAATGCAACTTATAAATCCACATTTTTTTCAGACGAATATTTATTCGATACCATGGTACAAATTCCAAGCGATATTTTAGCGTTTGATATATACCTGCCTACAGCAATGTTTGGTGATGTTATTAAGTTCCAAATTAGCGCCGAAAGAAATTTATTATCTTTTAATATAAGTGGCATTGAGGATGGAATTTTTTACATAAATCCAGGACCTTTTATTTATGATGAAACTCTTTATTATATTGCCATGGAATATGTTACCGACTCAAAGCAGCAAATCTACAGACGCTGCTTATTAATCCCTGAAGCTCAGCAGTAGACAACGCACTTGTTTGCATAAATTTTGGCAAAGCAAATTTCTTATATTATAGGTGTAAATACCTGACGCAAGACGATTTAACGGATAATATTTTTTATCTTATTTATAATAAAAAATATAAATTCTAATTTTATATTTTTCTTAAATTAATAATTAAACTTTTTAATATTTTTGATATATTTTCTTTAGTTTAATAATTTTTTATAAAAAATTAATTTTAAAAAAGGAGATTTCAAAACTATATCTAATACTTTCAAATATACACATTTTAGAATAACACTAAAATCATTTTAAAAGATTAACTAGGAGAACGTTTATGAAAAAAATTTGTTATCTAGTTGGAATTTCGCTTCTTTCATGTATGTCATTAAATGCCGCAGCCGGAGGATATTACATATGGAGTAGACACTTGGGATGCATATGCGGATACTTTTTACATTTTACGTATTCACAACATGGTCAAGATTGGAAAACCTTAATAGCCTCACGTCTGGACGATGAGGCATTTAAAGCTAATTATTGGATAAACCATCAAAGTTATGAGGATTATGAGCTATCGCTTGACGATTTTGGAACAATATCCCCCAGAAATAAAGGGTACTGGGCTATAGTCACGGCCAAAAAGGGTGAACACACTTACAGTAATGCCATTGCTTTCGGAGATACCCAAGATGAGGCTATACGAAAAGCAGCCTCAAGTTATTACCCAACTTACAAATTTGATGTAATCTCCAAAGGAAGTTTTAACGTAACTGAGGAAAACCCCGAAAGCTGCGTAAATCATGTTAACTGGGATTCAGATAGGTTACGTTTCTAAAGAACTACGCATAAAGCATATAAATTATTATGGCCCCAGCAAAAAACTGGGGCCTTTTTCTTTAATGTACATTCACAGTTAAAATTTTTTAAAATTTTTAATTAAAAAAGTTACAAACTTTCTGCCACAAACTGCTCTCTTCTTTTTCAGATTTTTTGTCAGTTTGATTACTTGAGGCTTCTATCAAAACATCAGAATTAGGCTTCCAATATTGATCTATCATAGATTGGGCTGAGGTATGTCCCTGCGCTGCTGATAACTTCAACCATTCATAAGCTTCTTTAAAATTACGTAATTCAAAAAAATAACGCCCGAGGTTGTACTGCCCATACATATTTTCCTGTTCAGCAGACTTACTGTAAAATTCAAAAGCTTTTTTCAAATCTTTAGAAACGCCTGTACCAAACTCATACAATACCCCTAGATTATTTTGTGCATAAGAATTTCCCTGCTCGGCAGAACACTTATACCATTTAAAAGCCATGTTTAAATTTTTCTTCGTTCCTAATCCATATTCATAGCAATATGCAAGTCTGTATATTGCAGCAGAATGTCCACGATCTGCAGCCTTATTATACAATTCAAAAGCTTTTTTCAAATCTATTTCTGTTCCTTTGCCATACTCATAGCACAAACCAAGATTATATATTGCATAATTATTTCCATATCCTTGGTCTGCAGACTTGCTATACCATTCAAATGCTTTTTTCAAGTCAACATCCGTCCCCAAACCCAATTCGTAAAAATAACCAAGCTCATTCTGTGCTTCGAAATTTTCCTGTTCTGCGGCCTTTCCATACCATTCAAATGATTTCTCTAAATTTATTTCTGTTCCTTCTCCAAATCTATAAAAATATCCAAGCTTATTCTGTGCTTCGGAATCTCCATGCTCTGCCGCTTTACTGTACCATTCAAATGCTTTTTTCAAGTCAACATCTGTTCCTTTTCCATATTCATAACAATATCCAAGATCATACAGCGCATCCGCAACACCCTGTTCTGCCGCTTTTTTCTTCCACTCAAACGATTTTTCTAAATCTTTCTCTGTTCCTTCTCCATACTCATAGAAATTACTAAGATTATACTGAGCATATGCATCCCCCTGTTCTGCCGCCTTACTACTCCACTCAAAAGCCTTTTCTAAATTTTGCTCTGTTCCGTAACCACACTCATAGCAAGAGGAAAGTCCATTTTGTCCACCTACATCACCCTGTTCGGCCGCCTTTTTAAACCATTCAAAAGCCTCTTTTAAATCCAATTTTGTTTTATAACCACATTGACAACAAATTCCATAAAGAAACTGTGCTTCTGCACTACCGTTTAAAGCAGCCTCACGAATATATTCAAAATCACTCTTAGCGAGCCCTTGATCATAAGTGGATGGCATTGCACTTAACAAAGTAACTGCAGGTAAAAATGTTATTATTTTTTTTAAATTAGAAATCATAATTCACTTTCCTTTTCATTCATACACATGGTAAAATCTTCACAACTTTGGTCGTTAATATAACAGTAATAGGAGAAAAATGAATAAATTATTTTTGAAATTTCTTATTTTAATGGCAGCGGAATTTGTAACACCAATCATCAAGCCAATGGAACAAATAGAACCACCACAAACACTTTTTATCAAACCAAATTTTCAATGCAACTTAATATTAAAAACTCAACAAGAAAACATGATTCAATTGGAGTATAAAATAGATAGTCTCAACAAAAAGCTTTCTCCGCTAAGCCCACCCAACACATTTGATATAACTTTCGTAATGCTAACATTTACGCCGTACACAGACACCACAGATGCCACATGTCTTTTAAAAAATATTTCGGTTTCCGATGAACGTCAGACAACCACTACCATTTCTCAAATTCATCTCAACAGCGGAATAATAGACGCCACACTTTTCGCAATACAAGAATTTAACAAACCTAAAATAATTCAATATCTCATTGAAATTGCGTTGAGCACATACTTTCGAGAGCACGTAATTAATACGCAAAATTGCACACTTTGCCTTAAAAAAATAAAAAATCGACGGGCAGCAATGCTTTTAAATTGCGGGAAAATAATACATAAAAAATGTTATGACAAACATGCAGCCGAAATAATCTGCACCACATGCGGTAAAATTATGCCGGAAGATTTTTGGTATAAATTAAAAGCATTGCCTAAAGAAATATAAAATTTATCAAATCTTCTTCCATAACAAAATATTATTTTCAAAAATTGCTTCAATTTGTTTTGAATCATAAAGATATGATAGATATGATTTAACCGTACTACCCACAAGAATATACTGATTAAAATCCAAGATTAATCCATAGTGATCAAATAATTTTTTCAAAAGATCTTCAAAATTAATTGGTTCATCACAATATTTCAAGATAGTGTCGATAACTTCATTTATTTTGTCTCTGTTTGTTTTCACAAGTTGTTTAATATCATCAGTCGAATCCGCATGAGATGGGATAAAAAGGCATGCATCCAGCTGCTCAAGTTTATCCAATGTCTGAATAAAACTTTTAACATCGTAAAGAAACGTTATTTGATATTTATTCAACACGTTTGAACTGAAAAGACTGTCTCCGGCAAAAAAAACTTTATCAGGAGTCATTACACCTATCATATCCATAAAGTGCCCTGGTAATGAAATTGCTTTAAGCGTTGTATCCGCAATCAAACCATCTTTGCAATCATAAGATATGATATCAGTCACTTTGGAAGGCTGTGCCAACAGAAATTTATTTCTCATTTTGGAATTAGGATATGCACCAAATAAAAATGATGACTCAAAAAACGGATCTGATATAAAAGCGCCTTCGGCACGAGTTGCTGCAATGCGACAATTTGTTTTTTCTTGAAAATATGAATTTCCTCCAACATGATCAGCATTGGAATGTGTGTTGATAATCATTTTAAGATCCCAATTCTTCGATCGAAGAATGGATAAAATTCGTATCGCATACTCTTTACTGTTGCCACTGTCAATTAGAATAGCTTTATTGCTATCTGTTACAAATAAGCCAACATTAGTAGGTGATTTGATATACCATGTATTTCCACAGACATGAATTAATTCGAACATCAAAAACCCTTTGCATAAACTTTATGTAATTTTGCATAATTTTACTTGTCTAAGTTTACCAATAACCCTGAGTATAAATTCAGTTATATTTCGCGCAATATTTTTACACAAAAAATGGTGGTTTTTGTATATTTTATTATTTTATAAAAACCACCAAAATACTTTTTTAATAACAACAATTTTATAAAATCGTACACCACCATGATGATTCTTTTTTAAGACCACTTATTATCATCGAGCTTATTAATGCATCTTTTCGAGCAAAAGCAATACGCGATCTGTATGAATTTAAAGCAGTAACGTGCTCATCTTGACTCCCGGCAATAAGGCTTTCCAAATTATATCTAAAAAACCAGTACTGTTCCGGAGAAACGGCAACAACGCCTCGCATTAACTCTATTAAAATATCTCTTTTAATACCTAATTTGCAACCAAGCATGCTGTATGCATTGCTTGCTATGCTAAGCAGCAATAAACGATGTTGATTCGTGTGATCTGCTGAGCTAAAATATTGTTTTGAATCTGCCAAAAATTGTCTACTGATTGCAGCCAAATCGACACTCAAATCACTATGACAAATGACACTGAGATAACGTCTTGAATAACTAAATATCAGCGCAGATAATACGTCAATATTTCTTTGTTGATTTATAAACTTTTGCAAAGCATTTAGAGCAATAGCGCCTGCAGGCAAATAAGCCAAAGCCTCAGCCGCACCATCTCTACCCTCTGCCTGAAGTATTTTACAGAGGAAAGCAACCGTATTTTCTGCGGCAATAAACATACATGCAGCTTCTAATGGATCTGAATTAAGTAAAACCGGAACAAGTGCATAACAAGCAGATATTGCACAACGTGTATTAATGTCATCATGTGGATAAGAAGCCTGATCGTGCAATTTAGCTTGAAAATTTACATCAAATAAAGGCTGACCTATTTTATGTAAAAAATAAATAACTTCTTCTCGTATATTCTGTCTCAATGATGGATTATCAAGAGCGGTAATCAAATGGTAAACAAACTGCATAGATGATTCACTCTGAGGAATTAATCCTTTGTCATAAATATAAAAAATAAGAAATTGGATTGAGGCATCAGAAATAGAAGAAGCCTCTCTGACAAAGCTTTGTATTAATGCTTTTCTAGGACAAGTACCTACAGATATTAATAATCTAATTAAAAAAGCCTTCACATATCTATTATCAAGATTTTGACTTAATACTCTAACAGCATCATCAAATCCAACCAATTCTCTTCTATCAAGATATTTACGGCCTGGAATAAGTGAAAATAAGGGTTCTAGTAAATCAATTGCATTTTTAATATCTTCTCGCCCTTGGCGTTGCAACAAACAAACACCACGATACCAAGAAAGAAGGTGTTTATTTCCTAACTTTTCAATAAATGTAATCGCTTGATCATGCATGCCTTCATTATAAAAACGTTTTATGAGTGCATTGTTATCTACCTGCACCGGCTGTTCATGGACCTCTTGTTTTGATACTTGAGGCGCTGGTTGTGATGACGATTGTGCTGCAGATTGAACCGCTTCTTTTCTCTGCTCAACCTTTTTTTCAGGTGCCTGCCTGATTTCAGACTCCTGTCTGGGCACAGGCTCCTGACTGATAGGTTCTTGTGTTGCAGACTCTTGCACTTCTGGCTGTTTCCCTTTTTTACGCTTATATTCTTTAGCATGCTGCTTTTTACGGCTCATTTGTACAAAATGTGCAGCTTGATCTTGATGTTGTTGCGCTGCAACCCCTGTTGGGACTAAAACCTCAGGTGCCGCAACGAGTTTTTCAGGGTCTGAATGCAAGGTAACAGAACTTGACTCCAAATCTCTGGTAGTAGATTGTATTATAGGAGCATGTTTCTTAACATCATGCTGTTTATCGCTTGGATTCAAAGATTGTGTAGCAACTGCACTAGTCCGAGGTAAATCTTGTTGTGCAGAAAAATCTTGTCGTTCTACAACTTCTGTATGAACCAAAGCATCAGGTGCTGCAACCTTCTTTTTAGGCAATGCGCTCAATCTTATAAAACTTGGTATAAATGCAGGGGCTTCAGGATTTAATTTGCTTTTGTTCTCAGTCAATGACGCATCAGATGAAGATGAAGTCGATGGAGCTGATTGTGGAAGTTCCGGCGTCGGAAATAATTGCAATGGCAATGTTGATGTACAAGATATGGGCTCATTTGAAAGTATAAAATCAAAATGATAACGACGAACAAACGCCTGAGCCACCGGACATCCATCCACAGCAGCAGAAAAAATTTTTCCCAATATTAATTGTTTTGGATGCTGAATATAACGCCACACGTCAGAACGTTTTTTTTCGATTCGATTCGAACTGATATGAGCCATATGTTGCAACCACATTTGATCATCCAGAGCAAACATATGCAATTGTTCCAATAACTGGCGTTCAAGCGGAGAATGTGCATAATGTGATGGATCAAGCTGTGCGAATATTTGTTGATTAACATCTGGAGCAGTTTTATGAGAATCGCGTTCTCGAATAAATTCTTGTAAATCAGAAAGTTCATTAAAAGTTAACAAGTTCATCTGATACCGCTCATGAACCTGCCAGAGTCTATCGCACTCACTATATTTGCGTACAATTTTTTGGTCAATACTCTTTAACCGCAAATCTCTATCTGCAGAGGAAATATGCTTATCCTGTTCTAAATACATTTTTTGTAACTCAAGACCATCAATTTCTGCATGTATCATTGAAAGAAAATCCTTAATGAACTGCTTTTCAAAAAAATCAATTTTCATATATCGCTCACACGTGTCGCAACACTGTGTAATATATTGATTTTTTACACTTTTTTCTTGAGATGACATCGAATCCCACAAAGTATTACGTGAGGCCATTCCATACAATTGATATTGAAAGCTTAAGATACTTATTATAAAAATAAGACTTTTGCATAACCTTTTCATAAAACCTCCATTATTTGCTTTTTAATATCGTATTTTGACTATAAAATAAATTAAAAAGTGTCTATTAAATAAGTATTTTTATATTATCAATTTCTATTTGAACGTCAATAATGATCAAAAATTTTGACTTTTTAAGTGCAAGGAAGACTAAATAATTTCAGTCTGAAACTATTTAGTCGATTTAAGGGCCATGCCACGGCGTATAAAATTTTGAATAAAAAATGGACCCTGCATTCAGAGCCCATAAAAAATTAATATCATTAAAGCAATTTAATTATTTACAACAACTTTCTAAATCTTCAAGCAACATTACCAAATCTTGCTCGTGCGTAACCTCATCCTCAAGAATTTTAGAAATTATATTTGCCGTAACAAAATCTTTTCCGTACACATCATTTAACAAAGAGTTGTAAAACTTAATTGCACACTGCTCGCCTTTTATATTTTCTTGTAAAATAATTTTTGAACTCTCAGACTTAACAGCATTATACTTACAACCGGCAAACTTTTCCCATTCACTTGGAAGCATTTTAACAATCCCACCAAGCTGTATAATACGATCAGTTATCATCTGAGCATGCGCTAACTCTTCACCGGCATGCTGTACCAATTCTGCAACAATGGCAGGACGCATAACACCTTTTGCAATTTGTGCTCCAAGCCAGTACTGATAATACGCAGACCACTCATCAGCAAAAGCCGTTGTTAATTTTTTTAACAAATCTTTTACCTCAACATCCACTATCTCTTTTCCAACTAATTTTACGGCCATGACATTCTCCTTCTACTGGTTTAAAAATAAAACATAATTCAAAGTTACATTTTTTTCTATACTTTGAAAACATTAGATTTTATGCGGCTTTAAAAGCGTAATTTTTGATTAAATCTCAAAAAATTGCATCCAATCACGGTTTAATGCCAAAATAATTTTAAAGATCATTTAAAGATCTTATAAATAATATTAACCTGAGGGGAGTTATGAATAAACAGGCGTTCTCATTAATAGAACTTATGATTGTTGTTGCGATAATAGCATTTTTGGCAACTGTTTCGGTTCCACAATACTTAAAATATCAGGCAAAAGCTCGACAAGCAGAAGTGGCAGTAAACCTTGCCTCATTACACACAGCCATGCAAGCATATTTTATAGAACACGGCAGTTATACAAATGTGTTAAATGGGGAAGGTGGAATAGGCTGGAAACCGGAGGGATATTCCGGCGGCGGGAAAAATGAAAATTTTTATTACACCTATGGCTTTAATTTTGCCGGGGCACAAGAAGGCGTACACTACTTCACAGGAAAACTTGGAACTCCAAAAGATAGCATGGGACAATGCTTAGCTGAAAATGGTCATTTTGTAGTCAAAGCAACCGGCGACATTTACGGAAAAGGAAAAGCTGACGTCTGGACAATGGACGAAAGCCGTAAATTAGTCCACGAAGTCGATGGATTGGAATAGTAATAAAAGCTTAATTTTGTTCCATTTTTTTTAATTTTTTCTTGCAATATTTGCCACATCTGGCAGAATGTACTTATTGAAATCAAGTCTTGAAAAATAGGGGGCTGTAGCTCAGTTTGGTTAGAGCGTCCGCCTGTCACGCGGAAGGTCGCGAGTTCGAGCCTCGTCAGCCCCGCCATTTGATACTATCGGTCAAATTTAGGAACAAATCAAATGGTTTTTGTACGTCCCAGTCGATGTTTTCACCCTCCATCCTCAAGTTCGATAGTATCAGTTTTATAAGTTGGCGTTTTTCTTCCACTTCAGAACTCGTAAATAGTTCATATGCACGGTTTACTATCTCCAGCACGTATTTTGCGGTCATAAAATAGTTATCTTCTGCCGTCTGTAAACTTTCAATTCGAACCGTAACCTCGGTCATCTGATCTTTAAGAGATTGGTAAAATCTGTCATAGTCATTCTCAGTAATTCTCCCCTTAAGTCTATCAAGGTACAAATTATCAATCATAGTCGTTAAACTTTTCTGTTCCCTTGTCAGCTTGTCATACTCTTTGTTATGAAATTCGACTTTGTTCTGGTGGACTTCATTCAGTGTATCTTTTATCTGATTCACTATATCCACAGGAATTTGTATATTTTTAAATACCGTGCTAAGTCTTTCAGTAATCGCCTCTTCTCGAATCCACTTCGCACCATGCTTTCCCTTGTACTGAGTGCAGTGGTAATAAACAAAGCCTTTATGTTTCTCTGGCGTTATTGCCATGCCACAATGAGCACAACGAATTAAGCCACGATAAATGTAAGGCTTACCGGCATATTTGAACGGCTTCTTTTTAAATGTATCTTTAAATTGTTGAACTTGATCAAAAAGTTCTTTTGTTATTATTTGTGGATATCGGTGAGGATACTCTTTGCCTTTGATAATCATAACCCCATGGTAAAATGGATTGTTAAGCATTTTGGCCAGAGACCCTTTATTCCAAGGAACTCCGTGCTCATTTTTAATCTTTTTGCAAAGTAGATCGGTTGAAAATGCTCCGGTAGCATATAATTCAAATGTCTTTTTAACAATTGCACTTGCATACTCATCAACAATAATGTCAGTATTGCCACCCTCTTTTGTTATGTTTTTATACCCAAAGGGCGCTTTTGCAAGCCACTCGCCTTTTCGTAATTTTTGTTCCATAGCTCGCCTCACATTATCACTGATGGCATCGGAATAATATTTTGCCAACCCTAGGCTGATACTGAATTGAAATTTTTCCACTGCAGATATTCGACTATTAATAACCTGTCCATCAGAAACGAAATGTAATTCTATCTGATCGCCCAAAGCTCTTTCATATAATACAGAAATACGTTTATCAAATACGTTACGCGAAAGTCGATCGACCTTATCACAGCACACAACAACCTTTTCTTCCTGATTTAAAATAAAATCAATAATGCGATCAAATTCAGAACGGTCATTGGTGTATGCACTTTCATCAAAGCTACATATCTTTAAAATATCAAAGTTTTTATTCTGACAATATCTTTCAAGACGTGTAACTTGTGCCGGCAACGAATTGCCTGCATCTCGCTGCTCTTCGGTGCTTACACGTGCGATAAGAATGGCTTTCATGGTTGACTCTCTTTTTTTATGAATGAATAATTTATGCAAGCCATTGTAGCATATTTGAATAAAGTAAAAAGACTTCGTTTCCATCCAATATTTATGTTATTATGTATTTAAAGAAATAAGTAAATTTTAACAGGAGCATGAAATGAGTTTAAAAAACGACGTATCACGTATGACAATAGATATTCCCAAAGCAAGTCATAAACAACTTAAGACTCTCTCAGCCGTTTTAGGAAAAAGCATTAGAGAGATTGTAACTGAATCAATCGAAGATTATTTACATCGCGTTAAATTACCGAATAAAAAAACACTCAAGGCCATTAAAGATGTCGAAAACGAAGTTGGACTTACAAAAACAAAAAACGTCAAAGATCTCTTTAAAAAATTGGGTATATAATGTTAACGCCTGTTTATTTAAGGCTATTTAAAAAAGATCTGGATCAATCTATAAAACGCAACAAAGATATAAGTAAGTTAAAAAATATCATATCGGATCTCTGTGAATGTCGGGCCCTTCCGGCAAAAAATCGCAATCATAAGTTACGAGGTAACTATGAAGGATTCTGGGAATGTCACATAGAACCGGACTGGTTGCTTATATATAAAAAAAACAGAAACAGAAATAATTTTAGCAAGACTTGGAACACACTCTGACCTTTTTGAATAATTTAACACAACTATCAAAATAACATCCGTCAATTGCGCGAAATCCCCTTGTCGCACATGTAGCAGGGAGCGGATTATGTCAAAGCTAGCCAAATCAATCGAGACAAGAACAATGCAAAGAGAACTGGCAAAGCTTAAGGAGCTTGAATTAATTGGCTCAGAAGATGCTGGCAAGTTTATGATTTGGGTTTTGGTCAAAAAATGATTGCGAAATGATTGCGACGTAATGCTAAATCTTGCACGACTTAAATTTTAGAATCTGCCACGAATAACGCCAAACGGGCTATTGGCGATTTTCTTTTAATACAATCATAAGCAACAACCAAAGTCACCACTAAAAATGTACAAATAAGCATAGAATAAACTATTTATAACTTTAACTTTATTTATTCAATCTCACAATGCTAAAATTCCCAAAACTTACTTTAAATTATTTTATAAAAAGGATAATGGAATGCATAAAATATTGTTACTGTTGGGTTTTGTATTATGTACAAATATTTTTGCAGCAAAAGAAGAGCCTGTAATTGAAGAAAATATTAAGCCAATTAGGATTGCATTTTTTATTGATGACATAAATGAGATGTTTGAATGTGACAGAACAATAGGAATAACACGCGACTTTGCATTAACACTTTCTCAAGAATCTTTAGATATCGTAATAGTTTCAAATTATATTTTGAAAAACTTAATCTTAAGAAAGTATACAAAAAATGCCGATCAATTTTTTACTGAAATAAACTTTGACTTAAAAAAATGGGATATTTACCTTGTAAATAATACTCAGTTTTTTGTGCTTGTTCCGCGTGATTTCAATAACCCAATTCTTAATAAAAAGTTTTTAACCAAAATTAATCTTTCAAGTGGTGAGGAATACAATGGGGTAGGAGATGATAGTTATCCAAGAATATCTTGGGCTGATACCGCTCCAATTGAAGCAAAAAGATTGCTTACCAATAAAAACTTAATTTATATTCCTTATGCTGAAGATGTAACATCTGAGATAAATGGATTGGGAAATTCAGAAACTGAACATAAAAAGTTTGAGCCTTCCCAATTATCTTTGATTTTTACACTGCCACCGAAAAAAGCTGATGGCCTGCATATAGAATATGAATTAAATTCCATGCCACCATGTAATATCTACATACTTGGCCATGGAAATTATTCTCCAGAAGATTCTATTTTTAAAGTGGCAGGAATACCTGCCAATGAAATGGTTAATGTGTTACTTTTCTTCAATGACAAGCTTAACACGAAGTCTGTTAGACTAAGCTCTTGTTATGCAGGTGGGGAAATTTTAGATTTAATGCGAATTAAAAACGGTATACCAATTAGAATGAAATATCTTTTCATAGTTAATTCAATTACAGACACAGAGACAACGACTAGCATAGAAGGAGATGTCTTTGATAAAACAGTTTTAAGTGAATATTTCGATGCTATAGACGACTTTCTTAATGGATGCAAATCTTTTGTTGATAAATTGAATATTATTAGAGCTAAGAAAAAGACAACTCCTCCAGAAGAAATAAAATCAGAAATTAAAAGCTTAGAAAAAAGCAGCGGTTTTGAAAAAATCCTACGAAGCTTATCATTGCCTAACGATTGGTATTTCTGTCCAAATGGACCTGCTAACTTTCCTCAAATATGGATTCCCGAAATAGGCTGGTTCCAAACATTTAATATAGATCATCGTATACAAAAAATAACAGATGCTAAAATAATTAAATCTATGGTAAAATCGGTAGACAAATTAGTTGAAATAAAAACTAAAAAGGACGAAGTAAAACAAGCACACGCATTAGGTCATTTGAAATTTGATTCACACGATACAATCCAAATTTGGAACACAGTTGCGTTGCTTTTATACTCAGAAATTATTTTCGCTAATGTTAATATATTCCCATGCTATGAACCCCTAAATTCAGACGACTTGCAACCATGGCTTTCCTACCTTTATAAATATTTCCCTTCAATTCCATGCATTGATTCAGTTTGCATTGACAATCCAATAGAAAAAAACTTTTATGTTTACCCTCAATTTATATCCATGCAAAGGAAAAATGGACTTAACTTATTCGCAAAAATAAGCTTGGTAGACGCAGGGACACCGGCTATACAAACCGGAATTCTTAACTTTTTACGTGATAGTTTTTTAATTTTACGGGGAAGAAAAACACAAAAAGCATTTTTTATAAAGGAGCTTGAAGGTTACAACGATTTTTCTGAAATTTTGAAGGATAATGACGATTTTAAAAAAGAATTAATGGCACGAGGGCTAGAAAAGCAACGGCTAACTTTGCAAAATGTTTTTATTTCAACAAAAATAGTTAATCTGGTATTTTTTGAAGCAACACATATAAATATCTCTTTTGAATTTCCAGAAGGAAAACGGTGGGTTCTTGATTATGCGCCATCAGCTCTTAATCGTAAACCAGGAATATCACCATCTCGCTGGCGTTTTAAAGAAACTGAAAAGCTAAAATATGAAGAAACCCTCGGCTCATTTGGCCTTACATACTTAGCTCAGCTAACACCTGCTGCTTATTACGAGCAGCTACCAATAATTAGAGACGATTTCAAAAAACAAAATACTAAAACACTTAAAGAGTTTATTTGTGATTTTAATTCTGAGGCAAATTTGAAATTAAAACTCAAAGAACTCAAGATTTCCCTGGATAATATCAAACAAAAATTTTTAATACTAAGTTTAAAATTGGATCAGTTAAAAGGTCGATTAACAAGTATAGTTTAATATTAGATGTATTAATAAGCACAAAGTCTTTTGCACCCAGGTTTATCAGATGCTATATCTAAGCTAGAACTGCACTGTCTACGTTTTCTCAATTCCTTTAAACTTTGCATATCTTTTTTGTTTAACCGATTACAACAACAAGGACTATTGCCCAAAATCATCTGACGAATTTTTGATCTTATATTAATTAAAACATTAGCTGCATCAAAATTAGATTTAAGCATTCCAAAATCAAAACTCTCTTTTTGACTTACAAACTCTTCAAAAACTTTAGCACAAACACAAATAAAAATGTCTTTATTTTTAAGTCCAATCTCACAAACCTTCTCTAAATCAACTGACTCAAAAACGCCTTCGTTTTTAAAAAAATATTGAATAAAGAATTCATAGCATGCTCTGCATACATTTATATCCGTATCTGGTTCATTAATAAGATCCATGCATAATTTGAGAAAAAGCTTTTGTTCGCGCAAAAATAGTTCGCTTGCTCTGTCAAAATAAACCTTATCTATCTCAGATAAGGTTTCAATATCAAGCTTATAATAAAACATCAAGTAATTAACTGATACTATTGCAGCATCCTTTTGTTCAGAATCACCTGATTTTATAATTTCCTGAATCTTAGAGATCAGCCCACAATCTTGAGAATTATTTAAAGAATCCTTTGGAATATCCAAACTCTTTAATAATATGTCTGTTGCAACACGTTTCATCCTCGTTAGCTCTTCATACTTAATTGAAGCTAAAACAGGACTATAATAGCGATGAATCGAATTTAAGCAGCTGTTTAACTTCGTATCCGAACAGATATTTATATCTGAAACAGTAGGTAGATTGGTTGCTACCCCATACAAGCCAAAATTTAAACTAAAGAATAATCCAAATAACCCTGAAATAAATTTCTTTGAAACCATGTGTATTTACCTCCATAAAAACTTAATTATTATAGTATAAGTCTAACGGTTATGGGCTTAAGATCAAACGCCCCCACCAATAAAAGCCCATTTTATTTCGATGAGTGTTTAATATGATGCTTTCACTCGAAATAATTGCTTATTTGAAATAACGCGAATCATTTATTCATATCCTTTATTTTTTTGACGGCATAATGCTAAAATCCCCAAAACTTACTTTAAATTGTTTTGGTTAAGGAGCATAAGGGATGTGTAATTTAATTAAGACGGTGCTAACACTGTTTATTTTTATTATAAGTTCAAATATTTTTGCAATGCAAGATCAGGAGGCTGAAGCTGGTAAAAATTCTAAACCAGTTAGGATTGCATTTTTTATTGATGATCATAGCGAAAGATTTGGATTGGGCGAAAATCAAGCAATAGCACACGAATTTGCACGTACACTTTCTCAAAGTAAGTCATCTGCAATAATCGTTTCAAATTATGTTTTGAAGAATATGATTCTGAGAAAATACACAAAAACATTAGATTCCTTTCTTAAAAATCTAGATTTAGACTTAAATGACTGGATTATTTATCAGGTCCAAAATACTCAGTTTTTTATTTTTGTTCCACGAGATTACAATAATTCAATTTTTAATAAAGATGCATGGACTAAAATTAATCTTTCTTCTGGTAATGCATACGATGGGGATGAATCTTTAAGCTTTCCAAAAATATCTTGGGCGGATAATGCTCCAGTTGAAGCTAAAAGATTACTACTAAATGAAAGTTTAAAATATATTCCTTACGCTAAAGACATAAAAACTAATATAAAAGATTTTGTATTTCCAGAACATAAAAATTTTGAACCAGATCAATTATCTTTGATTTTTACATCACCAACAAAAGAAGTAAAAACCATAACGGTTAAACATAAGCCTTTTGAATATGAATTGTATAAATTAAACTCATTGCCACCATGCAATATATACATGATGGGGCATGGACGTTATTCTTCAGAAAAAAAAGATATCACAATAACTGGAATGTCTGTTGATAATATTGTTAATACGCTACTTTTTTTCAATGATAAACTTAATACTAAATCAGTACGAATTAGCTCATGTTATTCGGGGGGAAAAAATTTAGATCTGATGCAGGTCAAAAATGATATTCCAATTAGAATAAAGTATTTGTTAATCGTTGATTCACTTACTGATACTTCAATATTTCGTATATCTTCCGAAAAACTAAAAAATTTCAATCGTCTCGATGGTTATTTCGAAGCTCTGGATAATTTTCAAAATGGCTATGAATCATTTAATGATAAAATAAAAGCTATAAAATCTGATCCTACAAAGGCTGCTATTTTAAAATCGGAAATTAAAAAATTAGAAAAATCTAGTGGACTTAACGAAGTTTTACAAACATTGGCCCCTCTTGAAATTTGGTATTTTTTACCTCATGGACCATCTAACTTTCCACAAATTTGGATTCCAGACGTTGGCTGGTTTCAGACTTTTAATATCAATCCTGATATACAAAAAATAACCAATGCTACCATTAGAAAGATTTTAGCCAAACCGGAAATTATCAAAGAAGAAGTAGAAGTAGAGGATATAAGGAAAAAACCGCCAGTGACCAAGAAGATCACAATAACCCGCCTAAAAGAAATGGATTTCGCAGCTGCAGGCACTATTGAAATCAACAAAAAATTAGCTTTGCTTTTATATCCAGAAATTGTATCAGTAAATCTTAATATAATTCCTAACGCTAAACTAAATACCGAAGATTTATATAAAGGAACCTTAACGCTGTGGCTGATTAATACTTATAAATATTTCCCATCAATTCCATGTTTAGACACTGTTTACAATGATAAACCAACAATAAGGAATTTTTATATTTATCCACAATTTATTTCTATGCAACGACAGGATAGCGTCAATCTATTTGCAAAAATAAATATTCTGGATACAGGAGAAACTCCAATCGAAACCGGTATTCTTAATTTTTTACGAGATAGTTTTTTAATTTTACGTGGAAGAAAGTCTGAAAAAATATTTTTTATAAAAGAGCTAGAAGGATTCAACGATTTTCCCCAAATTTTGAATGATAATGATGACTTTAAAAATTTTTTGCAATCTAAAAATATTAGTAATAAACAAATAATTTTAAATAATGTCTTTATCCGCACATCAATAAAAAAATCACAAGAGAACCCATTTGAATTACTCACAGTATTAAGCATCTCATTTGAATTTGAGGGAATCCCTTGGAATCTCTACTACGAACCCAAAAAACTTAATTTTGAAACCATTTTACCATTGGATAAATCGCAATCGCTTTGGCGATTTAAAGTAGATAAATCTACGCACGATGAACATTTAAAATCATTGAATCTTACGCACCTAGCAGAATTACCTCCTACTGAATATTACACACAGCTACCAATAATTAGAGACCTGTTCCAACATCGAAATACAAGCATCAAAATCAAAAATCCTTCAAGCAGCTTATCATTCAAAGACTTTCTTCTAGGGCTTACACCTGAGGATGTCGAAAAAATACGTGAATGGACTAATTATGAACAACAAGCACTGTTAAAACGAAAAATTAAAAAGCTTAAATTCACACTAGAAACATTCAGACAAAAGCTCCTAATGCTAAGTTTAAAGTTGCAAACGCTGCAAAATAAATTAACAGAAATAGATTAACTAGTTTTAATTACTGATTGAAGGTTGGCCACTTATTTTATTGGAAGTGTCTGTACATGACTTTGACCATCTAGTACACCAATCATCTAAAAATTGAGAATGTTCTTCGCACAAATATATTTCCGTACACCCACAGCTACCAATAAATATCTCACAACCACAACTTTCTACTTTATGGAAGACTTCACTGGCACCCATATTATTATTTGCACAATTTTCTGCACTACCATCTACATCACAGCTCTTGTCGGCGACTGCAGCCTCGACTTTTGTACAATTGTCAGTATTGTTAAATACTTTGTTATCTGTAGTATTTGTAGTATTATCCAAAGCACTTTCTATTGCATACGTAGCAAAAGTTAAACTAAGAAGTACTACAATTAATCCTGAAACCATTTTTTTTGAAAACATTTAAAATTCCTCCAATCAAAAGCCTAAAAACATTATTATATTAATACTACCGGTTATAGGCTTAAAATCAAACGAATCCAACTACAAACCCCATATAATTTCGAGCTGAATATACCTTATATACACCAGCGAATTAAATTTATGGTTGAAATAATATTTAAAAAATCTTAAGGAAAAACTTTCGATGTTACAGACTCATTTAAAAAAAGTTAAAGGTGTATTAGTACTACTTTAAAACTTATTCTAACCTTTTACTATTTCCATGCACATAAAAAGAATAGGTCATTTTTCCAATCTTCCAAATCTTTAAAATGTTTTTTGCATAAGCATATTTCCATACATTCAGTCGTTGTGTTTTTCAATATTGTGCACCCACACTTTTTAACTACATTTTCATTTTTACAATGGTTATTGTTATAAAGGTAAAAATATTTATAAAAAGTACCTATAGTCACAAGATGCCAATTACTATCAATATAATTCCATATACTCCAATGCCCGATCCATTGAGTCGGTTTCTTTGTTTTTTTAGATGTACAGTCACTTGAAAATAACTTTTTCCAAATATCTATTTGGTTACTATGACCTTTACAAAGAATTATCTTCGAAGTTTCAGAACAACCAGGCTCATCGTAATTACATGTACAACTATTAAACCTTAAGTCCTTCCAATCTGTTAGATCAATATCAAAAAACTTACCCACAACAAATTGATTTGCACTTGTAAAGTCATCTTCTTCCTCACTAGAAATCTTAGTAACAGTATCTCCTGTTTTGGGAATAATAAGATTCTCTCCTGTTGCGCAGGTAATAAAACTTAAATATGTAAAAAGTGTTATAAAAATTAAAAAAATACTTTTATTGAACATGTTCACCTTCATCGTTTAAGTAGGTAAAAGCCCTCAAGACAATATTAATTTTATATATTATAAGCCCAAAATCAAAGGCCCCCTTTATTTTAACAGGAAACACTAAAACACATTTAGTCTTTAACGCTAAGCCTTACAAGCCCTAAATTTCACAATCTGTTCTCGTATAACGCCAAGCGGGCTATTGGCGTTTGGCATTTTTACATTCTTAGCGTCTGCCATAAGTCTTTGCCAACTCCTAGGGTGAAATCGCTTAAACAAAACTCGCAGCTCACGCGGCGTCATAAATTCGATTGCCTTTTTCAGCCCAAACATTTGTAAAATTTGTTTTGGCCCAAGTTCTGGATTATTAATATGTAAGGCTACAAACAAAGCTTCATCGTTTTTGGCTTTATAATCAAGCAGGATCGGCCGCTTGCTTTCCAGCTCATCAAGATAATGCAGCAAAACTTTTTTAGCTATTGCAGGCTTAAATAAAGCATGAAACGTTAAATCTGATTTGATTCCAAGTTTGGCAAAAAGCTGTTTAATCTTCTGCCGTTTATTAAGCCGCACCTCCATGCGCAAGATCTCAAACTTTTTCCTGCGTGTTAACCGATCCAAAAGCTTTAATTGCAAAGCTCCATCTTTTTCGATCGTCCTTTTGCTGCTCTGTTTTGCCTTTTCAAGCTCTTTGATTTTGTCGTAAAAAACAACTTCATAAGAATTGCAGTGCCACTTATAACTAAGCCCGTCGTTGCGGTAATCCGTCCGATTGGTATCAAGCGATACAGAAACATTTGATTCTTTAATTTTTTGAATATAATGAAACGGCGTTGAGCCATCTTTAAGCACAATATTTTTTGCATAATGAATTGCAGAAACATTCGCATGATCAAGTGTATCTTCACCAATCTGAACACCCATGCTCGCTAACTTTTCCACCAACCTTTTTGTGATCAGTGAAAAATCTTTATACTGTAATTCTTGAAAATTATTCCCAAACAATAATTTGGGTAACGACAATTCAACTTTGAGCATGATATCGCGATGCCCGCTAGGGCCTATGCAATTAGACAAAGTTAGAGATGGCTTATAAATCCCACGGTTCAGCTCTTTTTTGGTTGAATTTTGTTTGGATTTGATATCGCTAGAAAGCATTAACGGGTTTTCAATCCAACGAGCAGATGGCCTGAATTTATCAGGCTCCGTGATGCGATACATGTTGCTAGTGAATGTTAAAACTATGGTGTCTATCATGGGAATCTCTTTGTATTTAAATATTTGAAATGCAAAAGTTTGCTAAAATTCCCGTTTCAGGATAAAGAGTTTGAAAAAGAAAACAAGGTCCGTAAAAATTACGAACCTTGCGTATTATTTGATTCTTTAATCTCGTATCTTTTTTCTTCGAAGTTTTTCGTTTGTTGGTACTAACACATTGACGCTCAATATTTCGTGCGCTGGCTCGCTGATCAACTTCTGCGAGTATCCCAACAAACTGAACAACGCGACGACGTTCTTCAGCAGACAAAACCACAGGAGCTCTTGGAAGAGCTTTCTTGATAACCATAAAACCTCATTACTATTTTTTATAAAATGCTGACGTTAGGCAGCATCACTTATTTGTCATCCTGAATTTATTTCAGGATCTAAATTTATTTTCTGAAACTAAAAATTTGGGGTTGTTTGAGACGGTTACTTACTGAGTAATTGCAAAATTCTGCTGTCGCAGAAATGCAATTGCTTTCGATTGTAAGTAAGCCAGCCGCTAGGTGATAAACACACTAGGGTATGCCTACAACCGATAAGATTAAATATTTTCACTGTTCTCTCCTGTTGAAATCATTACTTCAATTACTACTTTCAATAGGAGATTATAGGCAGTCTGGAATTAAAGGCAAGAAAAAGTTTTATGTTTATCGATTACAAATATGTTATTATTTATAGCATTTGTATTGTATAATATTCTTGTTATATGTTGCTTATCAACCACTTGATATAGTCTAGGCGTTGCAATGTGTTTAGATTTTAATTTACCTAAAAAAATTTCACAGAAAAGAATCGAAAAAATTAAAAATCCACAAAAAAGATTGTCGTATTTATTTAGTTTTTATTCACAAACCCCAATTTTTATTGAAAACAAAAAGAATCTTGGAGGGTTGTTTGATATTATCCATGGACTTGAATACCATCATAAACGACATTGTATTTTTGAAAAAAACGCTCTAGTAGGCAAACCTTATGGAAATGCAACACATGAAGCAACCGCTTACTTGAATATACTTGGGCAAATATATTATTTATTTGAGTCTGAATGGTTTACCAAGTATGTAAAAAAAGAAGTTATTTCAAGTAAAATTCCTACGATCTATGCTCTGATCCCAATAAGAAACAAATATTCCGCACATAGACAACAAGACGCTCCTTACAAAGATGATTGCCCATCTCTAGGTTTCAATTGTTTCGGATTAATGCCTGGAATTATGGGGAAGATCAACCGCTTATCATCAGAAAAAATAATATCCAACAATCTACCTAAGATTATTACCCGGAAAAATTTGTACAAGATTATTACCAGTGAAGAAGATCATCTTGTATATAATTTCCCAACAAAACAAAGGCTCCCCAAAGAATATCCCCGCCTCCCAGTAAAAGACGTGGAACATATCGGCGAGGCAAATAATATTATTCAATTCATCCCAACGCAAGTGCATCCAATAATTATTAATGAAATACTTGATTTGATTAGAGTATTTCTTGAAGGCGAAAATTTAACAAAATAAAGCCCTAATAAAAATCAACCCACTTTTTATTGCAATTTTAAATCAAAATAAGCCCCGCCAACCCCAAATTATCTCATTTGTAATTAATCACCCTTTTTACCCCCACCCCATTTGTTAAACCCAATCAGACGAGGCAAACTGTATGTATGAGCTTGATTTAAGCAAGATCAGCTTATCAATTTGGAGGTTATTATAGTGTTTCAAAACAAAAAGAAATAAGTTATGACTTTTAACGAAAATTCAAGGGTGAAAATTCCTGCAATATTGCACTTGTGCAGATTAGGGTATACCTATATTCCACTGGTACAGGCAAAACGAGATGAAAGCACTAATATTTTTACATATATTTTTGCTGAAAGCATTCTGCGTATTAATCCAGACATGGATGAACACGGTGTAAAAAGGATTTTTGAAAAGGTCTCTCTGATTTTGGATTACGAAGATTTAGGCGAAGCATTTTTTAACATGCTCACTGAAACTTCAGGCGCCAAACTTATTGATTTTAAAAATTTCAGCAATAATTCATTTCACGTTGTAACTGAACTTCCCTACAAAAACGGCGATGATGAATTCCGACCAGATATAACGCTCTTAGTAAATGGAATGCCTCTTGCATTCATAGAAGTGAAAAAACCAAATAATAAAGACGGGATAAAGGCAGAAAAAGAGCGAATGAACACTCGATTCAAAAACAAAAAATTTCGAAAGTTCATAAACATATCACAAATTCTTGTTTTCTCAAATAACATGGAGTATGACACAGAATCAATCGAACCTATCCAAGGCGCCTTTTACGCATCAACCTCTTCTGATAAAGCAAATTTTAACTGCTTCAGGGAAGAAGAAAAATTTGATTTTGCAAACTTACTTCAACCTGAAAATGATGATGTCGAAAACTTTATATTAAAAGACAATAATCTTGTAGCAATAAAGCATTCTCCGGAGTTTGCTACTAATAAAAATGTAAATACTCCAACCAATAGAATCTTGACCTCTCTGTTTTGCAAAGACCGTTTAGCAATGTTATTGAAGTATGGATTTGCTTATGTTAACAGTGAAACAGGATTAGAAAAGCACATCATGCGCTATCCCCAATTGTTTGCTACCAAAGCAATTGAAAGAACCATTGAAAATGGAATAAAGAATGGAATTATTTGGCACACACAAGGTAGTGGTAAAACAGCTCTCTCATTTTACAATGTCCAATACCTGACAGATTATTTTCAGCGAAAAGGTATAATCCCAAAGTTTTATTTTATCGTTGATCGCATTGATTTAATGAACCAGGCAAAAAGGGAATTTACCAGCCGCGGCTTAATTGTTCATACTGTTAACTCAAAAGATGAATTGATTCGCGATTTTAGATTAAAACAAGCAATACATAACACGCAGGGAAAAAGAGAAATAACAGTAGTTAATATCCAAAAATTCAAAGATGATACTGATGTATTGAAGCAAAACGATTATGACATTAACGTTCAACGAGTTTATTTTTTAGATGAGGCACATCGTAGTTATAATCCAACTGGAAACTTTTTAGCAAACCTCTACAGTTCTGACAGATGTTCAATTAAGATAGCATTAACAGGCACACCACTTATCAAAAATGATAGGCGCTCTAGGGATGTTTTTGGAGATTATATACACAAATATTTCTACAATGCATCTATTGCCGACGGTTACACGTTAAGGCTGATACGCGAAGGAATTGAAACCAGTTACAAAATGCAATTAGAACAAGCTCTAAAAGACGTTGAAATTTTAAAAGGCAGTGTAAGCAAAAAGACTTTATATGCTCATGAAAAATTTGTTGAGCCCATGCTTGATTACATTATTCAAGATTTTTTAAATAGCAAAATACGCTTTGGCGACGATACAATTGGTGGCATGGTGGTTTGTGACAGCTCCGACCAAGCTGAAAAATTGTTTGAGATTTTCACTCGTAAATACAATCCAAATCAAAAGAATCCAAATCATAAAAACGACCAACGCAAAAGTGTCACAGCTTCTTTGATACTTCATGACATTGGTTCTAAAGACGATCGCAAACAAGATATCGAAGCTTTTAAAGATGGTAAAATTGATTTGTTATTTGTCTACAACATGTTGCTTACCGGATTTGACGCAAAGCGGCTTAAAAAATTATATATTGGACGAATTATAAAAGATCACAATTTACTCCAAACATTAACTAGAGTAAATCGACCATATAAAGAATTTAGATATGGTTTTGTGGTGGACTTTGCGGATATATGTAAGGAGTTTGACGCAACAAATAAAGCATACTTTGATGAATTAGAGGCAGAGTTGGGGAATGAAATACAAAACTATTCAAATCTCTTCAAATCAGCAGATGAAATTGAGACAGAGATTAGATATATCAAAGAAAAGCTTTTTCATTATGATTTAAATAATGCGGAAATATTCTCTCAGCAAATTAGCCAAATTGAAGATCCTAAAAAGGTATTAGAAATTGTAAAAGCTTTAGGAAACGCCAAAAATCTTTATAACAGCATTAAAATATCCGGTCATTTTGATTTGTTGGAGAAACTAGATTTTAAAAAATTAAATCAGCTTTATAACGAAGCAATTAGGCATCTAGATTTATTAAATTTTAAAGAAGATACCCAGAATGGTGAAGATACAACTAGTTTACTAAACGTAGCATTGGAAAATGTAATATTTAAGTTCAAAAAGATATCAGAAGATGAATTGATAATAGCTGATCAACTAAAAGAGACTCTCCGAAAAGCCCGTGAAGCTTTAGCAAGTAATTTTGACAAAAAAGATCCTATATTTGTTGTTTTATATGAAGAACTTAAAAGGTTATTTGGCAAGAAAAACCTCAGTGAAATATCCCAGGATGATATGAAAAACAACGTTACTTCGTTGCAACAAATATATGACAAAGCCACAGAACTTAATCGTAAAAATAACTTACTTAAGTTTAAATATGGAAACGATATAAAGTTTGTACGTGTACACAAACGCATATTAGAAAAAGGTAATTCAACCAATAGTGAAAGTGAAATTTGCGAAATATTGTCGGATATAAAAAAACAAGCAGATGATACGGTATTGAAAAATGTAAATCTGTTAACCAATGAAAACTATTTTGATAAGCTAATGTTTATATCTGTTATTGAAAGTTTCAGTAAACATAAAATCAACCTAGAAGCTGGATCAGCAAGAGACATTAATAAATACATAGTAAAAGAATATTTTGACGAATATCAAGGAATACAGTAATGGAAGAACAAGGTTTTAAAACGCAAACCCAGAAACTGATTGATAATCTAAAAGGTGTTTGTACATCCTACGGTCTGGGAAATGATGGGAATGAATTCAAAATCATTACTCAAGTATTTCTGTATAAATTTATGAACGATAAGTTTGCTTACGAAATCAAGCAATTAGATTCAAAACTAGGGAATACGAAAAGCTGGGAACAAGAGATAGCAAAATACTCGGATGAAGAATATGAGCATCTGCTAAATCAAATGCATCCGGATAACGCAAAGCTAAAAAGAGATCACTACTTATCTAATTTACACAACAAACAAAACGAGCCCGAATTTGCCAGATTCTTTGATGACACCTTGCGTGACATTGCCATTTTCAACAACGATATTTTCTCCGTAAAAACCGGTACGGGTGCAAAAATAACTTTGTTTGATGAGTTAAGTAATTATGTTACCGATAGTTCGCAAAGAGATAATTTTTGCCGAGCTATCATTAACCAATTAGTAAACTTCAGTTTTGAAAAAATTTTTAATCAGAAGTTTGACTTTTTTGCTACCATTTTTGAATATTTGATTAAGGATTACAACAAAGATGGTGGCGGAAAATACGCGGAATACTACACCCCACATGCAGTTGCAAAAATAATGGCTTCTATTCTGGTAGATAAACCGGTAAGTAATGTCACCTGCTATGACCCTGCTGCCGGATCAGGTACATTGTTAATGAATTTAGCTCATGCCATTGGCGAAGATCGCTGTACTATATACTCACAGGATATTTCGCAGAAATCGAGCAGCATGCTTCGACTAAACTTGATATTAAATAACTTAGTACATTCCATACCAAACATTATACAAGGCAATACATTGCTTGCACCCTATCACAAAGATGGGGACAGGTTAAAAACCTTTGATTACATAGTTTCTAATCCTCCGTTTGATACAAATTTCAGCAGCTACAGAGAAGATCTTGACACCAAACAAAATAATGATCGTTTTTTTGCAGGTATTCCAAAAGCCCTTGAAAATCCTGAAAGTAATATGGATATATATCTACCATTTATACAACACGTTATGTTTTCGCTATCCTCAAAAGGAAAGGCGGCAATTGTAGTGCCAACTGGATTTCTTACGGTACAAAACGACATTGGAATGAAAATACGTAAAAAGTTGATAAATGAAAAAATGTTACGCGGGGTAGTTTCTATGCCCAGCAATATCTTTGCAACAACTGGCACAAACGTTTCCGTTTTGTTTATTGATAAAACCAATACTGATGGCAACATTGTACTGATGGATGCTTCTAAGCTCGGCACTACCGTAAGGGAAGGCAAGAAGCAGAAAGGCAAGAAAAAGAAAACTGTGCTTTCACCTGAAGACGAAAATTTAATCATCAACACTTTTAATAAACGCGAAGCAGTAGAAGATTTTACCGTTGTGGTTTCATACGACCAAATAAAAGAAAAAAATTACTCATTTAGCGCAGGTCAATATTTTGATGTAAAAATTGAATACACCGATATAACACCTGCAGAATTTACAGCTAAAATGGATGCCTTTTCGAAAAACTTGGATAGCCTTTTCGCTGAATCAAAAAACTTGGAAATGGAAATAAAAAAACAGTTAGAAGGGTTAGAGTATGAGTAATTGGGAAAAAGTTGGTGATTTAGTTCAGTTTTATACTAAAGGCATTACACCTAAATATGTTCCAATTAGTAAGATTATGGTACTAAATCAAAAATGTATACGAAATAACAAAATAGACTACTCATTTGCTCAATACACAAATGATACAATGGCAATTCCAAAGAACAAAATTATTCAAAAAGGAGACATCCTTTTTAATTCAACAGGACAGGGTACAGCTGGAAGATGTGCCTTTGTTGCTAAAACACCAAAAGGTATTACATTAATTGCCGATTCTCATATTTTGCTTTTAAGATTTCAATCTTACGCTAAAGCTCAATGCTTAGGGTATAGTTTATTTTCGTTTGAAAAAGAAATTCAATCATTCATGGATGGGAGTACAGGACAAGGAGAATTGGACAGAGTGAGACTGTTCAACATTGTAACACAAATTCCTTCCAGTCCTAAAGAACAAGAAAACACTGCCAATTTATTATATGCCCTAGACTCCAAAATCGAACTAAACAATCGCATCAATTCAGAGTTGGAAGCAATGGCAAAAGCACTTTACGACTATTGGTTTGTGCAGTTTGATTTTCCAGACAAAAATGGCAAACCCTACAAAACCAGTGGCGGTAAAATGGTTTGGAATGATGAGTTGAAGAGGAAAATTCCGGAGGGGTGGAATGTAAAAAGTCTTTCTGAAATTACATGTGTTAGTAACAAGTCTTTAAATCCAATGGATACCCCACATAAAAAATTCAAACATTATAGTATTCCAGTATTTGATAAAACAGGAACTTATAAAATTGAGAATGGGGAAGAAATAAAAAGTAATAAATTCATAGTAAAAAATACAGATTTACTAGTTTCAAAACTAAATCCATGGTTTAATCGTGTGATATATTCAACAGATGAAACTGATTTAATTTGCTCGACAGAATTTGTGGTTTGGAGAACCAAGAATATTGCAATCAAAAATTACATGTACATGATTGCTAAAGATGCTTCATTTGTCACCTATTGCACACAATCGGCAACCGGAACATCCAATAGTCACAAGAGGGTGAATCCAGCAGTAATGATGAAATACAAAATTGTTTACAACGAAGAAATTGCAGAACTGTTTGGGGTTACTTTAGGGTCTACGATAAAAATGTATGCCAAGAACCAAATAGAAAATCAAAATCTTGCAGAACTCCGTGATTGGCTTCTACCAATGCTAATGAATGGGCAGGTTAAGGTTAGTTAAAATAAGTTAATGGGGGTTATAATTTAATGGAATCAAAATATACTGCACAAAGAGAACGAAATCTTTTTTCCGCAACTGAAACAACACCTTACAAATTGAGTCGTTCGAGAATAGAAAATTTTATACGTTGTAAACGTTGTTTTTACTTAGACCGAAAATGCGGAACAGATCAACCACCAATGTTTGCTTATACATTGAATAATGCAGTCGACGCCCTCTTAAAAGAAGAATTTGATCAATACAGAGCTGAAAATAAGGCTCATCCATACTTGATTGAGCATGGCATTGATGCTATTCCATTTTCACATCCAGAGCTCAATGATTGGCGTATGAATCAGCGTGGAATTAAATATCATCATGAGGCTACAAATTTTATTGTAACTGGTGCAGTCGATGATGTTTGGATTAAATCTAACGGCGAACTTATAATTGTTGACTATAAGGCAACCAGTACCCAAAAAGATGTAACGTTAGACGATCGTGATTCTTATAAACGTCAGATGGAAGTTTATCAGTGGTTGTTTAGAAAAAATGGTTTTAAAGTGTCAGACACAGGTTATTTTGTATGTTGCAATGGGGACGCTGCTAGGGGAACATTTACAGGGTCATTACATTTTAAAGTTTCATTGTTGCCACATGTAGGCAATGACGCATGGGTTGAGGGTGTTTTACACCAAATCAAAGATTGTCTATCAAGCAACAGAATTCCAGATCATTCACCATCATGTAACTATTGCAAGTATTTGAATGCAATTAAAAAGCATGTTGAAACTTATGACAATAAATAAAGGATTTCATTCTTATGATCACATTTCCAACTTTTTTATTTATTAATATTTTACAGTATCCAGAAACGACATCTGCAAATCACTGGGAAACTTTCCTAAGTAATATTGGAAATATTGGAACATTCATATTATCATTGGCAGCAGGCGCAACGTTTATTTGGGGCACATCAACATTTAAAAGATGGCAAAAAGAAAACCGTTTGAAAAAACGAAGTGATTTTGCAGAAGATATACTGAATAAGATTGATATTTCTGAACAAGAGATACACAAGTGGTTAGGTTATGTAAGTTTTGTTTATAGTAGGCGTTCCGACGCAAACCAAAATAATTATGAAAACATGTCTCCTGAAAAACAAAAAGAACTACTCAAATTTTTTGATTCTGACGAATTTGAACTTGCTAATTATGTAAAAAAGGGAAATGCATTTATAGAAAAAATCATTTTGGCTAGAAATCGTGCTTCTGTTTTTAAAAATGAAGAACTGTTAAATTCATTTGATAAATTAGTAAAAGAGATCAATAATTTTACCAATAATTTAAATAGATTTCATTTTCCAAATGCAACAGACAAAATGAAAGCTGAGGCATCTGAGGTACTGTTCTCCCATCCAAATTCTGAAAAAGTTCGTAATCTTTGTAAATCGATTCGTGACGACCTAATCAAATATATGATGTTTGACGAATAAGGATACTCAATGGAACTAGACAGTAAACTTAACGAAGGTGATAAACTTTTTCTTTTTTCAGACTTTCCCTATGATTATGAAATTTTTCCATTAAAAATCACTGATGGAGTTGATTTGATTCGGCGTCCTACTGAACACGAATTGTATCAAATTGACAATGAAGATAGATATCATCCTTATCGATATGTTTTACCAATGATAAATTACGGAAGCAACCCACCGCAAAGATGTATTCGAATATCATCAAATATACGTAATCAAGATGCGCTATTTTTCCAAATTATTTTGGCTCTTCGCTTAGTAAAACCTATAAAAATAGGTTTTTCCGGATCATTTATTTATACAAAAAGTGACACTTGTAAGTTGCCGGTTTTATATTGGTTGTTTACCAGAATAAACGTGGGAGACAAACATCACAACGAAAAATATACTGCAGAAGACTTTAAACTTGCCACTAAAATTTTGAAAAAAATAAGAGGATTTAAAAACAAACCACACTTATATTCTCGTATTTCAATGGCAATTGATTCTTTTGGACAAGCTACTACATGGGGAACAACATCATATTCAATGGCTTACCAGGAACTTTTTACTTGCCTAGGTATTCTGTTTGCATCAGAGCATAAAGCTGAAGAACTAGGCAAGTTAGTTTATAGTTTTCTTAAAAACGTGGTTCCTAGATCATCATATATTGGAGAATGGGTATCCAAAAATTATGAAAAAAAACGTAATAAAATAGCACATGGAAACCCCGAATTTTGGATGTCAAATAATCAATTTCGACCAGGTGTTAGTTTAAGAAAATATGAAGAACTATTAAAACTGCATGGGATAGTTAGATTATGCCTTCTCGGATTTCTTGGACTAAAATATGATCAATTAAAAGATCATAACCAAAGAAAGCTCAATAAGTTAAAAGATTTTTTATCAAAACTTTCAGCTAGCCCAATCTTCTTAACTAACCCAAAAATACGAACCGATCATCCATACCAAAAGGGCCGGTATTAAGATCCTGATTAACAAATAGATTTAATCAACTAAATATCTACATTTATCCCCAACTCTGAAAACGCAGTCTGTATGCGATTTAGCGGAAAATCAAATCTGATATCACCTGTCCTGAACGCGTCAACGAGGTACCGCCATCCTTTGCCCTACGTGGCTACGGATGGCAAGCCATTTGATGCTATCGGTCAAATTTAGGAACAAATCAAATGGTTTTTGAACCTCCCAGTCGATGTTTCCCCCCTCATCCTTCGCTTTCGTCATTTTGACTCCTAGCTTAGAATGGCATGCCATTCTAAAGTTCGATAGTATCAGTTAGATTTATTGAAAAATTCCTTAGGTCATTCTTTTGTTTTATACACATCAACTTGTCCAATAGTTGTAAAACCAATCTTCTCATAAATAGGTTTACCCATAACAGAAGCAAAGAGAAATGCTTTTTTTATACCTTTCTTTTTGAACTCATGAAGTGGAATGCTTGTTATTGCAAAGCCCAAGCCCTTATTTCTAAACTCAGTCAATGAGCCAATCCAATATATATAAACAGCATCATTCTTAACAATAAATAACCCTGTAGATACAGGAACTCCATTCCAATATCCCAAGAGAAAATGCATGCATTCATATGAGTTCGAATTTCGTAGATATTTAAAAAACGTATGCCAATCCTGAAAATATTTTTTAAAATCGTCCTCACTTGCTTGTGGACTGTATGCCTTAATAACAATAGGAACCCACGTTGTAAGAATCTCATCCTCCGTCATGACACGGCGAACGGAAATCTGTCTATCATAAGCACAAGGCGCCAACATGCCTAAATCAAGCGTCATTTCAGGAAAAGAAATACAGAAAGTAAAGTCATCCGCTTGCAATTTGTTTTTGCTATCGATGTCTTGTGAATCAATCCACAGGGTGTATGGATTTTTTTCGTGATATTTCTTAACATAAACTAACTCATCCGGATCAAAATTTTTATCAACGATAACTCGATTATTATAAATTGCTGTTAAACAATCACATGTAAAACCCGTAATAGACTTTGTTTGAAATGTATCTTTTCCATCTAAACACAATAATAATAAGTTTTTTACATAATCTTTATACATGTTAAGCCATTCCAATCATTGATTCACCAAATTATTTCTGTATAAAATATCTTTCTATTTATAAGCAATTCTATACAACTGGCCATTGAAATGTTTCAAGATTAACAGATTCTTAAAAATTGAGTATCAAAACGAACCAAACAAAACGCACTAAAAAGATTACGTTAAAATTGACTTTGTTTGACAACTGGTTACCATATTGTAGAAAAAATTTTATGCATAATAAGTAAAACAATATCCCTCAAAAAATATTTATGCAGGACCAAAAATGCTACAATTACGTAAACTTTGCTTATGGCTGTTTTTTGTGAATTCAGTTGTAAATATATCCGCCTACACGCCAACAACATGGATCGAAGGAACTCCCAATAATCTCTTTTCCCCTCCATGTGTTTCAAATGTGCATGATAGATCTAAAAAATCTTCCCCATGGCAAGGCCACGTACGAGCAAATCTTTTTAGTGTGGTAAAACCCAACGAGTATTATTATGGTTATGAAGGATATGGAATTGCGCTACAAGGCCACCTACACATGGATCGATTATTAAAAGGTTTATACGGCCAACTGTATGTTCCAGCACTTTTAGTGCATGAGAAGATAAATGAGTGGAATGGGTTAATCGGACCACAAGAATCTCATAAATTTTATAGTGGATCTTCTGCTACCATAGCCGATATTCCAGTTTTGATAGGATGGGAGGCAATTCAAAGACAAAGCTGGCATGTTTCAGGATATTTTGTTGGAACAATTCCTACATCAAAACATACATTATTTCAGAATGGATTATTGAACCCATTTATTTCGTATAATCATAAATTTTCATATGGACCTGGATTAGAAAATTTTGTTCGTTTATGGGGAAAGCCAAAACATCACATTGATTGGCTGACAAACGCTGATATAACATTTTGGCAAGGCTTTAATGGCACAGGGGTCTTAACTTGGGCGAATAATTCAAAAACGTTTGTACCGGTAAAAATTCATGCAAATCATATGTATAGAGTTCGATCGGATTTGGCATATAAATTTAAACATTTTATCGGTGGTATTGGAGTACAATATATCAATATTCCCGAAGAAAAAATTTCATTAATCAATCAACCTGAGCCCCATATTGATGAGATCCGTATTGATGCAATCACCAATCCAAGCCAACATCTGTGGGATATATCTCTTGACATAGGGTGGGAGATGCAACTTGCAAAATTACCATCATATATAACGATTGGAGTGCAAGATGCATTAGCCGGAATGAATACCCCTCAATATTGGAATATTAACGTAAAACTTGGCACACAATTTTAAATCTATAATTGTAATCTCTTAACGCACGCTCATGGTGCCTGCCCGCCGAAGCCACATAAGGGCGAGGGCTGGGAGTGCATACACAGTACACGTACGTGAGAGACAAAGCCACTTGGGCGAAGGCAGCTCTAACCATAATTTTAATCTAAATTATAATCTCTTGATTTTATGTACAGAAACCCAATTTAATTACAATTTCAAAGCCAAACAATTCATAAAATATCAGAATTATTTCATTTGTACTTAATCACCCCTTTTTACCCCCACCCCATTTGTTAAAGACGGCCAGATCAGGCAAGCTAGATTCAGGTTATAAATTTTCAGTAATTTATTGGGGGTTATATCATGAAACTTCGCATTATCCTTTTTGTGTTAATGACATCGATGGTTGGATTATCTTTTGCGGCAAAGCCTGGCAAATCCCGAACGCCTGAGCGTTATGGATTGCAACAGCATGAATTGCAACAACTTTTGGATGCACCGACTAAGCTTCAACCAAAACCTGTTTTATTTTATGATCTGGCTAAATTTTTAAAAAACGTTTTGGCGTTTTCAGACATAAAAAAAATATCGAATGAAGCAACACGCCTTAAAGCTTTAAAAGCATTAAATAACAAAATCATTCCTGCTGTGTTTGCTTCGATTGCAAATCGGTTTGGAGCCTCAACTGTAATTCCTTATGACAATCTTCCCAATGAGTATCGTACATACATTGCTCCTGAATATGATATTACACAGGAAGTTATTGATCAGTTAAATAAAGAGTATTTGGCTAGAAAATAAAATTGGAATGAATAAAGCTTAATAATCATTTGCGGTAAGACTTTATTTTCTCACGTAATTTACTTTTAGCAGATTCATCAAATATGGTCTTATCGATATACTTTTCTAACCACTCTGTCGTTGGATCATCGGCACCATTAATAATTTTGTTCATTTGTTCATCAAATTCTTTTTTAAGATCTGAATTTTCAATACCAGATTCAATCTCACTCTTTAATTTTTGAATAAGATCAATTTTGTCCCATAATATTTTTGTCTGAAAAATATTATCTCGCTCTGCTTTTGAGATATTCAATTTATCACATCTTTCATACATTTCTTCGATATGTTGATTATATCGACGTTCGGCCCAACCAGACCAACGCTTTGAATTTTCAACAGACGTTATAGTCATTTTAAGAACCGCCTTATACAAATTTAACAACTCATTTTAATACCAATTATTTCTTCTTTAGTTGCAAAAATCTCTTCCTTTGCTTTTTCTATTTTCTGCAATTCAGCGCTCACTCCATCCGAAGACATAGTTAATTTAATGATTCTATCTTTTATCAAAAATATTAAACAAAAAATCATAATCAAAATATGCTGTAATATTAAAGCCGTGTTACACGTTATACCATTACAACCTTGCCAACTATTCCAAAATAACAAAGCTACAATATTAAAAAGTAAAAATATAAAAACAACATAAACGACAATATTAATTATTTTATTTATGTTTTCTTGCATATAAAGCTCTTTCATTAAACAATTCGCGTAAAAATATTATTCTTATTTTTTAGATTGTGTTGAATTATAAAACCTTTTTTAAAAAAAATACAAGGGAAAAATGGAATTTAGCAAAGACTATTTTGACTATATTCGTCCCTATCACACATCGCTAGGATCAGAATTTGGGGCAGATAAAACATATCCAATTGGCTCTGGAACTCTAGTAAAATTTTCGATTTGTGGTTGTTTTTAAACCACTGGCAATTCCACGAGCAGCGATTTCTGGATTATTTATCGTCAAGACCATGAGCCTCACACCGTCTACAACAATTCGAACGAGATCATAAGAAAAGTCAGAAAGATTAAATGCTTTCTCTATATTTTTTTCTACTTTTGCTTGTGCAGTTGCCTGATAAATTAATGGAGCAAAGGCTCTTACTTGAAGATTGTCCGCATAGCTTGACTGCAGATCCATCATTGCTATTCGTGTATCACTCAATGCCGAAATGGAAGTTTATGTCAAAGATCCATAAGAAAATAACATTTTAAAAAGGTATTTTCTTATCCTATAAAATATCCACGTCACTCAATTCTTTCCATAAACCTTTCAACCCAAGAGATTTCATAAATTTTTTATAATCCTGTGCATTGTCAATGCGAATGTCTTCAGTAAGCCAAACATGCTTGCAATCCTTACAGGCAAAAATCTGCATGTCTTTCCCGATTATCTTTGCTTTTTGAATAAGAATAATCATTTGAGGGTTTTCTTGGTCAGGACAACAAATTGGACAGAAAACAACTTTGCAATCTTTAACAAAATCTTTCATATCTAAACAAGTAGGTTGATCAATTAAGCGGTTATAAATATATCTAATAAGTTGTTCTGTTTGCGATAAATTTGGAGTTCTGTCTCCGTATTTATCAATAATCTTAGCAGCCAATTCATAATTCTTTGTTTGTATGATTTGATGAAGCTCTGTAATAAATTGTATTTGATAATGGTCCAGCTCTGTATTTTTAAAATTTTTGATAAGTTCATCTAACTCATCGAAATATGCACTTTGATTGAAATAACAGCCAAAAAAGTATTCTAACATTTTCATAAAAATCCTAATTTTATTCTACAATTGGGAATGTCGTTAATATTTTAAATCCTATGTCCTGAGCTGCATCCTTTATTAACACCATCCGAGATTTTGTTAAATCATATATAGGCGTCCTATTTCCCTTTAAAACTCCATAACCAATTGAATACTTATGTGAAAAATCAATTATCAATTTGTCTTTTGAGGTATTGTCTCTAAGCCACAGCGCTATCTCTCTTGCATTATTCCTCAAACTTTCTTGCGCAGCGCTAATAGCAGTTCGAGTGTCAGTAAAACTAGACGCTGATTTTACAAGTGGATCCTTTGCGGCCCTCTTTGTAAGTTTATTAATACCTTTTCCCGCATGTTTTTCAAGAGTATGGCCACCAGCGACTTCAGATAAATCTAAAATATCATCACCAACTTTGCGAATTTTTGTAGCAAGTTTTTCTACATCAACAACCCTCTTTGTAGCCCCTATAAAACTGCCCTCTGTCTGGATAAGTTTTGGATTTTTCTCCACAACCTCAATCGCCATGTTGGCAATATCTGCACCTTCCTCAAGTGCAAGCTTTCCAACTCCTGCTGCTTCCAAAACATATTCTTTTGCAAAAGGCGAATTCAATGCTTCAGCGTACTGACTTAAAAGTGCACGACCTTCAACTGTTGCAGCTAACGTGCCAGTTTTTATATTACTCCATCTAGAAAAAATGTTGTGTCGTGCTTAAAATTTCAAAGACCTACTTACTTGTCTTATTTGGTTAATCTTGTCGCAAAGCCTTTTTTAATTTAATTTCATTCAATATAACTAATCAATTAATGAAATTAAAAAACTGTACAAATTTAATGCATGGTTATATAGTTCTTCTTGCCATTCAAATTTTTTCTTAAGCTGTTCTACTGATTCCTTAAATAACTGTGCAAATAAAAACATGTCAGTCTTGTTTTTTAGGTAATCATCAAGATCAACACAAATACATCCATCTCCATAGATATCTTGATTTAATTTTTCCACAAATTTATAAACGGCAGAGTCTTTATTTATGTTTTTATCATTCATAATTTTCACAATTGTTTCATAAATAAGTGCTAGCATGGAATTGGAACACTTCCATATGACTTTGTTATTTTTCAGTATTAGATTAGCCATGTCAAAACAAGTCCTTTTTTAAAACAGTAATGATTTTTTTGATTTCATCAGGTGTCAATTCTGTTTTTAATTTTGAAATCAAAGACAATGCATCTTCTTCATCAAGCCGTACCATGTTCAAGATAACATTTTCGCCAGTACCTAGTTCTCGCTTTATGCTATCAAATATCTGATCTAGCTTAAACACGCGTTTTCCGTTTGGTGCAACTGATATTGGAGTTTTAACATCCCAGGCGCGTTCTAATGCGTCAATAAATTCTGCAGATCCGCTTGGATCGCGTTTAATAGGTCCAGGCAAAAAGCCTTTTTCTTCGGCAGCAATTCCAGCCAAAGCTTCTTCTATGCTTTTGCTACTTATTGCATTTCCATGGGCGGGATCATGCGCAAGAGATTCCCAATGCGATTTTTGTTCAATTGTAGCCACGGTTCTTATTGTCGGCGCAATGTTATCTCCAGCTTGAATAATTTGTGGATTTTTCTCCACAACCTCAATCGCCATGTTGGCAATATCAGCCCCTTCCTCAA